>JAUMXD010000030.1 GCA_030529305.1 Allobrachymonas sp.
GCCACGCCTTCGAGCCTCGCACCCAGTGCTGGTGCTGCAACGCTCCTCGAAGGCAATGGCATGGATTATAAGTTGGCTGATTTGTCACAAGCCACTTGCCAAGCCAACAGCAAGCAGCCGCAGCGCACTACTCAACCAGCTTGGCTTCACGCTGCAACTGCAAACACACAGCGTGGTTCAAGTTCACAAACTCGTTCCAACTCATCAGGCGGTGGTAATGCAAGGCAAACTGCCGATCCACCCGGCAAATATCCGGGCGGCTTTCATAAATTCGGCATTGGCGCAAACCATCGTCATAGTGCCTGCATATGCCATCACCCCGATCAAGAAACTGAGTAGCTTGTGCCACACTCACGCGCTGACAGCACAAGCCACATTGCGTGCAAGGGAATTCTCCCTTTTCGCAACTCATATCGTTATTGAATATTCAAAAACGCATCACTCCAAATCATTTAGAAGCAAATGCTTGCGCTTTCTGGGCCAACCAGCTACGCACACTTTCCGAATTGCCCAATTCAAAAGGCAACTCAACACCCATTTTTTCAACCTGTTTTTTCAGAACAACAGAGCGTTCCTCCTCATCCGCAGAGGCATTTAAATTATCAGAAAAAGCGGCCAAGTCCTCAGCATCCAGATTGAATTCAATCTTCGCCAATTCAGCCAAGTAACTATCCAGCTCGGCATTGATTTCTCTGTATTTCCGCAGCAACTCGCCATAAGGCATCAATCCTTCCAGATAATTCCAGAATTTTTTCGCCCAACTGCTGTACAAAAGAAAATAATTCAAACCCAGCGCCAAAAGGCCAGTTACCAGCGCGCCTGCAAAGCTGGCCAGCTCTGCCCCCAAAGGAAAGGCTTGCACCAAAGGCGTCAACTCTGCATAAACCGCAAACCCCACAAAGGCAGAAATGGCTGTTGCAAAAATCTCAACAACTGCCTTGCCCAAATCAACCAAAGAGAGATTTTCAGGGTTAAAAACAATCAGTTTGATGGCCCTGAGCAAATGCCCCCACATATCACGAATGATCTTGATGAAGTTTTTTGAAGTCGTGGCAAACACATTGAACAGCGTTGTCGTCAAGCTGGACATCGCTCCACCAACAGCACCCTCTTTAAAGGCAGAGAAAAATTCCTTGAAGCGAAGCTCCAATCGCAACCAAATGCCTTTGAGCGTTTTTTCAATGTGTTCAAAAAAACTTTCCAGATCAAACTTGTTTTTGAGATCATCAATGATCTTCGGCAAGCTTTCTTTCAACTCGAACCATATTTCTGCGCACACCAAGCCCAGCGCCTGGCGGGCACCCATTGCCACAGCAGCCGTGCCAGAAACAATGGCCGTTTTTTTGAAAAATTTACTGCTTGTGTAGTATTTTTTATCAATTGCAAGGTTATAGGCCCTTCTTGCCTCCCTGTCTCTTTCCATCATGGCCTTTTCATCGATGGATTCAAGATCATTCAGCTTGTTCTTCTTCTTTCTAATGTCATCTTCCAGCTCTCTGATTTTTCCTTTGTTTTTAGCTGGATCTGAACGAAGTTTTTGCAAACGCTCTTCACGTTTTTCGATATCTGCCCTTACATCTTCAAGCCTCTGCTGATGCCCAGCCAGATAGTCAGACATGGATTTATCTTTTTTTGACCTGTTGATGCTGGACGATGTAGATTGCAGATTGGATGATTGATTGGCAAGCTCAACACCATCCATCTCAGCCAAAACCCTGCCTGTATCATCATGAACCTCCTTGGCAGAAATCACATGATCCAGATCCCTGTTTTCATTCATGCCCATGCGCTGATTTTTGTAGCCATCAACAAGCCTCCCCTCTTGCTGAAGCTGCTTATTGCGCCGGCCTGTTTCTATATAGTTTATATGATTATGATATTTAGGAGAATTGTAAGAATCTCTAGATTCAAAACGATCTTTTTCCTCTGCACTGGCATAAACCTTTTGCCGAACATTGTTAATGGTATCTACATCCCCGCCTAGCTGATCTTTGAACAGCGAAAAATCCAAACCAAAGGCCGTGGCAATGCTTTGAACAATGGTTCTTTCTATCTCTTGCGCCCAAGGGTAGGCAAAAGTATCAGCATTTTCCCCACCTCTATAACGGCAAATATTTTCCAAACTTGAATACATATGAAATCAACGACTAAAATAATTAAACGATATGAACAAGACAAATATCAAACAAGGCATTGCTCACGATATTTTTCATCATCTTTCAAACGATTGGGGTGATCTTTATTTATTACTCGATCAACATCCTCTGCATTGATCACTTTATTTCCATCATCGTCAGTAATAAATTCTGGCGAACCATCTTCTTTATAGCATACTTTACCCTCGGCTTCTTTCACTTTAAAAATAGGCGTAGTAACAATATATGTAAGTATCGAGGCCAATACCATGCCGCCATCCACTTTCTGCAGAACATCTTCAGTTATTTCATCAAATTTCTTTTTTTCAAATCATCATTAAGTTTTTCGGCTTCTTCAATGACTTTACTAACACTCACGAGATGATCAAAATATCCACCAAGCTCAACACTCAAAGAAGAAATTATTTGATTAATTGATCGTGCATACTTTTCACTTTTCTCAAAGAAATCTTTTCTTTTCTCGATTTTTTGAATAGCTGAATTGATTTGCTCTTTTGTGGCTCTTGCGTTACGCAATGCCTCTTCCGCACATTTGTCATAAGCCCAGCCAGCAAACACAAAAACAGGAGCGATAGAAACCCCACTCAAAATAGTCGTACCAAGAGCAATACCACCACCGCCTGCGGCTATAGAGCCACCACCAATGGCCGCTAAAGTGGCTTTCGTAGCCGCTGCACCTGAAAGGGCTGAAATGACTGTGCCAGTCGATGCTGTTCCCAAAGCCATGACACCACCATAAACAGCAAATCCTGTAGCTACCCCAGCTGCTCCGGCACCAGCAAGATAAGTTAAGTAACTCACGGCAGACGTCGTATATCCATCAATTTTCTTTAAGCTGTACTCGGGAATTTTAATTTCTAACATCTTCCCTCTGCTTTTATTTAATCTCTCAAGCAAATTATCTGCCAATTTTTTGAACTCTTCAATTTTCTTTGCTATTTTCAATTCGTTTCTACCAAGCCTCTCCAATGCAAAACTCGTTTCTTGCTCTTGCTTGAGCTCAGCGCTTTTTTGCTCGTCAAATTCTTTCTGAATTTTTTTAATGATTTCGTCAGCAGCTTGCGACTTTTGATACCCGTCGTAGCTTTTTTAGCTCCACACACCACGCTTCCCAAAGCAATAGGAACGAGAACAATTGGTGCTACCATGACAAACTCCTTTTTCAAAAAATTAAAAAATTTCAATCAAGAAAGATTCAAATTCAAAAATACTCAAGACAACTCACAACTGATCCTCTGTTTCTGTTTTCCATAAACGAATAGCTTGCTGCACACTGTCTATCAGCATTTGCTCACATTCAACAGGGTCAAGGATTCGCACGTGCGACATCCAATACCGCACGATGGGTAGTAATTGCTGCGGGTGATGAATGCGCGTGGTGAGCAGCAGGCTGCCATCGCTATCCAGCCGGGTGCTTTGGTGTGGCAATTGGTCGCGCCGGGTGAAGTAATGCGCCATTTCGGCTGATACGCGCAAAGTGACTTGGGTGGCTTGGGCCGTGAACCAAACGTCTTGCTGTTGATCGATGTATTCGATGTGCGCGGGGTTGCGGGTGAAGCGTTCGCCTTCTTGCACGCGCAAGTTTTCAATGCGTGCAACACTGAAGGTTTTGAGCCAATCTCCCTCAACTTCAGCCGCAGCCAGATACCAAATGCCGTTTTTATGCGTGAGCCGATAGGGGTGCACGTGGCGCGGCTTGCCCTTGTAAGTGAAGTGGCAAGGGCGGCGCTGCTGCACGGCCTGCTGCAATTGGGCAAAGGCTTGGGATTGGGTGCGCAAGTCTTCTTCGGGCATGGCTTGCACGTGCAGGCCACGAGCAGCGGGCGCTGTATTCAAGCTGGGTGATGAGGTAAGGCGTGCTGGGGTCGGGGAACAGGGCCGTGGCGCCTGCCAGCTGAGCATAGTCATACAGATAGCGGGCGGGTACGGTGCCGCGCGCGCAGTGGCTGAGCCGCCAACCACCTTCTGGCGCACGTTCGGCAATGCCCTGCAGGCGTTGATGCAAATCGCGCTCGATGGTGCGAACGTCCACGCCAAAGCGTTCGGCCAGCTGATGTTTGTTGAGCGGGCTGCCTTGGTGCAGCAACGCCAGGATGCACGAAAGGCGCTGGGCGAGCTTTTCGCCTTTGGTGTTTGCTGCTTGCCGGGTACTCATTTCCAGATTTCACAAAAGTTTGCGTGTTGATGGGATGCAAGCAGTTTAGTCGGCAGATGTGACAGGTTGTGTCGCTTCTTTCATAGACAAAGACCAAGCAATCTGTAAAAAATAGCCCGATTTGTGATTTTTTGTATTGTATCATTTTGCCGCATATATGCGGAATCAACGACAGGCTCTGTCGCACACTCGTGCGCATGGTTGCGGATGTGGTTGACCAAGCGCTGGGACAGGCGCTGCGCAAATTGCGAACAGAGCGGGGCTGGAGTCAGTCCGATCTGGCTTTGCGCGCAGGAATGGACCGCAACTATCTTTCGCTGATTGAACTGGGCCGCAACAGCCCCAGCGTGCGCATGCTGCTGCAACTTTGCCAAGCCCTGGATGTGCGTGCCGCTACCGTTCTTGATGATATGGAACGGCGTATGTTGGTGCTGGAAAACAGGCAGCAAGTGAAGTAAAAATCGGATTTTTTCGACTTTCTGCCTATTCCAGGCAAACACGAAAAAGTTCCAGATGCGCCATTCAAAAAATATTTTTCAATGAGCAATTGAATAAAAGATGACTATCTTGAATGGCAAATCTACCCAATACTACCAATCAACACAGAACCAATCTTGCTTTTCAACTGACAAGCCAATGTCTCGTTTTTGCAAAAAAATAGCGGCTCGCCAATATAGCGAGCCGCTCTAAAAAACAATAAAACTCAGACGTAACGCTGTTTTATAAAAACAAACTCATCTGCGCATATCGAAAATCAGGCTTCAAGCCTCCTTGCGCAAAGCCGGGAAAAGAATCACGTCGCGAATACTGGCGCTGTCGGTGAGCAGCATCATGAAGCGGTCGATGCCCACGCCACAGCCGCCGGTGGGTGGCATGCCGTATTCGAGAGCACGGATGAAGTCGGCGTCGTAGAACATGGCTTCGTCGTCGCCACTGTCTTTGGCCGCCACCTGCGCCTGAAAACGCGCAGCCTGGTCTTCGGCATCGTTCAGCTCGCTGAAGCCGTTGGCCATTTCACGGCCAGTGATGTACAGCTCGAACCGCTCAGTCACTTCCGGGCGCTCGTCGTTGGCGCGCGCCAGCGGGCTGATTTCGGTGGGGTGCTCCATGATGAAGGTAGGCTGCCACAGCTGGCTTTCCACGGCTTCTTCAAAGTACAGCACTTGCAGCGCAGGCAGGCTGCGCGTGCTCAGACGGTCTTTTTCTTCGCTCAGGCCCAGTTTTTTCAAGCGGCTGACGAGTTCGGCCGCATCATCCACCTGTGCGCCGATGTCGGTGTGCGTCTGGATGGCTTCGCGAATCGTCATGCGCGCAAAGGGTTGCGCCAAATCCACCGCCCTGCCCTGGTATTGCAACTGCAAGCTGCCGCGCGCCTGCTGGGCCACGTGGCGCAGCAGTTGCTCGGTAAAGTCCATCAGGTCGCGGTAGTTCCAGTAGGCGGCGTAGAACTCCATCATGGTGAATTCGGGGTTATGCCGCACGCTGATGCCTTCGTTGCGAAAGCTGCGATTGATTTCAAACACGCGCTCAAAGCCGCCCACGATCAAGCGCTTCAAGTACAGCTCGGGCGCAATGCGCAAGAACATGTCTTGATCCAGCGCGTTGTGGTGCGTGACGAAGGGCTTGGCATTGGCCCCGCCTGGAATGGGGTGCAGCATGGGCGTTTCCACTTCAAGGAAGCCGTTTTGCACCATGAAGTCGCGCATGCCGCCAATGGCTTTGCTGCGCGCAACGAAGCGCTGGCGCGCGTCTTCATCCGTCATCAAGTCCACATAGCGCTGGCGATATTTCAGCTCCTGGTCTTGCATGCCGTGGAACTTGTCGGGCATGGGGCGCAAGCTTTTGGTGAGCAAGCGAATGCCCGTGGCATGGATGGACAGTTCGCCCGTGCGGGTTTTGAACAGATAGCCTTCGGCGGCCACGATGTCGCCCAAATCCCAATGTTTGAAAGCGGCGTACGCTTCTTCGCCCACATCGTCGCGCGTGACGTAGACCTGAAAGCGGCCGGTGGCATCTTGCAGGGTGGCGAAGCTGGCTTTGCCCATCACGCGCTTGAGCATCATGCGCCCGGCAATATCCACGCGAATGTGTTGGCCGGCCGCAATGCTTGCTTCCAATTCCTCTTTGCTTTTATCACCATGCGCAGCCAGCAAATCGGCCGCGCGATGCGTCGGCTTGCAATCGTTGGGAAAGGCCACGCCCTTGCCCTGCGCCTGCTCAGCGCGCAAGGCTTTGAGTTTTTCGCGGCGTTCGGCAATCAGTTGATTTTCATCAGCAGCAGGCGCTGCTTGGGCGGCAGAGGAGGTTGAAGCTTGTTCAGACATGGAGTTTAAAAGCTGTAGATAGCGAAAAAAGCGGGATCGTCAATGGAGACCAAACCACACTGGCGCACATCAACAGACCCACTTGCGTGAATAGACGGTAGGCAATACCAGCCGCTTGTGCTTTGACATGCGTTACACACATGCGAGGCTTAAAAAAAAGCGTTGCCTCAATCAAACAGGAAGCACGAGTTTGCCAATTGGAAAAGCAGCTGATTTTAAGCGGGCAGCCCCCTGCCAGCCCCATATGTGGCATACGGCATACATGCATGTCACCTATTGCTCGTTCCGATCAGATGGGGGGCGCAGCAACGTGCGAAGCACGCGCCAAGCAATCAAACATGTACCGGCCTTGCTTGCAACACGGATACCTTCTTCGGGCAGCCCAAAAACATCAGGGCTTGAACGATACGCCCAAGCCCCTTTTGAATCCCCGTTCAAATCTGAGCAGCCAGCAGCCCTTATCTTAGTGATACCGCCAGGCCCAAGTAATTGCCAGCCTTATTCAGCCGCCACACTGTCTTCGGGCATGCGCTGCAACATGCTGAGGGTGCGTGCCACAGTCTGGCGCAAGTCACGCCGGTCGCAAATCATGTCCACCGCACCTTTTTCCAGCAGAAACTCTGCGCGTTGAAAGCCCGGCGGCAGCTTCACGCGCACGGTGTTTTCAATCACACGTGGGCCAGCAAAGCCAATCAGCGCCTTAGGTTCGGCAATCACCACATCGCTCACAAAGGCAAAGCCCGCGCTCACGCCGCCCATGGTCGGGTCGGTCAGCACGCTGATGTAAGGCAAGCCTTTTTTGGCCAAACGCGTAAGAGCCGCATTGGTTTTGGCCATTTGCATGAGCGAGAGCAAACCCTCTTGCATGCGCGCGCCGCCCGTGGCTGTAAAGCACACAAAGGGCACTTTCTGCGCAATGGCGTGTTCCACACCGCGCACAAAACGCTCGCCCACCACGCTGCCCATGCTGCCGCCCATGAAGTCGAATTCAAAGCACGCAGCCACCAGATTGATGCCGCACACGCTGCCGCCCATAACGATCAACGCATCGGTTTCGCCGGTATTTTCCAGCGCCTCTTTCAGGCGCTCGGGGTATTTGCGGCTGTCTTTGAACTTCAAGGCATCCACGGGCAGCACTTCTTGCCCCAGTTCATAGCGCCCTTCTGCATCCAGAAAAGCATCCAACCGCGCACGCGCGCCAATGCGGTGGTGGTGGCTGCACTGCGGACACACGTTCTGGTTCTGCTCCAGATCGCTGCGGTACAGCACCCCGTCGCAACTGGGGCATTTGATCCACAAGCCCTCGGGCATGGACGAGCGCCGCTCGGCAGATTCCGCCGTTTTGGTCGCTTTGGGTGGAAGCAATTTTTCAAGCCAACTCATCAAAAAACTCCAATCACATCAATCCGGCCACGCCAGGCCAAACCCAGCCAGGCCAGCGGCAGAAGCGCATATTGCGCGCTGACTGCTTTAATCTTTCCTCGTTTGCCCAAGCAATTCATAAAAAAACAAGCGCTGGGCAAAAAACATTTGGTCACGAAGCGTAGCACAAATGCCCAAGCACTCTGCCTGCCTTACCCCTGCTGGCAGACTTGTCTCTTGAGTGCCCCTTTGGCTGGTATGCACGCAGGACGCTGACCAAAGTAACCTTGTTCTGTACTCAATAAAAAAACAAGCGCCTGATTGGCGCTTGAAGAAAAGAGCAACAGCAACTGGCAAAAGGCAAATCGCGAGCACTGCCCATTTGGCAATGCGCGTAAGCGCAGCAGCTTATTGCATCTGCTGGCTGCTGGGTGGCTGCTGCACAGCAGGGGTAAAAAGCTGCATGGTCTCCACCGCATCGAAGCGGTAGGCTTGGCCGCAGAAATTACAGTCCACATGCACAAAGTCTCGCTCGGCCAGAATGCTTTCGGCCTCGGCCTGCCCCAGACCACGCAGCATGTTGGCCACGCGCTCGGCGCTGCAATTGCAGTGAAAGTGCGGATCGGGGTCGCCCGCCTCGGGGGCAAAGCGCAGGATTTTTTCGTTCCAGAACAGGCGATGCAGAATGGTGTCGATATCCAGCTCCAGCAACTCTTCGCGCTTGAGGCTTTGCGCCAGTACCGACAGGCGCTGAAAGTGCGACTCTTCACTTTCTTCTGTTGCCTCGGCCGAAGCAGCTGTGCCTGCCAGATTGCCTGCACCTTCCATCGGCAGGCGTTGCAATAACAAGCCTGCGGCCACTTGCTCGTTGGCTGCCAACAGCAGAGTGGTCTGCAGCTGTTCGCTGCTGCACATATAGCCTTCAATCGCTTGCGCCACGCTGGGCAGCGCTTGGCCCTGCATATCGGCTAGCGGTACGATTCCTTGATAAGGCTGCTGGCCTTTTTGTCGATCCAGCGGATCCAGCGTAATTGCACAGCGCCCTTTACCGTGGGCATTGACCAATTCGGGCAAACCGGCATCAGCCGGTATATCGCCGCTACAAGAGGCCGTGGCACGCAGGCCCAGGTCGGGCAACACCTCGGCCACAGCCATTTTCACGGGGCCATCACCCTGAATTTGCAGCACAAGCGCACCGTTGAAGCGGATGGACGACTGCAGCAAAACGGAGCCAGCCACCATTTCGCCCAGCATGTTCTGAACCGGTACGGGGTAGGCGCCGCTTTCGGGGTTGCTGGCACGGCGCTTGAGCACCTCTTGCCAGGGAGCCGTTAAACGAACGATGGAGCCGCGCACGGGCAAGCCATCGAAAAGGAATTTCTGGATTTGAGAAGACATGGGTGTTAACCAAGAAAAACGGCACCGCTGGTGGTGGTAGATCGGGTACACGGTCAGTGTGTAGCAATGCTTGAGCAAATAAGGCCAGATTTGCGCATTGCAAGGGAATGGTTGCTGGGGAGTTGCACAGCAGAACATGTTTGCATGTAGCTGCATTCAGCACCGGATGATTGAAGTGGTGCGGGTTCGAACCATGTCCTTGCCTTAACCCGCAGCTGTTTGAAAGACGGATGGAGAGAAGGGAGCCTCAAGAATCTAGTTGATTTTATTTCGAGTGAAACAAAGGCTGGAAACAGTCAACCTTTATTGTTCTTGCAGCGTTTTGCGCAGATGAGCGGGTGGAATGCGCAGAGCCTCGCGGTATTTGGCCACTGTGCGGCGCGCGCATTGGATGCCTTGTTCTTGCAGCAGTTCGCACAGGCGGTTGTCGCTCAGCGGTTGGGTGGGTGATTCTTCGGCGATCAGCTGTTGCAGCAGGGCGCGCACGGCGGTGCCGCTGGTGGTTTGGCCGTCTTTGCCTTGCAGGCTGGAGCTGAAGAAGTATTTCAGTTCGAAGGTGCCCCAAGGGGTAGCCATGAATTTGCCGCTGGTCACGCGGCTGATGGTGGATTCGTGCAGTTCCAGCGCCTGGGCCACTTCGCGCAGGGCCAGGGGTTGCATGGCTTGCGGGCCTTGGTCGAAAAAGTCTTGCTGCAAGAGCACGATCATTTGCGAGACGCGCAGGATCGTGTCGAAACGCTGCTGCAGGCTTTTGACCATCCAGCGCGCTTCTTGCAGGCGTTGCTGGAGCGGGGCGCTGCTTTCGCCCGGGTGCTGGCGCAGGGCCGAGGCGTAGAGCGCATGCACGCGCACTTTGGGCAGCACGGCGGGGTTGACGTCCACCCGCCAGGCGGGCTGGTTCTTTGGGGCCTCGGGGTCGGGCGTGACGAGCACGTCGGGCACGACGATGTTGTGCTCGGTTTGCGCAAAGCGCCGGCCGGGTTTGGGTTCTAGCGTGGCGATGAGCTGCATGGCCGCCTTGATTTGCGGGGCCGAAAAGGGCGTGAGCTTTTGCAGTTGGCGGATGTCGCGGCGGGCCAGGTATTCCAGCGGCTGCTGGCACAGCTCCAGCGCCACTTCGCGTGCCAGCAGTTGCTGGATGGCGTCGTCGGCAATGGGCAGGGCCTGCAGTTGAAGGCGCAGGCATTCGCCCAGATCGCGCGCGCCCAGGCCCGGCGGATCAAGCGTGCGCAGCAGGCGTAGGGCCACGGTGAGGTGGTGCAAGGCTTCGGAAAAAAGCTCTTCGGCTTCTTCGGCCGAATCATGCAATGCAGGCGCTTGCTGGGCCAGCAGCGACTGGGCCAGTTCGGCCAGCGAGTCTTCGAGGTAGCCGTCCTCATTGAGCGATTCGATCAGGCAATACAGGGCGGCCTGGTCGGTTTCGTTCAGATGCAGGGCCAGGGCCTGTTGGTGCAGGTGGTCGTACAGGGTTTGCGGCTGGGTGTTGGCCTGCGTGGCGTCGCCTGCGTCGTCAAAAGTTGCGGCGGGTTCGTCGCTCCAGGGCGATTCCAGCGCCAGGTCGGTGGCATCGGCTGTGTCGGGTTCTGCCGCATCGCTTTCAGCCGCGCTGGTGTTGCCCTGGTCGGCGGTGTCGCTCCAGTTGTCGCTGTGTTCGTTGACGAGGGCCACGCTGTTTTTGTCATCAGCCAGCAGCGCATAGCTGTCGGGCGGCCAAGCTTCGTCTTCGTTGCTTGATGCGTCTGTGGCGCCGTCGCTAGCTGTATCGGGCAGCGTGGTTTCATCAGCGGCGGGGGCTTCGTAGGCGCCGTCTTCGATTTGCTCCAGAAAAGGGTTGTCGAGCAGCATCTGCTGCAATTCCTGTTGCAGCTCTGCGCTGGAAAGCTGCAACAGGCGAATCGCCTGCTGCAATTGCGGCGCAAGCGTAACGCTGGTGGTGGTGCGCAGTTGCAGGCCGGGCTTCACCGTGGCTTTCCTTTACATGCGGAAGTGTTCGCCCAGGTAAACGCGGCGCACGTCGGCGTTGGCCACAATTTCCGCGGGCAAGCCAGCGGCCAGCACGCGGCCTTCGCTGATGATGTAGGCATGGTCGCAAATGCCCAGCGTTTCGCGCACGTTGTGGTCGGTGATGAGCACGCCGATGCCACGCTGCTTGAGAAATTTGATGATGCGCTGAATCTCGATCACGGCGATGGGGTCGATGCCGGCAAAGGGTTCATCCAGCAGGATGAAGCGCGGTTGGCTGGCCAGAGCGCGGGCAATTTCCACACGGCGGCGCTCGCCGCCTGACAGGGCCAGCGCGGGTGTGTCGTGCAGGTGGGTGATGTGCAAATCTTGCAGCAGTTGTTGCAGGCGATCTTTGATGGCGCTGGCTGACAAGGGCTTGCCGTGTTCGTCGAGTTGCAGCTCCAGCACGGCCTGAATGTTTTCAGACACATTGAGCTTGCGAAAGATCGATGCCTCTTGCGGCAAATAGCTCAGGCCCATGCGCGAGCGCTGATGAATGGGCATGTCTTCCACACGGCGGCCGTCGATGGTGATGGTGCCGCCATCGGCGCGCAGCAGGCCCACGATCATGTAAAACGAAGTGGTTTTACCCGCGCCGTTGGGGCCGAGCAGTCCCACCACTTCGCCATTGCGCAGGGTGAGCGATACGTCTTTCACCACCTGGCGTTTGCCGTAGGATTTTTGCAGGTGGCTGGCAACCAGTTCGCTGTATGGACCGTTCGCGGCAGAAGTGGCTGCGGGCGTGCCAGATGCTGCGGAGCTTGCATCCATCGTTTGCACAGCAGCCTCTGGCGCGGCTGTGTTGGTGTCGGTCAAAGTCGGCTCGCTCATTGGCCGCCCCCGATCTGCGGGCTGGATTGCAAGGTGGTTGAGCGTCTAGGGGTAGATGAAGGCGCGGTTGCAGGCGCAGGTGCTGTTGCAGACGATGTGCGCGGCGCAATGGTGGCGCGCACTCGGCCAGAGGGCACGCCGCTGGGCGAAGTCTGGCCCGCTGCACCGCTGGTGACGTTGTAAATCTCGGTGGCTTCGTTGTAGACGATGGTTTCGCCCTGCACCTCATCGGCCAAAGTGCTGCCCGCCAAGCGGCGCAGGATGGCTTTGCCGCTCAGGGTGGTGATCATCGTTTTTTCATCGCGCTCGGCGCGGTTGGCCTGGGCTTCGTAAAACTCGTTCAGCCCTTCGCGCTTTTGCCGCATAAAGACCCGATTGCCCGCATCGGCCGTAGCCACCATGAAGTTGTGGCCTTGCGCATCCTGGCGCACCTCTACTGCATCGGCGTGCAGCAGCAGGGTGCCTTTGGTGGCGATGACGCGGCCTGTGGCATTGGTGATCTTGCCGATGTCGTCGTGGCGCATCGAGTCGGCTTCGATGTGCATGGGCTTGCTGCGGTCAGCCAATTCGGCATGGGCTGGCGCCATGCAGAGAAAAGCGTACATGCACCCAAAAACAAGAAAACGTTTCTTCATAAAACCTACCCACTGCGAGCTGACTGGCTAATAAGAGCATTGTATGCAGAGCCAGCCCCGCCATGGTGTGAATTGCTGCTGAAAGCGTGCGCTTTTGCGCGGTTGGTTGGTGGGTGGGCCGATGCTTGACGGAAGAGTGGTTGTTGCGGGCAGGGTTGGGGGTTCAATGAAATGTGTCAGCGAGTTGATGCGCGTCAGCACATGGACCAGGGCAGCCCCATGAAAAAGCCCCGATGTTTTTGCTCATCGGGGCTGTAGAGAAGAAGCCGTGTGCTGCTGCTTGTGCAGCTGATTTGCCGGGCTGCTACTCCAAAACATCAACTTCCAGCGCCTTGCCCGTGAAGTGTGCAATGAAAACGGGCTGAGTTGGCTTGATCAGCCTTATTGGCCCTTGGCTTCTTTCATTGTCAGATGGGCGGCGATCAGCAGGGCGCGATCCAGGCCTTTGGCCAAAGTACCGCTGCAGAAGTATTTGCCCGCCACGCCAAACGATGGCACGCCGTCCACCTCGTAATCGTTGGTCAGCTGCTTGGCTTGGCTGACAGCCGCTGCCATGCTGAAGCCCTTGTAGGCTTGCTCGAAATTGCTGTCTTTCAATTCGGGCTGCTGTTTGGCCCATTCGATGATGGCGTCGTCGGTCGACAGATTGACTTTTTGTTTGTGGATGGCGTCAAATACCTTGAGGTGCATGGCGTCCAGCTTGTTCAAATCACGCAGGGCAAAGAACAGGCGCTGCAAAGGCTCGTGGCTGGGGCGGCCAAAGTGCACGGGCACCATGTTGAAAACGATCTCTGCCGGAGCCTGCTTGCGCCAGGTTTCCAAAGTGGGAGCCAAGGTGGCGCAGTGTGGGCACCAGTAGCCGAAGAATTCGACCAGCTCGGCCTTGCCTTTGGGGACATCGCTGGCTACAGGTTTGGCCAACACTTTGTAATCGACACCTGCAACAGGATCAATGGCGGCGGCATTGTTGCCCGATGCAGCAGGGGCTGCAGCGGATGACTCAGAGGGTGTGCTCTTGGGCGAGCAAGCTGCCAAACCGCCCAGCAGGGCTGTGCCGGAACCTGCAGCCAGCAGGCGGGCAAAGTGGCGGCGATTCATGGATGAGGGGTGTTGGATGGACATATCGTTTCTTTCGTTGATGGGTGGGGCGAAATAAATGAATGGGGACAAATGAATCGGCCAAAAAAGGAATGGGTCTTGGCGCCGGTTCATGTTTTTTGCGTCATGCCCGTTGCTTTGCAAAGGCAGTGGCTGCAAAGCGCAAAGTACAGACTACAGACGGGCCAGGTCGACTGCTTAACGGCCCGGCGAGCGTTTGCAACACGGCAGATGCCGCTTTTGTGCAGCAACCTTTTGGACAAGGTGCGCGCCGCGATCCTGAGCATTTGCCGGGCTTGCGCACCCATAGAAAAGATTGTGAGCAGGCTCTTAGCGCTGGACGCGAACCAGAGCCGTTTCCATGCCGCCGTTTTCCGCACGGGCACGGGCGGCATCGGCATCCCTTTTGTTCTGGAAGGGGCCCAGGCGCACTTGATAGATCGTGCGGCCAGCTTGCTGCCGTTCGTTGATGCGGGCGCTCAGGCCAAGCATCGACAGGCGCGCTTTCTGGCTATCGGCCCCGTTGGGATCGCGAAAAGCCCCGACCTGCACGTAATACACAAACGCTTCGCTGCCGGCTGGGGCTTGCGCGGCAGGGGCTGCAGGGGTTTTGTTTGTGTTGTTGGCAGCAGCTTGCTGGCGGCTGCGTTCTTGCAGCAAGGCGCCAATCGGGTCGCTGGATGCGTTGATTTCTTCGCGGCGGCGATCTTCTTCAGCCTTGGCTTTAGCGCGGGCCAGTTCTTGCGCACGCAGGTCGGCTTTGAGCTTAGCTTCGGCCTCAGCCTTGGCGCGTGCCAGTTCCTGTTCGCGGTCGCCCAGCACACCTTGGTCGCTATCCGTGCCTTGAGCCGTAGGGGGCGGGGGCTGGTTGGGCGCTTGGGTGATGGCTGGCGGCTGCACTGCAGCGGGCGGTGTGGTGCCGGGGGCGGGCTGCACATGGCCGCTGGCCGAGGGCGAAGGGGTTTTGCTGGCCAGGGGGCCGTTGGGGTTCCAGGCTTTGATGCGTGCCTCTTCTGCCGCTTGCTCTTCAGCCGTTTTGACTTTGGACTTGTCGGTAAAAGGCGTGGGCACTTTGGTGATGTACACCGCCACGGCCAAAGCCACGGCCAAACCCACGACGATGCCCACGATGAAGCCCAGCAGCCCAATGCCGCGCTGATGCTGGGGCAGAGCGGTGTTACAGGTGTGGGCCTGGCCTTGCGCGGGCGCTGAGCCAATGGAATGCGAAGACAAAAAGGAACTCATACCAACCTTTGCACAAATTACATCTTTTCTGGGGCAGATACGCCCAGCACGTTCAGGCCGTTGCGCAGCACTTGGGCCGTGGCCGCCACCAGTGCCAAGCGTGCCTGTTTGACGGCGGGATCGTCCACCAGAATGCGTTCGGCATCATAGTAGCTGTGGTAGGCCGATGCCAGATCGCGCAGGTAAAAGGTGACGTCGTGCGGAGCAAAGTCGCCAGCAGCGGCACGCAGCATGTCGGGGTATTGCGCGAGCTTGACGAGCAAGGTTTGCGCAGCGGGCGTGTCAAGCGCAGCCAGATCCACATCGGCCAGCTGTGCGGTTTGTTGCCCGACTTGCCCAACTTGCTCTTGCCACTGCGCCAGAACCGAGCAGATACGCGCATGCGCGTACTGTACGTAGTACACGGGGTTTTCGTTGTTCTTTTGCACGGCCAGGTCGATGTCGAAGGTGTATTCGGTATCGGGCTTGCGGCTGAGCAGGAAGAAGCGCACGGCGTCGG
>JAUMXD010000031.1 GCA_030529305.1 Allobrachymonas sp.
TGGCGACGAAGTGCTGCAAGAAGGCGCCATCGCCCACATCCGCCAGCTGATTGCCAATACGCCTTACAACGGCTTCAGCATTCCGCGGCACGAAGTCTTCATGGGCCGGCCCATGACGCACAGCCGCGGTGACCAGATGATGCGCCTGTACCGCAAAGACAAAGCCGAGTGGGACTTGGTGCGCCTGGTACACGAACATGTGGAGGTGCAGCAGCCCACCAGCCGCATCAGCCCCTACATGCTGCACTACGGCAACGACACCATCGCCAAGGCGCTGGGCAAAATCAACAGCTACTCCAGCCTCAAGGCGCAGCAAAAGTTCAACGCAGGCAAGCGCGGCTCGGTAGGCAAGATGTTGCTCTCGCCCATCAGCTATTTCGTGCGCTACTGGTTGCTGCGCGGCTATTGGAAAGAAGGCCTGCCCGGCCTGGTTTATTCCTGCCTGCAAGCGGGCTACGGCCTGCTGGGCGAGGCCAAGCTGCTGGAGCTGAGCCGCCAAAACCCGCCTAGCCCTGGCCCGCATACCCACACACCATGACATTACCCACCCCTGCCTGGTTCACAGGCATACAGCGCCTGCCTGCGCAGTTCTGGAGCAATCTGGCGCTTTTCATGCTGCCAGCCATGGCCACAACCGTGCCCAGCGGCTCCAGCTATTCAGCCGTGTTGCTGGTGCTGGTGAGCAGCGTGGCTTTTTTCAAGGCCAACCCGCAAGAAAGAAAGCTGCCCGCTGATGCGCGCTGGCTGTTTCTTTCCTTTCTGCCCTTGGCTGTGTGCTGGCTGCTGGACGATCTTTCCAGCGGTTTGAGTGTGGGCCGCTCGGCCGAAAAACCCATCCGCATTTTGCTGACCCTGCCTGCCCTGTGGTACCTGGCATACCGCCCGCCTGCGCACATCTGGCTGTGGCTGGGGGCCAGTGTGGGCACCCTGATTGCCTGCACCGAAGCCATCTACCAGTTCTTTTTTTTGCAGATGGAGCGCGCGCAAGGCGCCATGTTCTCCATCCACTTTGGCGACCTGGTGTTGATGCTGGGCCTGATGAGCTTGTGCGCCTGGCATGTGCCTGTGCATCAAAACCGCTGGGTGTTTCGTGCCTGGCTGCTCATGGGCTGCATGGCTGGCCTACTGGCCAGCATTCTTTCTGGCACGCGCGGCGCCTGGCTGGGGCTGGGCGTCATCGTGGTCATCTACGCCACCTACCTGCTGTTTGGCCGCCGCTTCAAGCTGCTGGGCCTGTTGCTAGCTGCAAACGCCTGTTTGCTGGGCATTGCGCTGAGCATGCCTTCCCTCAAGATCGAACACCGCGTACAGCAGGCCTACTCTGATATACAAGCTTTTGCTGCAAACGGCACGGCCAACACATCGGTTGGCGCGCGACTGCAAATGTGGCAGCACGCCTGGAAGCTGTATCAAGAACGTCCCGTTTTGGGCTGGCAGCGGCACGGTTATCTGGAGCAGCAACGCCAGGGCATTGCCAGGCAAGAGCTGGACCCCAGCATGGAGCAATACGACCACCCGCATAACGAATGGCTCAACCTCGCCGCCAAAGACGGCACCGTTGGCCTGCTGGCTCTGCTTGTGGCTTATGCCGTGCCGTTTGGCATTTTTCTGCGTTTGTTCCGGCAGGCCCGGCAGCCCTACCACGCCAGCCTGCGCGCCGTAGCTGCAGCGGGCATGCTGGTGCCGTCTGCCTATTTCGGCTTTGGCCTGACCGAAGCCCTCTTGCCCCACAGCAGCGTCATCACGGTTTATTGCTATTTGCTCTGCCTGTTGTGGGGTATGGCATACGGCCTGCAAAAACGGGCCTTGCTGGCCCAAGATCCTGCCTCATCCAAGGCCACGGCACCTGATTTGAACCATGCACGTTCTGCTTGTTAACCAGTCGCCTATTCCCGTATTTGCCTATGGTGGCACCGAGCGCGTCATCTGGGATCTGGGCAAAACCCTGGTACGCCTGGGCCACACCGTGAGCTATCTGGTGCCTGCCGGTTCGCAGTGCGACTTCGGCCGCGTGCTGCCCATCCGGCCTGATCGCCCCTGGGCCGAACAGATCCCAGCTGATGTGGATGTGGCCCACTTCCAGTTCAACCCTCAGGTCGAGCTGGATCGCCCCTACTTCGTCACCGAACACGGCAACGCCCGCCAGGCCAAACCCCTGCCGCGCAACACGGTGTTTGTGTCGCGCAACCACGCCAGCCGCTACGGCTCGGATCAATTCGTTTACAACGGGCTGGACTGGGCGGCCTACGGCCCGGTGGACTTTGATCGCCCGCGCAGCCACTATCACTTTCTGGGCAAGGCCGCCTGGAGTGTCAAGAATGTGCGCGGCGCCATTGCCGTGGCGCGCAAAGCCGGGGTGGAGTTGGATGTGCTGGGCGGTGATCGCTTTCAGTTCAAGCGTGGCTTTCGCTTCACCTTTTCGCGCCGCGTGCACTTTCACGGCATGGTGGGCGGCGAAAAAAAGTTCAGCCTGCTCAACGCCTCGCGTGGCCTGATCTTTCCGGCGCGCTGGCACGAACCGTTTGGCCTGGCGGTGATTGAAAGCCTTTACTTTGGCTGCCCCGTATTTGCCACGCCCTATGGCGCCCTGCCCGAACTGGTACCGGCCCACTGCGGCGTCTTGTCAGACAGTGCGCAGCAGCTAAGCGAAGCTGTGCGTACGAACCGCTTCGATCCGCGCGCCTGCCACGAGCATGTGAAGCAGCACTTCAATGCCGAGACGATGACGCGCAATTACCTCGCCATGTACCAACGCGTGCTGGACGGCGAAACCCTCAACGCCCAGCCGCCCGTGATTCAAGACCCCGCGCGCCATCTGCCCTGGCGGGCCTGATGAAGACTTGGCTGCCGCTGCACCGGCTACGTGCTGCTTGCACGCAAACCGGCAGCAGGCTCGCGTCACTGCGCAGGAATCAAGCCCAATCGCCTGGCCTGCGCCGCATCAGCCTTTGGGCCCATCCACCCGCAGCGATCGCCCCGCCAGCCACACCAGCACCACCACGGGTATGCCAAGCACAGCCGTGCTGATGAAGAAAGCCGGATAGCCGTACGTGTTGACGAAGGTGCCCGAAAAACCCGCAATGAATTTGGGCAGCAGCAGCATGATGGAGCTGAACAGCGCGTACTGCGTGGCCGAGTAGCTGATGCTCGTCAGCCCCGACAAATAGGCGATGAAAGCCGCCGAGGCAATGCCGCCCGAAAGGTTGTCGGCCGCGATTACGGCCGTCAACGTCATGGGGAGGCTGAAGCTCTTGCCAAACATGGAAAACTGCCACAGCGATTGCGCCACGGCTGGATGGCTGGCCAGCCAGGCAAACAGCAGATTGCTGGCCGCCGCCAGAATGGCCCCCAACATCAACACCCGCATCACGCCCAGGCGCAGCGCCAACACGCCGCCGATGAAGGTGCCCAGCAGCGTAAAGAAAATGCCGAAGACGCCGCTGACCAAGGCCACCTGCTCTTTGCTGAATTGCATGTCCACATAAAACGGGTTGGCCATGATGCCCATGACCACATCACTGATGCGATAGATGCCGATCAAGCCCAGAATGAGCACGGCCTGCCAGCGATAGCGCGCAAAAAAATCAACAAAAGGCGCCACGAACGAAGCCTGCACCCGCGCCAGCGTTTTTTGCCCGGCGCTGTGCGGAGCCGGCCGCCAGCGCGGCCCCCAGCCCAGTGCCGTGGCCGCCACCAGGCCCGCGCACAAAATCGGCAGCAGCCAGCCCAGGCTCCCTTGGCTGAGCTGATTCAGCGCTTGCCACCATTGCGCCTTGGCCGCACGCGCCACCATGCCCACCACCGTGAACGCGCACAGCCCAAAGGCCGCCATGCCCGCTACGGCCACCCCTTGGTGGGCCACCTGCTGCAAGGCCTGCTCGTAGGCCGGGTCGGCCGGCCGATCATCTCCCGCCAACGCCGCTTGCGTTGGCGCCGTTGCCTGCGGCTCGCGCGAAAAGAGCACGGTGACCACGCCCACCAGCATCAGCACAGCCATCGTCAAATAGGCGGTCTTCCAAGCCGGGTCGTAATAACCTGCGCCCACTGGCGCATGGCGTTTTTCCAGCCAGGCCACCAGGCTCAACACGCCCGCGCCCGCACAAATCATGGCAAGCCTATAACCCGTTTGATAATTGGCTGCCAACACGGCCTGCTTGTCGGCCGTGGCCGATTCGATGCGGAAGGCATCCAGCGCAATATCCTGCGTGGCCGATGCAAACGCCACCAGCAAGGCCCAGCGCGCCAAAGCGGTAACGCCCTGCTGCGGGCTGTGCATGGCCATGCCCACTAGCCCCGCCATGATGAAGAGTTGCGACACCAGCAGCCAACTGCGCCGCCGCCCCAAGCTGCGCGTGAGCAGCGGAATGGGCAGGCGATCCACCAGCGGCGCCCACACCCACTTGAAGCCATAAGCCAATCCTACCCAGCCCAAGAAGCTGATGGTGGCGCGGTTGATGCCTGCTTCACGCAAACGAAAACTCAAGGTGCCCAGCACCAGCAACAAAGGCAAGCCCGCCGACATGCCCAACAGCAGCATGCGCAAGCTGGCCGGTTCCAGATACACGCGCAGCGATTGCAGCCACGAACGCGGCGCAGCGCCGCCCGGCAATTGGGAAGAAGGCGAGGGAGAAGACCCGGTCATAAGAAAAACACCTTGTGAAAAATCAAGTGGTTCAAGCCCTTGCTGGCACTGCTTGCATGGGTGCTTGCAGATTGCATCCGAAAGTGGCCCGCTCGCCACCTGGCTCGAATGCCGCTCATCTTATCGGCTTGCGCCAAGATCATAAACAAGCAACAGCAGAAGAAAACCATCTGAGGCAAGGAGCACGCTTCGGCCCGCTGCTCTCTCAGCCCCAAACGGAGCAAGGTTCGATGCACAGCGGCCATATCCCAAACGACTGGAGCCTGAACGTAAAACCCGCCGCCGCTTGTATCACCCCCTTCCCGCGCCAACGCATCCTCCAGCGCAAGCCCCATCAGGTGCCGCGCACAAAAGGATTGCTCTGCCGCTCGCGCCCAAAGGTACTTTGCGGACCGTGGCCGGGCACAAAAATCGTGTCATTGCCCAAGGGCCAGAGCTTGTCGATGATGCTGCGGATGAGCTGATCGTGATCGCCCTGCGGAAAGTCCGTGCGGCCAATGGAACCGGCAAACAGCACATCGCCGACAAAGGCCAGCCGCTGCTGCGGCGCATGAAACACCACATGCCCCGGCGCGTGGCCCGGGCAGTGCCGCACCTGCAAGCACTCTTGCCCCACCTGCACCGCATCGCCCTCTTGCAGCCAGCGCGCGGGCGTGAACGTTTCTGCGGGCGGAAAGCCGTACCTGGCCGCCACTTCGGGCAGGGCCTCGATCCAGAACTGGTCGGCCACGTGCGGGCCAACGATGGGCACGCCCAGCTGTCGTGCCAAGTCGGCCGCGCCCGCGCAATGATCCACATGTCCGTGCGTGAGCAGAATCTGCTTGACCTTGACGCCATGCCGCGCCACCAGCGCCAGTATCTGCGGCAGATCGCCGCCGGGATCGATCACCGCGCCTTCCATCGTTTGGTCACACCAGATGAGGGAGCAGTTCTGCTCAAAGGCCGTTACGGGCAGGGTTTCGTGATGCAGCATGGGTATTGGCGGTATAGGTGTATGGATGTTCGGGGCCTGGCGCACTGGCGATTTCGGGCCGATTGGATCGATTGCATCGAGCCGCTCTTTTCCCGGCTCACTGCCGCTTCTATTTGGCGGTTTCGGTCACGCCGTCCCAATCGTGCGGCGGCGCTTGATCCATGAAGACGTGCAGCCTTTCCTGATACAGGGTGTACAGGCGCTTGCCGGGGCGCAATGCCTGCAGGCTTTGCAGCAGCTGCAAGCCTTCATGCCAGGCGCGATTTTGATAGGCCTGCCGGAATTGCTGCCACAACGCCGCTTCGCGTTGCTGCCCGGCGTCCAATTCGGCAGCGGGCTGCTGCGCATTGAAAGGCGCATACACCTGCAGAGCATGCGCGCGGCCTTGCACGCGCACGGTATCAAGCCATTGCCACTGCACCTGCGGCGCCAGTTCAGCCGTGCGCTCGCCCGCCACCAGCGCCGCATCATAGTGTTTGGCCAGTGGCTCCAGGCGCGCGGCCACGTTCACGGCATCGCCCAGCACGGTGTAGCTGCGGCGGATGCTCGAGCCCATGTCGCCCACGCTCACCACCCCGCTGTTGATGCCGATATTGAGCTGAATGGGGGGCAGCCCCAGGCTGGCTTGCTCGGCGTTGAAGTCACGCAGCATCTCGCCAATATCGGCCACGGTTTTCACGGCCAGCCAGGCGTGGTCGGCCACGGGCAGCGGCGCGCCCCAAAAGGCCATGACGCAATCGCCGATGTATTTGTCGATGGTGCCGTGGTTGGCGGCGATGATGGCCGCAATGCGGTTGAACAAGCGGTTGAGCAGGGCCTGCACCTGCTGCGGCTCCATCGCTTCGGCCATGTGCGTGAACTGGCGAATGTCGCAAAACAGAATGGTGAGTTCACGCGACTGCACCGCCGTGGTGTAAGCGCCCGGGCGCTTGACCATTTCGCTCACCAGCTCGGCCGGCACATAGTGGCCAAAGAGCGATGCCAGCTGCTTTTTGGTGCGTGTTTCCAGAAACAGGCCGTAGCTCACGTGCAGCACATAGGTCAGCATCACCGTGACCAAACTGGCTGCCAGCGGCAGCGCCACATGCGCTTGCACATAGGCCCAGGCGTTGATGCCCACCATCAGCAGCATCAGCCCCAGGCACACCACCCAGGCCCCTGTAGCGCCCGTGCGCGGCAGCAGCACAAGCAGCACGAGCGATGCCAGCAGCACCATCACCAGCGCATAGCCGCGGGCATAGTCCGGCACATAGATGAAGCGCCCATCCAGCATGGCCGACAGCAGCGTGGCGTGCACTTCAACGCCAGGGTAGTTGGGATTGACGGGCGTGACGCGCAAATCGCGCAGGCCCGGTGCGGATGTGCCCAACAGCGCGATCTTGCCTTTCAGTTGCTGCGCCTGCAACCGGCCACTGAGCACATCGGCCGCCGAGATGTAGGCAAAGCGCCCAGCCCCTTGCTCACCTTTGCCGCCTTTGCTACGGAAAGGCACCAGCACCGCGCCGTGAATATCGGTGGGGATATGCAGCACATGCTTGCCCTGGCGCACGTCCAGCCCGCCCAGCTGGGCCTGCCCTGCTCGCGACCAGCCCGCCACGGGCGCCAGCTGCACTTCGGTTGGCCCCAGCAGCGCCAGAAACATCGCCAGCGACAGTGATGGGTAATAACGCGAGCCGCCTGACGCAAGCGTGGCACTGGCTGCATTGCTTGAGCTGTTTGCATCAACAGCTACTGGGCGGCCTTCAATGCCGCCCCCGGCCGACGAGGCTACGCTGCTTCCTGCCGGCAGAGTTGTCTCATCATTCAACTGCGCCAACAGCGGCACGCTGCGCAAAGAACCGTCGCTATCCGTCAGTGCATTCATGAAGCCCCCAGCTGGCGCTGCCGCTGCCAACTCGGGCAGATTGGCCGTGTAGCCCTCCATCAAAGGCGGGCCCACCACGCGGCGCGGCCGGGCAAAGGGCCGCCCTGCTTCTTGCTTGGCGGCCTGGAGCCCCGCCTGGTGTACCGCCTGGCTGGCATCTTTTGTGGCTTCTGGCCTCGATATTCGTGCAGTCGCCTGCACGGGCAAAGGCGTGGGCAAAGTGCCTGTGCGGCCACTGTCGCGGTTGGATGAAAAGTAATAACCCAGCACCACGCGCTGGCCGCGCACGCTGTCGATCAACTGGCTGTCGTTGCGCATCAGCGCATCCAGCTGCTGCAAACGCTCGGCCTGCACTTGCTGCTGCGGCAGGTTGTCGTGCAACCATTGCCGAATTTCGGCGTGGGTGTCGTCCTCGGGCTCGGAAAACAAAACGTCAAAGCCCAGCAAAGCCACTTGCTGGCGCTGCAACAGCTCGGTGTTCAGGCGCGCCAGCACTTGGCGCCGCCAAGGCCAGCGCCCGTATTGCTTCAAGCTGGCTTCGTCGATGTCGATGATGACGATGCGTTCGTCTCGCTGCTGTGTGCTATCGAACCAGCGCAAACGGCGGTCGTAAATGCGCTGCTCAATGCGTTCGATGACTTCGTATCCCGCCAGGCCCAGCACCTGCGGCAACATGAGAGCCAAAGGCAGCAGCAAGAGCACGCTGCGCACAAAGGCGGCCAGCGGCCAGCGCCGCACGCTTCGCCGCCAAGAAGATGCTACTTGATCGTTCATGCCTTTATCACGCGGCAAAGCAAAAGCGGTTCAGTGTACTGAACCGCTTCATGCGCCATCTGTTGCTCCCCATGCACCGCCGCTGCGATCAATGATCGATGTGTTTCCCTTCAATCGAACGAAGCGGGCGCGCCACAAATCAAGGCATCAATCACGCATCGTATTTTTGCTCGAAGCGCATGCTCACGCCCGCCAGGTCGATTTCATCACCATTCACCAATACATGCTCACGGGCAGCCACTACATTGCCGTTGCAGGTGAGCGGGCGCGAACCTTCGATATAACGCAAGACGAAGCTCTCGCCCCGGCGATAGATGCTTGCCAGCGCAACGCCCGGCTTTCCCAGTGTTGTCACCGGTTTGCTCAACTTCACCGTCCGCCCGGCCGATGCCCCGGAAGTTACCCTGATCGAACTGTTGAGCACACCCGTGACCAAGGGCACAACCTGCTTTTCTGCCAGCGGATAGTCAAAATGCAAACGGAATTTGGCAATATCGATGATGTCGCCGTGCCACAGCTGCTGGCGCTTGACCTTCACACCGTTGACCGATGTGCCATTGGTGCTGTTGAGGTCTTCAACATAAAAAGCGCCATCTTCGTACTGGAAGATGGCATGGTCGCCACTGACGGCCAGATTGTCGAGAACGATGTGGTTGTACGCGCGGCGGCCCAGCGAAATGTGGTCTCTGTCCATAGGCACCTCGCGCACCGTCACGTCCTCTAGTGAAATGACTAGCTTAGCCATGGCTTGACCCTTGCATGCAGGACTGCGGCAAGAAAACCTGCCTCCAGCCCATCAAGATCTTCAGCATGCTATTCCCCGGACAAAATATGAAATCAGATAATTTGCAAATCCCGCATATTTTTACATGAAAAGAAAATAACAAGCTCCCATTTTCATGGAAACATAAAAATGGAAACCACTTTTACATCGCCAAACGACTCACAGCAAACCCTGTATCAATCGCCCCATTTCCGACGGATCACGCGTGATTTTGAAGCCGCACTCTTCCATGATGGCGAGCTTGGCTTCGGCCGTATCTTCGCCACCCGAAATCAGCGCGCCCGCATGCCCCATGCGTTTGCCCGCTGGGGCCGTCACACCCGCAATGAAGCCCACCACGGGCTTTTGCATGTGCGCCTTGCACCAACGCGCGGCTTCGGCCTCGTCTGGGCCGCCGATTTCGCCGATCATGACCACAGCGTCGGTATCCGGGTCGTCGTTGAACATCTGCATCACGTCGATGTGCTTCAGGCCATTGATCGGATCGCCGCCAATGCCCACGGCTGTGGATTGACCAATGCCCAAGTCGGTGAGTTGCGCCACCGCTTCGTAAGTGAGCGTTCCTGAGCGGCTGACCACGCCCACACGCCCTTTTTTGTGAATGTGGCCGGGCATGATGCCGATCTTGAGCTCATCTGGCGTGATGATGCCGGGGCAGTTGGGGCCCAGCAGCAGGGTCTTCTTGCCGCCGGCAGCCTCTTTGGCACGCATGCGGCTGCGCACTTCGAGCATGTCGCGAATCGGTATGCCTTCGGTGATGCAAACCACAAAGTCCAGATCAGCCTCGACCGCTTCCCAGATCGCATCGGCCGCACCAGCTGGCGGCACGTAGATAACCGACACCGTGGCGCCCGTGGCCTGGGCGGCTTCACGCACGGTGGCGTAGATGGGAATGCCCTCGAAGTTTTCGCCTGCCTTTTTGGGGTTGACGCCCGCCACATAGCACTGCTGGCCGTTGGCGTAATCGCGGCTCATGCGGGTGTGGAACTGGCCGGTTTTGCCGGTAATGCCTTGCGTGATGACGCGAGTGTGTTGATTGATGAGGATGCTCATGATGGAAATCTCTATCTGCTATCTGGTCTGTAGGCTACTTTTGGCCACCAGCCATTGGCCGGGGCCGCTTGCTGTTTGATGCGCTGACACAGCCCTTACAAAACACGAAACTGCACGCGGCGGTTGCGCTGGCGGCCTTCTGCGCTAGCGTTGTCGGCAATCGGTTGCGTCATGCCATAGCCCGCAGCGCTGAGCTTGTCGGCCGCCACACCCTGCTGCACCAGATAGTCTTTCACCGCCTGCGCACGCTGCTGCGACAAGGCCAGGTTCGCCTGGGGCTGGCCCACATTGTCGGTATGGCCAGCCACTTCGCCCGCCACGCCAGCCTCTTTCAGCACGGCAGCCAGTTCATCCAATTCAGCCCGGCTGGCCGCGCGCAGCGTGGCCTTGCCCGTATCGAATTCAACGTTGATGCGAAAGTCCTTGATGCCTTGCCTGAAAGCATCGGCCGCTTTCATCGCTTGCGGCTGCACGGCGCTGGCATCGACCACCACCGTATCGCCCAGCCAACCTGCAAAATGCTGGGGCAAACCGGCCAGCAGCGCTTCACCCAAGCTGCCACCCAGCATCAGGCGATTGTGTTCGGCTTGCAATGTGGCACTGGGGTGCTGTTTGAGCCAATCCAACACGCTGTGCAGCGCCTTGTCGCTCACTTCAAATGCGGGCAAGCTGGCGTCAATCTGCAATTGATCGACGACGCCTGCATCGCCAAAGATCTGGCGTGCCGCAGCCAGCAATTGTTTTTTAGCCGCTTCACTGGGCACCTGCCCGGCCAGCACGATCTGCCCCTCGCGCACGCTGGCTTGCCAGTTGCCTAAAGAAACAGGGGCGGCTTGCGACACAGCACCGCTGGCCACCGCAGCTGCGGGCGGCTTCACCTGCGCCGTTTGCTTCTGGCCGCCACAGAACTTGAGCATGAGCAGCGCCATCACCCCCAAACCGGCCAGATACACCCACTTGCCCCAACCAGAAGCGGTGGATTCCGCTGCGGGCGCGGCTGTAACGCCTGCTGCTGCAGCCGTGGTGGCTGTAGCAGTAGTCGCCGCAGTAGCAGCGCCCGCAACAGCTGCGCCAGATGCTGCAGCCGCCATGCCCATTGCGCCCGGCAAAACCTGACCCGTGCGGGCGGCCGACACGGCTTTTTCCGCCGCCTCGGCCATGCTGTTGGCAGTGATGATGGGCAGGCCGCTTTCGGCCAGAATGCGGCGGCCCTCTTCTTCATTCGTGCCTTTCATGCGCACCACCAGCGGCACCGACAGGCCCACGGCTTTGGAGGCCGCCACCACGCCTTCGGCAATGGTGTCGCAGCGCATGATGCCACCAAAGATGTTGACCAGAATGGCCTTCACCTTCGGGTTTTTGAGCATGATCTTGAAGGCTTCGGTCACCTTCTCGGTCGTGGCGCCTCCGCCCACGTCCAAAAAGTTGGCAGGTTCGCCGCCATAGAGCTTGATGGTGTCCATCGTCGCCATCGCCAGGCCTGCGCCATTGACCATGCAGCCGATGTTGCCGTCCAGGCTAATGTACGACAAGCCAAACTTCGATGCTTCCAACTCGGCTGGGTCTTCTTCATCCAGATCGCGGTAGGCCAGAAGCTCCGGGTGGCGGAACAGCGCATTGCTGTCGAAATTGAACTTGGCGTCCAGCGCGGTGATGCGACCCTGGCTGTCGCGATTGAGCGGGTTGATCTCTACCAGCGTGGCATCTGTTTCCATGTAGCAGCGGTAGAGCTTTTGGCACAGATCAACGAATTGCGCGCGCGAATCTGCAGGCATGTTCACGCGCTGGGCCAGCTCTTCGCCCTGCTCGGCCATCAAGCCCTTTTCCCAATCCACAAACACTTTGGCGATTTGCTCGGGGTGGCTGTGGGCCACTTCTTCGATGTTCATGCCGCCAGCTTGCGAGGCGATCAGCGCCACTTGCTGCGTGGCACGGTCGGTCACGCACGAGAGATAAAACTCCTGCTGGATGTCGGCCCCTTCTTCGATGTAGAGGCGGCGCACTTTCTGCCCCTCGGGGCCGGTTTGATGCGTCACCAGCTGCATGCCCAGCATGTCGCCCGCGATTTGCCTGACTTCATCCACCGAGCGCGCCACTTTCACGCCGCCGCCCTTGCCGCGGCCGCCTGCGTGGATTTGCGCCTTGACGACCCAAACCGCACCGCCCAGTTTCTGCGCGGCCTCTACAGCCTCTTGCACGGTGAAAGCGGCAATGCCACGCGGCACGGGTATGCCGAACTGACGCAGAATTTCCTTGCCCTGGTATTCGTGGATTTTCATGGGTTGGACACTCCAAATGAATAAGAAGGCGAACGCTTGGCACAAAGCTTAATCACGGTCTGGCCGCTTGATGCATCGCGCCAGCGCCAACGCATCAATAAAAAGCTCGTACCCGTTTGAATTTTGCTAACGAACACAGCGGCCAGCTGCAACCAGCAGGGCCGATCCGCCCCTGTGCCTGAGCCACCGCCTCAAAGGCAGGCACCAGCAATGCCCACGCCACGGCTCGTTCGCATCAAAACAGCGAGCTACTGTACCATGCGGGACTGATCAGAAACTGACCGCCCAACGCCCTCCAACCACCCGCATTGCACACGCCATGACGACCCCCACGCACCGCATCTTCATCGACGGCGAAGCCGGCACCACCGGCCTGCAAATTCGCGACCGCTTGCAGCACATGGCAGGCATTGAACTGCTGCGCATCGACCCCGCCCTGCGCAAAGACCCCGCGGCCAAGCAGGCGCTCATGGCGCAGGCTGATGTCGTCATCCTTTGCCTGCACGACGATGCCGCGCGCGAATCGGTGGCGCTGATTGATGCCACCCCCGGCAAACAGCCGCGCATCATTGATGCCTCTACCGCGCACCGCGTGGCGCCCGGCTGGGTCTATGGCCTGCCCGAACTTTGCCCCGGCCAGGCCGAGGCCATTCGCACCGCGCAACGCGTGGCTAACCCGGGTTGCTACGCCACCGGGGCCATCGCCCTGATCCGCCCGCTGATCGACGCAGGCATACTGCCAGCCGACCACCCCGTGACCCTGCCCGCCGTGAGTGGTTACTCCGGCGGCGGGCGGCAAATGATCGAAGCCTACGAGCAGCACGCCGCACCGCCTTTCGAACTGTATGCGCTGGGGCTGAACCACAAGCACATCCCCGAAATCATGGGCCATACCGGCCTCAAACGCCGCCCGCTGTTCGTGCCCAGCGTGGGCAATTTCGACCAAGGCATGATCGTGCAACTGCCCCTGCACCTGGACACCCTGCCCGGCCGACCGCGCCTGCAAGACCTGCACGCCGCTTACGAGGCCCACTACCATGGCAAAGGCTGGGTTAAATTGGAAGATGCCCCCACCGACGGCAAGCTTGACGCCGTGGCGCTGAAAAACACCAATCTGCTGGAAATACGCGTGCACGGCAACGACGACATGTTCCACGCCGTTTGCACCGCCCGGCTAGACAATCTGGGCAAAGGCGCCAGCGGCGCAGCCGTGCAAAACCTGATGCTGATGTTGGGTCTGTGAGCTTGCGGGTTTTAAGCGGCGGCTTGAGCAGTTGCATGCACTTGCCGTTTGGCAATGTTTGCCAATGCCGACCAACGATTGCCGAATCATGAATCCAACACCCAGCCCGCCCGAAGACACCACGCCCTACCCCGGCGAAATGGTCATCCTTCGGCGTGACTTGGAGCCCACCCAGGCGCATCTGCTGGGTAACTTCCTACGCCGCTGCGGCATCGCCGCCGAAACGGACGATGCCGATCTGGTGCGCATCGTGCCTTTGCGCATTGCATTTGGCGGCGCCAAAATCCGCGTGCCCCAATTGCAGGTGGCAGAAGCCTTGGAGTTGCTCGCCGCCTTTGAACGCGGTGAGTTTGCGCTGGATGACAACGGTGAAAGCGAAAGCGCCGAGCCTGCTCACCCTTGAACGCTCGCGGCCCCGGCAACCATGATCCGCTCGTACTCTATCGCGGCATGCATCACGGCATGGGTTCCAAAAAGCCGCATACCCGCGCAGTAGCTGCCACAACCGTAACCGTATTTCTGTGGCCGCCTTGACGTTGTACCGTTGAACAAACGTCGAGCCGTCCACCCCCGGCCAGCAAGGCCCGCATGGCGGCATCCACCAGCGGACGTAGAAAACCTGCCGGGTTAAAGCGGTGAGTTTGAGCAGTGGAGGCGCAGGCACGCGGCGGCGGTTCGGTGCTTGCCATGTTGGCCAGGCTGTTTGCTTCAGGCGACACCCTGACGCACGCAAGCCCTGCGGTCAAGGCCTATCAGGTATCATTGGGCGTTTTTCAGCCAGTCAACCCTATTTTTATATTCAGGAATCATCATGGGCAACAAAATCGTTACCGAAGCCGATCGCAAGGCCACCAAACCCCTGCCGGGCGCACCGCGCATCAAGCAAGGCGCTGGTCAACGCCGCAGCCAAGAGCGCGGTTCGCACATCCGCAGCAAAAAGAACCCCGGCAAGCGCCCGCATCAGGGCTGATCGGGGCGCAAGCCTTTGGCAGAAGCGCACAGGCGCTTGCTGCCACCCAAAAACCTGCCACTTTCATGCGGCAGGTTTTTTTGTGTCTGTTGTTGAGGCGGTGCGCCACATAAGACGCGCTCCACATATCCAACAACGAGCCACGGCACCGGTGTCGCATCATGTGTATTTGAAAACTCATCTTCCGATTGGCTCGACAGCCCAACAATCGCAACCGTTGCCCGTGCACTTGCCTGGTCAAATAGCCAACGCAAAAAAAAAGCGCCACTCAGGCGCTTTTTTGTTGCATCAGAAGCAGCCCTCAAGCCAGCGTCACGCGTGCGAATTTGCGTTTGCCCACTTGCACAACGTAAGTGCCCGCTTGCAGCTTCAGGCCCTTGTCGCTGATGACGCTGGAATCCACGCGCACGCCGCCGCCGTCAATCAGGCGGTTGGCCTCGCTGGTAGAAGGCGCCAGGCCCGATTGTTTGAGCAACAGGCCGATGCCCAAGCCGCCTTCGCCCGCAGTCAGTTGCACTTCGGGGATGTCATCGGGTACGCCACCACGCGAGCGGTTGATGAAGTCCTGCTCAGCCGCTTCTGCCGCCTGCGCGCTGTGAAAGCGCGTGGTGATTTCTTTGGCGAGCATGACCTTGGCCTCTTTGGGGTTGCGGCCTGCGGCCACCTCGGCCTTGAGCGCCTCAATCTCGGCCAGGCTCTTGAACGAGAGCAGCGTGTACCAGCGCCACATCAACTCGTCGCTGATGGAAAGCACCTTGGCAAACATGGTGTTGGCGTCTTCGGTGATGCCGATGTAGTTGCCCTTGCTCTTGCTCA
>JAUMXD010000032.1 GCA_030529305.1 Allobrachymonas sp.
CCTTGCGCGTGGCTTCGCTGATGAAGGGCGATGGCGCTTCTTCAATGATTTTTTGGTGGCGACGCTGGATGGAGCACTCGCGCTCGTGCAGGTAGATGACGTTGCCGAAGGCATCGCCCAGCACCTGGATTTCGATGTGGCGTGGCTGCTCGACGAATTTTTCGATGAACACGCGTTCGTCGCCAAAGCTGTTGCGCGCCTCGTTGCGGCAAGACTCGAAGCCCTCGGCCGCTTCTTTGTCGTTGAAGGCCACGCGCAGCCCCTTGCCACCGCCGCCCGCACTGGCCTTGATCATCACGGGGTAGCCAATGTCTTTGGCAATGCTCACAGCCTGCTCGGCCGATTCGATCGGATCGTTGTAACCTGGAATGGTGTTGACCTTGGCTTGCAGCGCCAATTTTTTGGAAGCGATCTTGTCGCCCATCGCCGCAATGGAGGCGTGCTTGGGGCCGATGAAGACAAGGCCCTCTTCCTCCACCCGCTTGGCAAAAGCCTCGTTCTCGGCCAAAAAGCCGTAGCCGGGGTGAATGGCCTGCGCGCCGGTTTGCTTGGCTGCGGCAATGATCTTGTCGGCCACCAGATAAGACTCGCGCGAAGGCGCCGGGCCCAGCAGCACAGCCTCGTCGGCCATTTGCACATGGCGCGCTTCGCTGTCAGCCTCGGAATACACCGCCACGGTGGCAATGCCCATTTTCTTGGCTGTGGTGATGATGCGGCAGGCGATTTCGCCACGATTGGCGATCAAGATTTTCGTGAACATATGCAACGGCCCTTTCAGCTAATTACTGGCATCGAAGCGGCGAAATCACCTGCGCGCACTACGCGATCCAAGCGGTCTAGTGAGGCCGTGTTTTCGCCACAGTTCGCAATTAAGATTTTTTTAAACATTTCTATCACCCTCCATGCGGAGATCAAAAATCATCAAACGCTTGTACTCTTCAGACTCAAGCTCAAACCATTTTGGCTTAGCACTTGAACTGGCAATCTGGATAATTTTATCTGGAACATTTTCAATATTAATAAAACATCTATAAAACTCATCCAAAATCATACCTACCAAATCAGAATCAACCCCTTGAAACCTAAAATTATCAAAACATCCAAAAATTTTAGGGCAACAAAACAGAGATGACAGAGGAAACAACGGAACAGGAAAATTTTTAATACTTACACCCGATCGATAATACGTTGGAAAAAAATAATTGTACAGCGCATTAGCAGAAGCTAAGTAAGCACCGCCTCTATCGATTCCTTTGCATACAGTATTCGGAGGAGAGTCATCGGTGTAAAACACATATAAAGGCAAAGCTGGAATATTAGGGTATAACCTCGGAGAAACGGAATCATTAATTAGCATCATCATCTGATACCCGTTTGTTCCACGCTTTCTCATTTCTCTATTAATATTTTTTTGGGAGAGTTTCTTGGCTTGAATACGTAACCTTATTGCCCTAGAGGGGTACAAAATCCACCACTCCCAATCAGCACCAGTCAATTTACCCTCAACATAGCGCGTAAAAGGAATATTTATGATGCGACTACTCGATTTTGATAACTCATACAAAAGCCAGTCTGTAATAGACTCCTCCTTCACCCGGTCACATGACCCCATCCATTCTTTTATATAACCGCACTTTAACTGAGCTATCTTGCATATAGATCTAGGCATAAATATCAAGCTCCGCATTACAGTGGAATATTGCCGTGCTTGCGCCAGGGGTTTTCCAGCTTCTTGTCTTTCAACATCGCCAAGCTGCGGCAGATGCGCTTGCGGGTTTCGTGCGGCTGAATCACGTCGTCGATAAAGCCGCGTGCGCCCGCCACAAAGGGGTTGGCAAAGCGTTCCTTGTATTCCGCCTCGCGCGCAGCGAGTTTTTCGGGGTTGTCTTTGTCCTGGCGGAAGATGATTTCCACCGCGCCCTTGGCGCCCATCACGGCAATTTCGGCATTGGGCCAAGCCAGGTTCACGTCGCCACGCAGGTGTTTGGAAGCCATCACGTCATACGCGCCGCCGTAAGCCTTGCGGGTGATGACGGTGATTTTGGGCACCGTGCATTCGGCATAGGCGTAGAGCAACTTCGCACCGTGCTTGATGATGCCGCCGTATTCCTGCGCCGTGCCGGGCATGAAGCCGGGCACGTCCACAAAGGTGATGACGGGGATGTTGAAGGCATCGCAAAAGCGCACGAAGCGCGCGGCCTTGATGCTGCTTTTGATGTCCAGGCAGCCCGCCAGCACCAGCGGCTGGTTGGCGACGATGCCCACCACGTTGCCGTCCATGCGCGCAAAGCCGATGACGATGTTGGCGGCGTAGTCGGGCTGCAGTTCGAAGAACTCGGCATCGTCCACCGTTTTGACGATGAGTTCTTTCATGTCGTACGGCTTGTTGGGGTTGGCAGGCACGAGCGTATCCAGACTCATGTCGGCGCGGGTGGCCGGGTCTTGCGTGGGGCGATACGGTGCTTTTTCGCGGTTGTTGGCCGGGATGTAGTTGAACAGGCGGCGCAGCATCAGCAGGGCTTCCACATCGTTCTCGAAAGCCAAGTCGGCCACGCCGCTCTTGGTGGAGTGGGTGATGGCGCCGCCCAGCTCTTGCGCCGTCACAGTTTCGTGCGTCACGGTCTTGACCACTTCTGGGCCGGTGACGAACATGTAAGAGCTGTCTTTGACCATGAAGATGAAATCGGTCATGGCTGGTGAATACACCGCGCCGCCCGCGCAGGGCCCCATGATCATGCTGATTTGCGGAATCACGCCGCTGGCCATGACGTTGCGCTGGAACACTTCGGCATAGCCTGCGAGAGAGGCCACCCCTTCCTGAATGCGCGCGCCGCCCGAATCGTTCAAGCCGATCACGGGCGCACCGGCTTTCATGGCCTGATCCATGAGCTTGCAGATTTTTTCGGCATGCGCTTCAGACAAGGCCCCGCCAAACACGGTGAAATCCTGGCTGAAGACGAAGACCAGCCGCCCGTTGATGGTGCCGTAGCCGGTCACTACGCCGTCGCCGGGAATGTGCTTGTCGGCCATGCCGAAATCGGTGCAGCGGTGCTCAACGAACATGTCCCACTCTTCAAAGCTGCCACCATCGAGCAAGATGTCGATGCGTTCGCGGGCTGTGAGGCGGCCCTTGGCGTGCTGCGCGTCGATGCGCTTTTGGCCACCGCCCAGGCGGGCAGCGGCGCGTTTCTGTTCGAGTTGTTCAATGATGTGCTTCATGGTCTTTCAGGTCGGTGAATGCATGCGCAAAGCATGCGGGGGTTGGTAGATGGCGTGAATCGATGGCGGCCAATCAAAGGGCTGGGGGTGCTTTCTGACTGGCTGGTTGGGACACTTGCGAGGCAGAGGCCGCCGCTTGCGCGCAAGCCGCTGCAGGAGCGGCAGCGGTAGCAGCGGCCTGCACCGCCGCCCCATCGCCCATGCCAAAACGCTGCAGCAATTGGCGTGCGGCAGTGGAGGCCGCCAGCTGCCCCTGCTGCACCCGGCTTTGCAAATCGGGCAGCAGCTGGCGCACCTGCGCGTGCGAGCGAAAGGCCTGGCGCAGGCCCGCATCAATGCGTTCCCACATCCAGGCCAGTGACTGTTGCTGGCGGCGCGCGGCCAGGCGGCCATTGGCCTGCTGCATCTGCCGGTACTGGCACACGGCCTGCCAGAAAGCATCCAGCCCCTCGCCCTTCAAACCGCTGATTTGCAGCACCTGCGGCTGCCAAACCGTTTCTTCGTGCGCGTTGCGGTGCGGGTTGCCGTGCATGCCGAGCAGGCGCAGGGCCGAATGGATTTGCGCGCGCGCGCGCGCCGCAGCCGCCGTATCCAGATCGGCCTTGTTGATCACAACCAGGTCGGCCAGTTCCATCACGCCTTTTTTGATGGCCTGCAAATCATCGCCCGCGTTGGGCAATTGCAGCAGAACGAACAAATCGGCCATGCCGTGCACGGCGGTTTCGCTCTGGCCCACGCCCACGGTTTCAATCAGCACCACGTCGTAACCGGCGGCCTCGCAAATCAGCATGGCCTCGCGCGTTTTGTCGGCCACGCCGCCCAGCGCGCCGCCGCTGGGCGTGGGACGGATGTAGGCGGCTTCTTCGGTGGACAAACGCTCCATGCGCGTTTTGTCGCCCAGGATGGAGCCGCCCGATACGGTGGAGGATGGATCGACCGCCAGCACCGCCACGCGGTGGCCCTGGCCAATCAGATACAGGCCCAGCGATTCGATGAAAGTGCTTTTGCCCACGCCCGGCACGCCGCTGATGCCGATGCGCAGCGACTGCCCCGTGTGCGGTAACAAGGCAGTGAGCAATTCGTCGCCCTGTGCGCGGTGGTCGGCCCGGGTGGATTCAAGCAAGGTGATGGCCTTGGCCATGGCGCGGCGCTTGCGCACGGTGTTGCCGTGCACGATGTCGTGCTGCAGATCCATCGCTTCAGCCATGCCGCACTCCTTGCGCAGCAAATGGCTGCAAGCCGCACGCTTGAACAGAGACTGGTTTCATCGCCACTGTTTCATCACCGCTTACGAAACGAACCGAGCCGAAAGCACAGCTTGGCATGCGCCGATCAAGCTGCCAAAGCTTTTCTGATCTGCGCCAGCACATCCTTGGCGCAGGCGGGAATGGGCGTGCCCGGGCCATAGATGCCCTTGACGCCTGCCTGGTACAAGAAATCGTAGTCCTGCCGCGGAATCACGCCCCCCACGAAGATCACGATGTCGTCCGCGCCCTGATCGCGCAGGGCCTTGACGATGGCGGGCACCAAGGTTTTGTGGCCTGCGGCCAGCGTGCTGATGCCAATGGCGTGCACGTCGTTTTCGATGGCCTGGCGCGCGCACTCCTCGGGCGTTTGAAACAGCGGGCCAATGTCCACGTCAAAGCCCAGGTCGGCAAAGGCGGTGGAAACGACCTTGGCCCCACGGTCGTGCCCGTCTTGCCCCAGCTTGGCGATCATCACGCGCGGCTGGCGGCCTTGCTCCTCGGCAAAGGCGGCGATTTCAGCCTTGAGGGCATCCCATTCGTTTTCGTCCGATTCGTAAGCGGCTGCGTACACACCAGTCACCTTTTGCGTATCCGCACGATGGCGGCCAAACACTTTTTCCAGCGCCTCGCTGATTTCGCCCACGGTGGCGCGCAGGCGCGTGGCCTTGATGCTCAAGTCCAGCAGGTTGGCCCCGCTCTTGGCGCCTTCGGTCAGGGCCTTGAGCGCAGCCTGCACGGCGGCTTCGTCGCGGGCAGCCTTGATGGCGTTGAGACGCGCAATCTGCGCCTCGCGCACCTTGACGTTATCCACCTCAAGGATGTCCACGGGGTCTTCTTTGGCGAGCTTGTATTTGTTCACGCCCACGATCACGTCGCGGCCCGAATCGATGCGCGCCTGCTTCTCGGCGGCGGCGGCTTCGATCTTGAGTTTGGCCCAGCCGCTGTCCACGGCCTTGGTCATGCCGCCCATGGCCTCGACTTCTTCGATGATGGCCCAGGCCGCATCGGCCATGTCTTGTGTGAGCTTTTCCATCATGTAGCTGCCGGCCCAGGGGTCCACCACCTTGGTGATGTTGGACTCTTCCTGAATGATGAGCTGGGTGTTGCGCGCAATGCGAGCGCTGAACTCGGTCGGCAGCGCAATGGCTTCGTCCAGGCTATTGGTGTGCAGCGACTGCGTGCCGCCAAACACGGCGGCCATCGCTTCAATGGTGGTGCGCACCACGTTGTTGTAGGGGTCTTGCTCGGTCAAGCTCCAGCCGCTGGTTTGGCAGTGCGTGCGCAGCATCAGCGATTTGGGATTCTTGGGATTGAACTCTTTCATGATGCGGCACCACAGCAGGCGCGCGGCGCGCATCTTGGCAATCTCCAGATAGAAGTTCATGCCAATGGCCCAGAAAAAGCTCAGTCGCCCGGCAAAAGCATCCACATCCAGCCCTTTGGACAAAGCCGTTTTCACATACTCCTTGCCATCGGCCAGGGTAAAGGCCAGCTCCAGCGACTGGTTGGCCCCCGCCTCTTGAATGTGGTAGCCGCTGATGCTGATCGAGTTGAACTTGGGCATGTTCTGCGCCGTGTACTCGATGATGTCGCCAATGATCTTCATCGACGGCTCGGGCGGGTAGATGTAGGTGTTGCGCACCATGAACTCTTTGAGGATGTCGTTCTGGATGGTGCCTGCGAGCTGCTCTTGCGACACGCCCTGCTCTTCGGCCGCCACGATGTAGCCCGCCAGAATGGGCAGCACCGCGCCGTTCATGGTCATGGAAACGCTCACCTTGTCCAACGGAATGCCGTCGAACAGGATCTTCATGTCTTCCACGCTGTCAATCGCCACGCCGGCCTTGCCCACGTCGCCTGTCACGCGCGGGTGGTCGCTGTCGTAGCCGCGGTGGGTGGCCAGGTCAAACGCCACGCTCACGCCCTGCCCGCCTGCGGCCAGGGCCTTGCGGTAAAAGGCGTTGGATTCTTCGGCGGTGGAAAAACCCGCGTACTGGCGAATCGTCCACGGCCGGCCCGCGTACATGGTGGCCTGCGGCCCGCGGATGAAAGGCTCAAAGCCCGGCAGCGTATTGGCGTAGGGCAGGTTCTGCGTGTCTTCGGCCGTGTACAGGGGCTTGACGGTGATGCCGTCGGGCGTGATCCAGTTGAGTTTGCTCACATCGCCATCGGGCGCAGATTTGGCGGCAGCCTTGCGCCAATCATCCAGCGTGCTGGGAGCAAACGAAAAAGTGGAAGACGAGGAAGGAGTGGCAGGTGATGTCATGTCGTAAGGGTCTTTCTGACAACAACGGCTTGTTGATTGATGCGCAGATGCGAACAGATGACGCAAACAGCCTTTAAAAAAGCATTATCAAGCGATTTTTTCGGCGTATTTCACCAAATTGCCACGCAAATGCCAAATTCAGGGTTTACCTTCTCAGGGTTTTCCTGAAAGAAGCTGCGTCACACGCTCGTGCCCGCCCAAGCGGGCGTAATCAGCGGCATCGCGGCCAGCGGCATCCGTCAAGGCGGCATCGGCCCCGTGCCGCAACAAATACCGCACCACGGCCAAATGCCCCTTGCCCGCCGCCCGCATCAGGGCTGTGCGGCCTGCCGCATCTCGGGCATTGATGGCCGCGCCAACTTGCAAAGCCCGCTGCACGCCTGCGACATCGCCCCGGCTGGCGGATGCGAACAGAGCTGCTTGTGGGGCGGCCGCATCCTTTGCTGCTGGCGAGGCCAGAGGCCCCCGTTTGGATTGAGCTGATACATGTGGTGCAGCTATATGCGGCACGGCTGACGGCATGGCTTCTTGTTTCACTTCTGGCGCCAGCTCTTGCGCCTGGGCAGGCGCAGACGGCGAGCGCCGTGCCAACAAGCGCTCATTTAAAAGATCACTGGCTGCTGGGGGCGCAAGCTGTACCGACTCCGCCAATGGCCCTCTGCCCTGCACGCGCGGCTGTACGGCTGCAACAGATTCTGTAGTTGCTTGCGGAGCAGCAGATTTCAGACGCCCTTTTGTCGCCAGCGGCGCGTTATCCAGTGGGAAAGGCGATGCGGCCTGCTGCTCCTCGGCGGGTCTGCCCGCTTGCCTGCTGGGCGCTTGATCGAACCTTGAATCCCCCACCGCCCTATCGGCTGCTGATCGGCTGGACACACCACGCACAGCCGACATGGCTGCAGCTGCTTCTGCATGTTCTGCTCGATGGGGCTGAGTGGATGGCTGCGGCGCTTGCATAGCCGATGACTGCGAGGGAGCAGCATGCGGCTGGCTAGTGGGCTTGCTCTGTTGGGTTTGTTGCTGCGCTTTGGATTGTGCTTGTTTATGCAAAGGCTTGCCTTTGGCTGCTGTGTGCGGCGCAGGTGCTGCAGCTGGTCGCGCCACGGGTAGCGGCGCGTCTGCTACCTCGTTGGCTGGCGCTGTGGCTGCTGCAACAGCGGGTGCATCCGTTGCCCCTACTGCATTGGCAGCAACGGCCTGCTCGGTGCGCGGCATGGGCGATGGGGTTGAGGCATCTGCTGCTGTTGAATCTGTACGTGCAGCGGCAGCAGCTTCGGCCTGTGGCTGTGCAGACGTGGCGGCAGGCTGGGTGGCCGCTTGTTGCTGATAAGGCGCGGGCGGCAGGGTTTGCGCCAGTTCGGCATAGCCTTCTGTGTGGGGCAAAAAGCGCGAAGCCAGCAAGCCCACCAGCCCGACCGCGGCCAAACTGCCAAAGGCGCGCATGGCTCGGATTTTCCAACGCGCATCGTTGGCGGCTTCTGCCCGTTTGTTGGCAGGCAATTTCACCGCCACGCCAACGGTTGAAGATGCATTCAACGCCGCCGCAGTGCGATCACCGCGCGCTGCATCTGATGCATCAGTGCTCGCCGATAGCGCATCGGCTTGAGGCTTTTCCACATCCGCACCAAGCGTTGGCGTTGGCATGGCCTGTTTTGCCTCGTGCTCAATCGCCGCCACATTTTGCGCTGCTGCAGCCAGCACTGCCGCACGCACGGCGGAATTAGGCTGCGCTCCAGCCAGCTCATCAAAGGCCTGGGCTTGCTGATACAGGCGCACCAAGTCATCGGCTTGCTCAGGCCACGGCATCGCTGGCTTGGGCTGTTGGCCAGGGGGCAGATGGCGCTGATTCGTCATGCCATGCCCTCCAGCTGTTGGCGCAAGGCCGCACGGGCATAGCGCAAGCGGCTTTTGGCCGTTTCCAGCCCCACGCAGGTGACTTGGGCAATTTCGGCCACGCTCAGGCCCGCTTCGGCTTGCAGCACAAAGGCTTCGCGCTGCGGCAGGGGCAAGGCATCAAGCGCGGCCAATAGTTGCTGCGCCTGTTCGCGCGTTTCGATCTGGCGCAAAGGCCCGTAGCCCGATGGCGCGCCCAGCGTATCAGCCAGGGTTTGACCCGCGTCGTCTGGCGCATCCAGACTGGCATGGTCTTTGCGCGTGCGGCAGTAGTCGATCATGCGGTTGTGCGCCAGGGTGAAAAGCCAGGTGCTCAAGCGCGCGCGCGCTTCATAGCGCGCGGCCTGCCCCACCACGGCCAGCCACACATCCTGCAGCAAATCGTCGGCCACGGCGCGATTGCCCACGTGGCGATACAGATAACGCCACAGGCGCGGCGCGTGCCGGTCGTACAAAGTGGCAAAAGCCGCCACATCGCCTTGCGCATAGGCTTGCATCAATTCCTCGTCTGGGCGGGCGGCGGGCTGCATGCGGGCATTATGCCGATCCTGATCGGCAGCGGCTGCGTTGTTGGCAGGCAGCTGGCGCACCGCAGTAAACCAGCCGCCAGACCATGCGCCCGCCATCGCTCCTTTGGCCTGCATGCCGCCAACCCCTGTGTGCCCTTGGCCCTGACCAATCCCTTTACCAACTGGGCGGATCGGGTACGTAGCGGCGCGGCGCCGGTTCGGGGAAAGGTTGCGGCCGCACTGGCGGCTGCCAGCCGTAATCGGGGATGATGCCCCGCGCCCGCAGGTTCTCTTCACTGTCGTAGCGGATGCGCACGATCTGATCGGGCCGACTGCTGCGACGCACAAAGGTGGTGTAGCCCACGGCCGAATCTTCGCGCCTGCCGTGGCCCGTGCCCAGCCGCGAACCGTAGGGCACAGGCGCAGACTTGGCCGCGCGCTCGCCATCACGCAGGCCGCTGGCGGCCTCGGCCTGCGGAGCGCGGGAGCCCTGGGCATGGCCGATCAGCGCATCTTCGCCGTACTCATACGCTGGCTCCGCATTCAGCCAGGGTTGCGGGCGCACAATGGGTGGCGCGGCCTGCTCGCGATACAGCGCCACGCCAATCACCCCCACGTGCGCTGGCCGGCCGGTGCGGGCTGCGTAAGAACGGGGCAGCGAGGTGAAATGAAAAGCCGCCACTTCCTGATCGTTTTTGCGCCAGCCGGTGATGGTGTGCCACTGCCCCACATCCAGCACATAGCCGCTTTGCCGCACCGAGGCCGTTTGCCCCGTGATGACGTTCACGCCATCGACCGACACCACCGCCTCGACCCGCCCGGGCGCGAAACGGGGGTGCCCCATGATGGCGATGCCGTAACGCGCACCGGGCCGACCCGCCACCCAATACTCGCCCCGGTGGCGGTAAACGGGCAGCTCGCGGCCACTGTCGCGGTCGATGATGCGCACCCGCGCCACAGGGCCATGCACGTAGGGGGCAACAGGCACAGGCGCTGGCGCGGCGGATGGGTAGCTGCCGGGGTAAGCCTCAATCTGCGCACAAGCCGTTTGCGAAAGGCCCGCCAGCAGCAGGGGCAGCAGCGCCCTGCGCCAGTTTTTGCTGGCTTTGGCCGGGTGCGACGAACGATGCGCCTGTAGCGGCTGACGCAGCGCTTGCTGGGGATTTGAAGCGGGGTGTTGCATGAGCATCTCTCCTTTTCAAGGTTTTGTGAGGATGCTGACTGAAACGAAACTGCCCGGCAAACGGGGTTAAAACTGCACCGCCAAAGCGTAAACAGTTGCAACTGATTGGATCACTTGAATCACTTACAGAAGTTTGGGGCCTGTTTTTGAAGAGCGGAAACCAGCTCGGCTCACTCTTAAAAAGCAACAATGCACACACTTATGCAGCACGCCCCCGCAAGGCGCACGATGCGATGCTTCAAGGCCTGATCGACTGCTTGATTGATCAACAGTTTGATTCAATAGCAACTGCGGTGCCCGTCACCCACAAGCACCTTAGCCTGGCCCACTGAATCTACAATGGCCCGCCTATGGCCATTCCGCACGGATTTATTCAAGAGTTGCTCACCCGCGTCGATGTGGTTGACGTGGTGGGCCGCTACGTGCAGCTGAAAAAAGCCGGGGCCAATATGCAGGGCCTGTGCCCGTTTCATGGCGAAAAAACGCCCTCTTTTACTGTGAGCCCCAGCAAGCAGTTCTACCACTGCTTTGGCTGCGGCAAAAGCGGCGATGCCATCAATTTCTTGATGGAGCACAACGGCATGAGCTTTGTGGACGCCGTGCAGGAACTGGCCCAGCAATGCGGCCTGCAAGTGCCCGACGACCACGCCAGCCCGCAAGAGCGCGCCCGCGCCGAAGCGCGCCGCCAGCAGCAAGCCACCCTGGCCGATGTACAGGAAAAAGCCGCTGCCAGCTACAAAAAGCAGCTCAAGGCCAGCCCGCGCGCCATTGATTACCTGAAGCAGCGCGGCCTGAGCGGCGAAATTGCCGCCCGCTACGGCCTGGGCTATGCCCCGCCCGGCTGGCGCCACCTGAGCACGGTGTTTGCCGACTACACCGACCCACTGCTGGAAGAAAGCGGCCTAGTGATTCACCACGGCGAAGACGCCGCCAACCGGCCAGAAAGACAACAAGGGCAGCCAGGCCAGGAAGACAAGCGTTACGACCGCTTTCGCGACCGCATCATGTTCCCGATCCGCAACGTCAAAGGCGTATGCATCGGCTTTGGCGGGCGCGTGCTGGGCGACGAAAAGCCCAAATACCTCAACTCGCCCGAAACGCCCCTGTTCAGCAAAGGGCACGAGCTGTACGGCCTGTTCGAGGCGCGCACCGCCATGCGCCAGCACGGCTTTGCGCTCGTCACCGAAGGCTATATGGACGTGGTGGCTCTGGCACAAATGGATTTTGGCAACGCCGTGGCCACCTTGGGCACGGCCTGCACGCCCGAGCACGTGCGCAAGCTGTTTCGCTTCACCGATCACGTTGTCTTCAGCTTCGATGGCGATGCCGCCGGCCGCCGCGCCGCACGCAAGGCGCTGGATGCCGCCCTGCCCCATGCCACGGATACGCGCAGCGTGAAGTTTTTGTTTTTGCCGCCCGAGCACGACCCCGACAGCTACATCCGCAGCTACGGCAAAGAGGCCTTTGCCGAGCAAATCCAGCAGGCCCTGCCATTGAGCCGCTTTGTGATCGAAGCCGCACAAGAAGGCTGCGACCCCAGCAGCACCGAGGGCCGTGCCCGCATGGCCAGCCTGGCCGCACCCATGTGGCAAGCCCTGCCCGATGGCATTTTCAAGCGGCAGCTTTTAGGTGAACTGGCCCAGCTGATTCACCTTTCGGCCGACGAGCTGCAAACCATGTGGGGCGGCCGCAGTGCCGCGCCTGCATCCCACAACACCCCGCCCGCCCAAGGCCGCCACCAGGGCCAGCCCAGCCACGACCCCGGCTGGCCCGATGGCTACGAAGCGCCTGCACCCTATGCCCAAGGCTTCGCGCCTGAGTTTGCCGGTCAGCAACGCCAATCGTGGTCATCACGGCCTTCATCGTCTGGCAGCATGCGCTTACGCGGGGCGAGCAAACACGGCGGCCACGCTGGCAACTGGCAACGCCCCCCCGAGCGCAGCAGCCGCATCAGCCTGCACACCCATGCCGACCACGTGCTGCGCTATTTGCTAAGCGACACGCAGGCCTGGGATTGGCTCTCGCCCGCCGCGCACGAGGTGCTGCTGCACCAGCCCGCACCGCACGGGGCTTTCTTCGCCTGGATCGAAAGCCAATACCTGCAACACGGCCCCCAGCCGTGGAGCGCCCTGCGCATTGCCTTGCAACAGCCCGATTGCGCCGATTTGCAGGCGCTGGCCGAACGCCTGATGCATTCCGACCACCGGCTGGTGGAGCCCGACCAGGGCGAATTTCTGCAGAACGTGCAGGCCCTGCATCTGCAAGAGCTGAAGCAGCAGCAGGCCATGGCCTATGCCCAGCGCGATGTGGCACTGGCCGCCCAGCTGGGTGAGCAAATCCTGCAATTGCAGCAGGCGCAGCGAGCCGCTGGCCGCCAGAACGAGCCAAGCTAGGGCCTGTGCACCCGCCCTTGAGAGAGCCTTGCGCTTCAAAAATGCCGCAAGCCAAGGCCCCAGCTGCCGCCACGCAACGATTGAGCAAGCTGGCAAAGCAGGCGGTGGCCTTTTGATTTCAACCCGCAAAGAAACGGCCCGCCGTCTTGCCCATTGCGCTGTGCCGCGCTGTCATCCGCATTGCTGTCGCACACGCCCACTGGGCTTTCCAGCCACGCGACCCGCCTTGCAATCAGGGTTGCGCACGGGCCTCGCGTGCAATAATCAATCGGCGTTTTTCGTGCCTGCTTTTTCCGCATCCGCTCATGACCACACCCACTGATTTGCCCACCTGCATCCGCCCGGACGTGCGCGCCATGCAGGCCTACAAAGTCGCACAGGCCAGCGGCCTCATCAAGCTGGACGCGATGGAAAACCCCTACCCCCTGCCCGCCACCTTGCAGCAAGCGCTGGGGCAGCGTCTGGCACAGGTGTCGATCAACCGCTACCCGGGCGAAGAAGCCCACGCCCTGCAACAGGCGCTGGCCGCGCATTACCAGGCCCCGGCTGATTACGGCGTGGTGCTGGGCAATGGCTCGGACGAGCTCATCACCCTGCTGGCCTTGAGTGTGCTCAAAACCGCACCGGCCTTGCTGCAACAAGGCGGCAGCAAACAGCCGCCCCGCCCCGCCACCATTCTGGCGCCGCAGCCCAGCTTCGTGATGTACCAGCTCACCGCGCAGCTGCTGGGCCTGCAATTCGTGGGCGTGCCTTTGCAGGCAGACTTCCATCTGGACGAAGCCGCCATGCTGGCGGCCATTGCACAGCACCGGCCCGAGCTGGTGTTTCTGGCCTATCCCAACAACCCCACCGGCACGCAATGGCAGGCCGCGAGCATGCGCCGCATCATCGCGGCCGTGGCCCGACACGGCGGCCTGGTGGTGGTGGACGAGGCCTATCACCCCTTTGCCCAAGCCACCTGGCTGGATGAAATCAAAGCCCACCCGCAAGCCAATGCGCACGTGGTGGTCATGCGCACCATGAGCAAATTCGGCCTGGCCGGCGTGCGCTTGGGCTATCTGTTTGCGCAGCAAGATGTAGCGCATGAAATCGACAAGGTGCGCCCCCCCTACAACGTGAGCGTACTCAACAGCAGCTGCGCCCTGTTCGCGCTGGAACATGCCCAGGTGTTTGCCGAGCAGGCTGCCGCCATCCGCGCCGAGCGCGCCCGCATTAAAGCCGACTTGGAGCAGCACCCGCAATTGCAGGTCTATCCCAGCCAGGCCAATATGGTGCTGGTGCGCTGCCTGGGCGCGCCAGATCAGGCCGCGCGGGCGCATGCGGGCATGCTTGCGCGCGGCGTGCTGGTCAAGAACGTTTCTACAATGCATCCCATGCTGGCCAATTGCCTGCGCCTGACCGTGGGCACGCCCGAAGAAAACACAGCCATGCTGGCCGCCCTCAAAGCCTCTTTATAGATACGCATGCACCTGCCTGCCATGCACACAACGGACATGATGACGGACATGACGCCCCCCACCCAAGCCGCCCGCAGCGCGCAAGTGAGCCGCCAAACGGCCGAAACCAATATCACGCTCACCCTCGATCTGGATGGCAGGGGCCAGGCCGATCTGCACACCGGCATCGGTTTTTTCGACCACATGCTGGAGCAAATTGCCCGCCACGGCTTGATTGACTTGCGCGTGCATTGCCAGGGCGACCTGCACATCGACGGTCACCACACCGTGGAAGACATCGGCATTGCGCTAGGGCAGGCGCTGGCCCGGGCCGTGGGCGACAAAAAAGGCATTGCGCGCTACGGCCATGCTTACGTGCCGCTGGACGAAGCCTTGAGCCGCGTGGTCATCGACCTGTCTGGCCGGCCGGGCCTGAGCTTTCACGCCGCCTTTACCAGCGGCATGATCGGCGCGCTCGATACGCAACTGGTGCAGGAGTTTTTCCAGGGTGTGGTCAATCACGCGGGCATGACGCTGCACATCGACAATCTGCGCGGCATCAACGCCCACCACCAGTGCGAAACCATCTTCAAAGCCTTTGGCCGCGCCCTGCGCATGGCTTTGACGCACGATCCGCGTAGCGCAGGCGTCGTCCCTTCAACCAAGGGTTGCTTGTAAGCAAGCTATCCACAAAATGATTGGTACATATCAGCAGCGATTCGTACGCTTTCTTTTCTTATAGAAAAGGCTCATACGGGAATAAAGTGTACTTCTACTCCGAATGGACCATAGTAGGCACTGCGCCCATGAAGCTGCGATTAAATCGCCAGATATCTTGTTTTTGTAGTCTATTAGAGTTCCAGAAACAAAAAACCCCATCCTTTTTGGGATGGGGTTGGTGATGAATGTAGCCTGACGATGACC
>JAUMXD010000033.1 GCA_030529305.1 Allobrachymonas sp.
AGAGAGAAACGATCGATGCCGATTTGAACAGGCTCACGCCAACCCCGTGTCAGGAAAAACAAGCCGCCTAGTGTAATCCCGCAGGGTTGCTGGGCGCTGCTGATATATGCCGTAGGATTGCGTGGCGGGCTGTGCAACTTTGGATTGTTGGGCGTCTGCAAGGCAGGGGATTGATCGGTACGGGCGGGCATCACGCAGGGCGCATCCAGATTTGCCCCGACAATGCGGCCCATGCACGACCGTGTTTCTCATCCTTCTTGTTATGTCTATCCGCCCAGCCATGCCTTGGCTGCGCACATCCGGCAAGCCGTGGCGCAGGCTGGTGGCTGGTTGCCCTTTGATCGCTTCATGCATCTGGCCTTGTACACGCCGGGCCTGGGCTATTACGTGCGGGGCGATGCGCAATTGGGGCTGGGCTTGCGGCCCGGTGAAGGCAGTGACTTCGTCACCGCACCTGAACTCAGCCCCCTGTTCGGGCGCACCTTGGCCACGCAAGTGGCCGAGGCTTTGCAACACACCGGCACGGCTGAAGTGTGGGAATTTGGCGCGGGCAGTGGCGCGCTGGCCGAGCAAGTGCTGGATGGCCTGAGCGCACAGGGCGTGGCCCTGCAACGCTACACCATCGTGGATGTATCGGGTAGCCTGCGCCAGCGCCAGCAACAGCGGCTGGCACGTTTTGGCGAACAGGTGCAGTGGTGCGATGCCTTGCCCGATGCCCTGCAAGGCGTGCTGCTGGGCAACGAAGTGCTGGATGTCATGCCCGTGCAATTGCTGCACCGCGTAAGCGGCGTGTGGCACGAGCGCGGGGTGGCGATTGCAGAAACAGAAGGCGGCTTTGGCTTTGTTTGGCAAGACCGGCCCACCCATTTGCGACCACCCATCGACGTGGCGGGCGAGCACGATTACCTCACCGAAATCCAGCCGCAGGCGCAGGCCTTCATCCGCACCGTGGCCGCGCGGCTGCAAAAGGGCGCAGCCTTTTTCATCGACTACGGCTTTGGCGAGCGCGAGTACTACCACCCGCAGCGCCACATGGGCACCCTCATGTGCCACTGCGCCCACCGGGCTGACGCCGAGCCATTGCACGCCGTGGGCGATAAAGACATCACCAGCCACATCGACTTCACCGCCGTGGCCGTGGCGGCACAGGACGCTGGTATGGGCCTGCTGGGCTACACCAGCCAAGGGCGCTTTTTGCTCAACTGCGGCTTGGCCGACCACATGGCCGCTGCCGACCTGCCCACGCGCACCCTGGCGCACAAGCTGGTGCTGGAGCACGAAATGGGCGAACTCTTCAAAGTGCTGGGCTTTTGCGCAGGCGAACCGTGGCGCGCACGAGGCTTCGTAGCGGGGGATCGGCTGCATGCCTTGTGAAGCCTGGGCATGCGCCGAATGCCTGGATGAAACAAGCAAAGCGGCACAAAGTAGCGCGATGGCGGGTGCAGCAGACCATGTTGGATGCTGATGTGGCTTTGGCCCGGGCAGATGGGTACGTCTTGGCGCGTCCGTGTCGTAGCGCTGTCGGGGGCGTGTCGTAGTGCAGGCCTTGCTGCAGAGCCAGTAAAACAAGACGATGCAGGCTGCTTCAAATCAAGGAGTCCATATGCTGATTCAGAAACTTCGCTTGCAACGGGGCTGGTCGCAGCAACAGCTGGCCGATTTGAGTGGCCTGAGCGTTCGCACCATTCAACGCCTGGAAAACGGGCATGTTGCCAGCGTGGAAAGCCTGAAAGCACTGGCTGCCGTGTTTGAAGTGGATTTTCATCTCTTGAAGGAAGCTTCCACCATGTCATCTCCTGCCACTGCATCTCCAGCCTCTGTTCTGCCGCCCGCGCCGGACGATGCCCCTATGCCTGCCGCCGCCGCAAGCCGCATGGGCCCAGAGCAAGAAGCGCTGCGCCACGTGCGCAAACTCAAATCCTTTTACCGCCATCTGGCCGTGTATCTGCTCGTGATGCCGCTGCTGTTCTGGGTCAATGCGCGTTCTGCAGCGCAGCATGGGTGGTGGGTGCAATGGCCAGCGTTGGGCTGGGGGCTGTCGCTTGCTTTGAAAGGCGTGAAACTTTTCGACTGGCCGTTTACCGCTGCCTGGGAGCGGCAGCAGGTGGAAAAACGGCTGGGGCGCAAGCTGTGATGCGGATGGATGGGGCGGGCTTAGGCACAGCCGGCATGCCCGGTTGGCGCATCAACCGGGTTTGCGTCCGACCATGCGAATCACCGAACCCACGCCGTTGTGAAACAGGCCTTCGTTCAAAGTGACTTCCTGCTCCTGCAGAACAAGCATGTCAAAGCCCTTGAAGTCGCGCAGCAGCTCTTCTTTTGAAAAGAGCGCGTCAATATCGGCTGGGCCGCCTACGCGGCTGTCTTGCTGGCGGTAGGCCAGGTGGTTTTTGGAAAAGGCTTCGAAAATCACCATGCCGCCGGGGCGCAGCAAGCGAGCCAGATGCTGGTTGTAGCCCGATCGCAGATGAGGCGGAAAGTGGGCGTAGATCAGCGCCAGGGCATCGAACGACGCCGGTTCGAAAGTCAAATCGGGCAGCTCGCCCACTTGGTAGTCGATGTCAACGCCCGCATCAGCCGCGAGCCGCAGCGCCTTGTTTTTGCCTGCTTCGCTGATGTCGAATGCGCAAACATCCCAGCCTTGGCGGGCGGCATGAACGGCATTGCGGCCTTCGCCTTCGGCGCCCAGCAGAATGCGGCCGGGGCTGAGTTTGTCAAGCTCTTGCTTGAAAAAAGCGTTGGGCTGCGTGCCGTACACATATTCCGGGCGCTGGAAGTTGCTGTTCCATTTGTCGAGCCAGCTTTGTTCGGTCATGGTGATTTTGGGATGAAAGCAAACGGGGGAATAGCTCGCCGTGGCGAGCGTGGCCTGAAAGTTGGGCTAAGCATGTGAACGCAATGCGCGCCTACACTCAAAGGCTGAAGGAAGCGATCTTGGGGTGTTTGAGCAGAAAGTCTTCCAGCGGCTGCAGTTGCGCGGCTTCGACCTTGATGTCCAGATGCATGAAGAACTGGCCGTTTTCGGATTTTTCCAGTTTGCTTTGCTCCTGGTAGTCGGTGTAGGTTTGCAGTTCTTGTAGCAGGGCGTGGCGCTCCATCGCGTATTGCTGCGGCACTTCGATGACCAGGCTGCGGTGGTTGTAGTTGGGGCTGTAAGCCTTGACCATGCGCCCGAAAAAGTAAATCACGATCAGGTCGGAAAGCAGGAAGATCAGGGCGATGTACACCTCGCCAAAGCCAATGGCCATGCCCACGGCAGCGGCCACCCAGATCACGCCGGCCGTGGTCAGGCCATAGATGGTGACGCCTTCTTTGTAGATTACGCCCGCGCCCAAAAAGCCGATGCCGCTGATGATGCCCGCGGCGATCGAGAAGCTGTCGCCATCGCCCATGAAGTTTTGCGAAAGGATGGCGTAGATGGTTGACCCCAGGCAGATCAGCGCAATGGTTTTGAGGCCGGCCGAGTTGTTTTTGACTTCGCGCTCGTAGCCGAGGATGCTCCCGGCCAGCAGCGACAAAAAGGCTTTCAGGATGTCGTCGTAATGAAAGGCGGGGTTGATGTGCTGGAACAAGTCGTTCATGGCGTGTGTGGCAGGGGGCTTGCTAAAAGGTGGGGGGGGTAAGAGGGCAGCGCTTGCGGTGGCAGCGCCAGCCGCTGATTGAAGAAGCCGTATTGTGGGCTGTTCGGCTACGCCTTGCTCAGGCGAGGGGTTTCAGCTTGGCCCACACCATCTGCATGTCCAGATGGCGGCGGCCCCAGGCGGTGGCGTACATCAGGCGCAGGAACAGCGGGTAGCGCTTGCCGCAACGGGGGCTCAGGCCCTTGTGCGCCAGCACTTCCAGGCCGAAATCGGCCAGTTCCGATACCTCGTGAATGCCCCATTTGAATTCGGGCGGATGCTCGCCCATTTTCCTCAGCGAGTCGTGCTGCTTTTGCTTGCCCACCATTTTTTTCGGCAAGCTGTCAAACACCACATGTGCTTGCGGCAGCTTGCGTGCCAGGCGGGCGAACCAGTCTTTCATGGTGGCGGCATCGAAATACATGAACACGCCTTCGGCCACCAGCAGCACCGGCTTGCCGTGGGCGGCCACGGTGTCCATCCAGGCTTCGTCGAGCATGGAGGCAGGCAAATACACATTGCCCGATTCGGGCAGCAGCTGACGCCGCAGTTCGATGGCGGGCGGCAAATCCAGCTCGTACCAGGCGGTGACGGGCGGGCGGCCCAGACGTTCGTAGCGGGCATCCAGCCCCGCGCCCAAGTGCACCACCACGGCATCGGGGTGCTGGGCCAGAAAATCCTGCGTGTAGGCATCCAGCAGGGCGGCGCGTGCGCAGCAGCCCACTTGCGAACCTTTGGCTTTGGCGAAGATGGAAAAGTCGAAATCAATCAGCCCCATCATGCGCTTGGCTTCGGCATCGCGCAGCAGGGCATCGGGCCGGTCGTATTCAACCGCCTTGGCCCAAAGTGGTATCAGCATGGTGGCCGACAAGTTGCTGACGGAGGCGGGGGAAATTTTGGCGGGCATGTGCAGCTCCTTGGTTCAAGGCCGGTTGCTGTGCAGAAGCAGCGGGCGAAAACATGTGGTGGTGCGCAGGATTCTTGCTGCGAGCAGTCTAGCAAGGGCTGCTTGGCAGCCATAGCCATACCCCGGCTCTGGAACATGGGTAAATGGCTGTTGGGTGGATGATTGGAGCTACGCCTGCGTTGGCAAGCAATCGCAGCCAGCCGCTATAAGCAGAGGGTAGATTGCGGCAAGGTGGTGAAGCGCTGTGTAGCCGAAGCGGGTCTCGCCTAGTGTGGCTTCGGCCCACGCGCCGCACGAGGAGCCAGAGGCTGCACCCCAGAAACCAAAGCTGCGAGGCGACAAGAAAAAACTGTTCGGCCCAGTATGGCGGTGGTCAGTTTTTATACGCCGCGTGCCCGGTCAGTGTGGAACTGCTGCACAAAGGCGTCGAAACGGTTGGCGTCCATCGCTTCGCGTACTTCACGCATCAGGTTCAGGTAATAGTGCAGGTTGTGGATGGTGGAGAGCATGGGACCAAGCATTTCGCCGCAGCGGTCCAGGTGGTGCAGATAGGCGCGGCTGAAACCATCACGTCCGCCCTGGACGTAGGGCACACCACTGCTGCCCGCGCAGGCGTAGCAGGTGCAGGTTTCGTCAATGGGTCGTGGGTCGCTCTTGTGGCGCGCGTTGCGGATCTTCAAATCGCCAAAGCGGGTGAAGTAATGGCCGTTGCGCGCGTTGCGTGTAGGCATCACGCAGTCGAACATGTCCACGCCGTGCTGTACGCCGTAGATCAAATCTTCGGGCGTACCCACGCCCATCAGGTAGCGCGGCTTGTGCGCAGGCAAACGGTGTGGCGTGTGGGCGGTGATGCGCTGCATGTCCTCCTTGGGCTCGCCCACGCTCACGCCGCCAATGGCGTAGCCGGGGAAGTCCATTTCGACCAAGGCTTCAAGCGATTCTTGCCGCAGGTGCTCGAACATGCCACCCTGCACGATGCCAAACAGGGCATTGGGGTTTTGCAGGCGTGCAAATTCGGCCTGGCAGCGCTTGGCCCAGCGCAGGCTCAGTTCCATGCTGGCGCGCGCTTCGCGTTCGGTGGTGATGTGGCCCTTGGTCTCGTACGGCGTGCATTCGTCGAACTGCATGACGATGTCGCTGTTTAGCACCGTTTGAATCTGCATGCTGATTTCGGGCGTGAGGAAGAGCCGGTCACCATCGACGGGGCTGGCGAACTTCACGCCTTCTTCGCTGATCTTGCGCATCTCGCCCAGGCTCCAGACCTGAAAGCCGCCGCTGTCGGTGAGGATGGGCTTGTGCCATTGCTCAAAGCCGTGCAGGCCGCCAAAGCTTTGCATCACGTCCAGCCCCGGGCGCATCCACAGGTGGAAGGTGTTGCCCAGAATGATTTGCGCGCCCATGTCGTGCAGGCTGCGTGGCATCACGCCTTTGACGGTGCCATAAGTGCCCACAGGCATGAAGATGGGGGTTTCCACCACGCCGTGGTTGAGCGTGAGGCGGCCACGGCGCGCCTTGTTTTCTGCGCCGTGGGTAGAGAGAAGGTCAAATTGCAACATGGCTGCGATTGTAAAAAGCCTGATGCCGGGTCGGTGCTGGGATGTGGCATGGCCTTTTGCAAGGTTGCTTTTATATGGGCTTGGGTGCGGGGCAGCTTTCTTGCAATTTGATTTGCAATTTGATGCTGAATAGCTTCGCTCTCAGCTGGGGTTCAGATTGAAGCCAGAGAACAGTGAAGCACTTGTGACTGCAGGATGATGGAGCAGGCGAGCATGGCCGCTGCCAAAAGCAGCGATGGCGGAAAGTGCAAAAGGGCACAGAGAAACACAGAGAAGCACAGAACGTTTCTCCTCATGAAAAAGATGATGAAACAAACGGTTTCTTGTTTTCAATCAATCGTTTGATTTAAGTTGTGATCTAATACGGCGCTTGGACTTTTCATCGCCATGTGGTTGATGATGTTTTTGAACAAGTGGCGGGTTGTTGCTGCAGCCTTGGGTGGCTCGCTTGCTGTTCCAAAATCAGGTGGCAGGGCTTGCTTGCATACCATGGGCTTGGCTGGGTAGCCAAGGCAAAGCGCGTTTCTTTTTCAGGTGCTGCCCGCCATCTTTTTCTGCTTTCGATAACAGTTGAAGCCGTGGCTTCTTTGGCAGCCCCATTGTTTTGAGCGCGCAGGCCCTTCAAGCCGTGCAGCCCGTTTGCTTGCAATGAGTGTTACGCGCATGTGCGCATAGATCCGCCACATCCGCCGCCATCTGTTTGTTGATTTTTCGTTTGCTGATTCGTGAAAGATGCCGATCATGATGAGACCGTTTTTGACCTCCTCTTCTTCAACGTTGAAGCGGCGCACACCTGCGCTCTTGCTGGGTTTGGCATTGAGCACGGCCTTGGCTGCTTGCTGCGGCAAAAAGCAGGATGCCGCCAAGGCCGCCGCTGCGGCTGCCGCGCGCAAGGCGCCCGAGGTGGGCGTGGTAACCGTGCAGCTAGGCACAGTCACATTGGGCACGGAGTTGCCCGGGCGGCTTGAAGCCTCACGCGTGGCCGAAGTGCGCGCGCGGGCGGCGGGCATTGTGCTCAAGCGCCATTTTCAGGAGGGCAGCACGGTCAAGGCCGGGCAAACACTTTTCACGATTGATGCAGGCCCCTACCGCGCGGCTTACAGCAGCGCGCAAGCCAACCATGCGCAGGCCAGTGCGCTGGTCAAACGCTACCAGCCTTTGCTGGCGGCCAATGCCGTGAGCAAGCAGGAATACGACGCGGCCGTGGCCGCTGCCGCTGCGGCGCGTGCGCAGCTGGAAACGGCGCGCATCAATCTGGGCTACACGCGGGTCACGGCCCCTATTGCCGGGCGCATCGGGCGCGAGCTGGTGAGCGAGGGCGCGTTGGTGGGCCAGGGCGTAGCGACCCATCTGGCCACGATTCAGCAGGTAGACCCCATGTACATCAACCTGAGCCAGTCGGCCAACGAGGTGCTGCAACTGCGCCAGGCTTTGCAAGCGGGGCAGCTGGCCTCGGCAGGTGGCGGCGAATCTGCGCGCGTAGAGGTGCTGTTTGAAAACGGCCAAACTTATGCGCATGCAGGCCGCCTGCTCTTTACCGATTTGAGTGTGGACCCCGCAACGGGCCAGGTGCAGCTGCGCGCCGAAGTGCCCAACCCCGATCGCCTGCTGCTGCCCGGCATGTATGTGCGCGTGCGCGTGCAGCAGGCCGAGGTGCACAATGCCGTGCTGCTGCCGCAGCAAGCCGTGACGCGCGGCAGCAAAGGCGATATCGTCATGGTGGTGGGGCCCGACAACAGCTTTGCCCCGCGCCCCGTGAAGATCGGCCAGGCGCAAGGCAGCAACTGGGTGGTGCTGGGCGGCTTGCAGCCTGGTGAGCGGGTGATTGTGGATGGCTTCATGCGGCTGCGCCCGGGTGTGAAGCAAGTGCGCCCGGTGCTTGCGGGTGAGAAGACAGGCGTGAAAGCGGGCGCAGGCATGGGGGCTGGTGCAGGTGGAGCGGCCGTTGCATCTGCCGCCGGGCCAGGGCAGCAGCCTGCACCTGCTGCATCCGGTGCAGTCATGCAAGCAGCGTCTTCCAGCGCATCGGCTGCAGCTTCGGCAGCACAATAAACGGGGGCGATGCATGGCCAAGTTTTTCATTCACCGCCCGATCTTTGCCTGGGTGATTGCAATCTTCGTGATTCTGGCTGGCGTGATTTCCATCCGCCTGCTGCCGGTGGCGGCCTACCCGTCTGTGGCGCCGCCCACGATTCGCATCAGCGCAGCCTATCCGGGGGCCGATGCGCAAACCATCGATGCCACCGTCAACTCGCTGATCGAACGCGAAATGAACGGGCTGGATGGTTTGATGCACATGTCGTCTTCGGCGCTGGCCGTGGGCGCGGGCACCGTCACCCTGACGTTTGAGCCGGGCACCGACGAGCGCCTGGCGCAGGTGGACGTGCAAAACCGCCTGGCCCGCGTGGAGCCGCGTCTGCCCGATACGGTCAAGCAGATCGGCGTGCAGGTGCAGCGATCCAACGCCAACTTCTTGATGGCCGTGGCCTTTCGCAGCAACGGCGAATCAGTCAGCAGCGAGGACGTGGCCGATTACGTCAACCGCAACGTGTTGCCCGAATTGCAGCGTGTGCCGGGCGTGGGCAATGCGCAGCTGTTCGGCTCAGGGCGCGCCATGCGCATCTGGCTCGATCCGGCCAAGCTCGAAGGCTATGGCTTGTCGGGCGCGAGCGTGAGCAGCGCCATCCGTGCGCAGAACCTGCAAATTTCGGCCGGTTCGCTGGGCGATACGCCCCATGTGCCGGGGCAGACGATGACGGCCACCATCAGCGTGCCGGGGCAGCTCAGCAGCGTTGAAGCGTTCGAAAACATCGTGCTGGCCGCGCGCGCCGATGGCTCTGCCGTGCGCCTGCGCGACGTGGCGCGGGTGGAGCTGGGCTCGGAATCGTATGCCAACACGGCTCACATCAACGGGCAGCCCGGCGTGGTGGTCGGCATTCAGCTCAATGCCACGGCCAATGCGCTGGAAACGGCCGCGGCCGTGAAAGCGCGGCTGGCCGAGCTGGCCCCTTTCCTGCCCGGCGGGGTGGAATGGCTGGTGCCTTACGACACCTCCACCTTCGTTTCCATCTCGATCGGGCAGGTGGTGCGCACATTGGTGGAGGCCGTGCTGCTAGTCTTCATCGTGATGTTCGTGTTCTTGCAGAACTGGCGCTACACGGCCATTCCCACCATCGTGGTGCCGATTTCGCTGCTGGGCACTTTCATCGTGATGCTGTGGATGGGCATTTCGATCAACATCCTCTCGATGTTTGCCATGGTGCTGGCCATCGGCACGGTGGTGGATGATGCCATCGTGGTGGTCGAGAACGTCGAAAGCATCATGGCCAAAGAGGGCCTGTCGCCCAAAGAAGCCACGATCAAGGCCATGAGCCAGATCTCTGGCGCGATTGTGGGCATGACGCTGATCGTGATCGCCGTGTTCTTGCCGCTGGCCTTTTTCAGCGGCACCACGGGCAATATCTACCGCCAGTTCGCGATCGTGATTGCGGTGTCCATCGGCTTTTCGGGCTTTTTCGCGCTCACACTCACACCCGCGCTCAGCGCCACCATGCTCAAGCCCATTCCGCAAGGGCACACACATGAGCAGAAAACAGGCTTCTTTGGCCCCTTCTTCAACTGGTTCAACCGCGTGCTGGGGCGTGGCACCCAAGCTTACGAAGGCGTGATGGGCAAGCTGCTCAAGCGCAGTTTCTGGATGATGGGCGTGTACGGTGCCATCGTCGCCTGTGTGTCGTTGATGTATGTGCGCTTGCCCACATCCTTCTTGCCGGCCGAGGATCAGGGCTCCATCTTCCTGATGGCGCAGCTGCCTCCTGGCGCCACGCGCGATCGCACGCTGGCTGTGTTGGGCGAGGCGGAAAAATACATGCTTGCCCAGCCCGAGGTGGCCGACATCATCACCGTGCAAGGCTTCAGCTTCATCGGGCAGGGGCAGAACGTGGGCTTTGGCTTTGTTTCGCTCAAAGACTGGAGCGAGCGCAGCAAGCCCGGCAGCGATGCCGCATCGGTGGCCCGCCGCGCCATGATGGCCCTGAGCCAGATCAGAGACGGCTTCGTCATCACCATGCAGCCGCCCGCCATCATGGAGCTGGGCAACTCCAACGGCTTCAGCTTCCGCTTGCTCGATAAAAGCGGCGCGGGGCACGAGGCCCTGCTCGCAGCGCGCAACCAATTGCTGGGCGCAGCGGCCCAAAGCCCCATCCTCACCGGCCTGCGGCCGGATGGCATTGAAGATGCGCCGCAATGGCAAATCACCATCAACCGCGATGCGGTGTATGCGCAGAACGTGAGCCTGTCGGCCGTGGCCAGCACCTTGGCTACGGCGCTGGGGTCGAGCTATGTGAACGACTTTCCCAACGCCGGGCATATGCAGCGCGTAACGGTGCAGGCCGATGCTGCCCACCGCATGCAACCCGAAGATGTGCTGCGCCTGAAGGTGCCCAACAACGCGGGGCAGCTGGTGCCGCTCTCCAGCATGGTCAGCACCCGTTGGGTGACGGGCCCCATGCAGCTGCAACGCTATAACGGTTATCCGTCGATGAGCATCACCGGCCAAGCCGTGCCTGGCCGCAGCACGGGCGATGCCATGGCCGAAATGGAGCGCATTGCCGCCCAGCTGCCCGCCGGTTTTGGCTATGAGTGGACTGGTTTGTCGCTGGACGAGAAGAAGGCAGGCTCTTCTTCGATGATGCTGTATGGCTTGGCGGTTCTGGCCGTGTTCTTGTGCCTGGCCGCGCTGTACGAAAGCTGGAGCATTCCGCTCTCTGTGGTGCTGGTGGTGCCGCTGGGTGTGCTGGGTGTGCTGTTTGGCGTGTATCTGCGTGGCATGGCCAATGACATCTATTTCCAGATCGGCCTCATCACCGTGATTGCGCTCTCGGCCAAAAACGCGATTCTGATCGTGGAATTTGCCAAAGAGCTGCAAGACCAGGGCCTGAGCCTGTTTGACGCCACCTTGCAAGCGGCCAAAATGCGTGTGCGCCCCGTGTTGATGACATCGCTCACCTTTGTGCTGGGCGTGTTGCCCATGTACATGGCATCGGGTGCCAGTTCGGCCAGCCAGCGTGCTGTGGGCACTGGCGTGGTTTGGGGCATGACCATCGGCACCATTCTGCTGTTCTTGCTGGTGCCCGTGTTCTACTTGGTGGTGCGCGGCCTGTTCAAAGGCAAAACGCCTGCAACGCCCGCGCATCCCTCATCCGATTCCCACAAGGAGGTCGCCCAGCCATGAAGACACCATCCATACGCTATGCCGGGCCACAAGCCGCGCTGCACTCGCGCCAAAGTCTGCGCCCGCTGAGCCTGGCCGCGGTCTTGGCAGCTGTCATGCTGGCAGGCTGCTCGCTCACACCCAAGTACGAACGCCCCCTTGCCCCCGTGGCCGGGCATTGGCCGTCGGCACCTGGATCCGCATCGGCCGCTGCGCAAGGGGTAGCGGCGGCATCTGCGCCTGTTGCATCGGCCCTGCCGTGGCAAAACTTTGTGCAAGATGCGCGCCTGCGCAGCGTGATTGACTTGGCCCTGGCCAACAACCGCGATTTGCGCATCGCCATCAAAAACATCGAACTGGCCCAGGCGCAATACCGCATCAGCCGCGCCGACCTGGGCCCCACCCTGGGCGCATCGGCCAGCGGCACGCGCAGCAGCTCCAACACCTCGCCCCGGCCCGGCGCGCCCAGCGTGGCCAGCAGCTACACGGCGGGGCTGGGCATCAGTGATTGGGAGATTGATCTGTTTGGCCGCCTGCGCGCCTTGAGCGACAGCGCCCTGAACAAATACCTGGCGACCGAAGAAGCGCGCAAAACCGCGCAAATCAGCCTGGTGGGGGCTGTTTCTAGCGCCTGGCTCAGCCTGCAAGCCAACAACGAATTGCTGGCCCTGGCCGAGCGCACCTTGAGCACGCGCGAGCAATCGCAAACCCTGACCAAGCTGCGGCTGGATGCGGGTGTTTCGTCCGCGCTCGACATGCGCCAGGCCGAAGCCTTGAGCGCAGCCGCCCAGGCCGCCGTGGCCCAGCAACGCCGCCTGCGCGAGCAAGACATCAATCTGCTCACCCTGCTCGTGGGCCAAGCCCTGGGCGAAGAGCATCTGCCGCCTGCACCGGATGCGCTGGCGCTGCCTGCCGCCCAGCAAAGCGCATCTATTGCCCAGCCCATGCAGGCCGCCCAAGCAAAAGTCAAAGGGCGCAAGGCCAGGGCCGTGCCAAACCATGCCGCCAACGGCGCGGCAGATGGCACAGCGGCATCGGCGGCGCAGGCGGCCATCCCCACCGCATCGCGGCACAACACGTTGGCGCAATTTGCCGACGTGGCCGTGGGCTTGCCATCGGACGTGCTGCTGAACCGCCCCGACATTCGCGCGGCCGAGCAGCAATTGATCGCCGCCAACGCCAACATCGGCGCGGCGCGGGCGGCCTTCTTCCCGCGCATCACGCTCACGGGCAACTACGGCAACGTCAGCCCCGAGCTGGCAGACCTGTTCAGCGGCGGCGCCACGCGCGCCTGGGCCTTCATGCCCAAAATCACCCTGCCGATTTTTGACTGGGGGCGGCTGCGCGCCAACCTCAAGGCGTCTGAGGCTGGCCGCGACATCGCTTTGGCGCAATACGAAAAGGCCATCCAAACCGGTTTCCGCGAAGTGGCCGATGCCCTGGCGGGCCGCGCCACGCTGGGCGAGCAACTGGCAGCGCTTGAAGCCCAAGCCGCCGCCAGCCGCGACAGCTACCGCCTGGCCGAACTGCGCTACCGCAACGGCATTGCCAGCTACCTGCACCTGCTTGATGCGCAGCGCACCCTGTTCAGCACCGAGCAAGCTTTGGTGCAAACCCGCCTGTTGCAACGCCTGAACCAGGTTACGCTTTACAAGGCCCTGGGCGGTGGTTGGACAGCTCCGGCGCAAACAAGCGTTGCCGAAGCGGCAACGGCGTCCAGCGATGCAAAGGCCGCAGCCAACCCCTCCTCCGCGGCATCGGCCCCTGCAAGCACCGCTGCGCAAACCTCCCAACCCTGATCGGCCAAGTCGGCCGCGTTTGATGCGCTGCATGAAAAAGCCCAGTTCCTTGAAGAGGCTGGGTTTTTTCTTGGCTTGCTGACCTGTTTAAGCAACGAAAGGGGGATGAGGCATACCGTCAAAGATACCGCTGCAAACGTACGAACTCTTGCAATGGTGTGCTCAACAAAAAGCCTGCAGTGCGAATCAGCATGCGGGCTTGGTAGCGTGAGCGGATGGACCGACAGTAATCATATTGGGCGTATAACCTATTGATTTGTATATGGGTGGTTGGAGTAATCGCCAAAAAGTACCGTCAAAAGTACCGCCAAATTTTTTTGCTGCCCCCTCTTTTGCTGATTTTTTGGGCAAGTCGCGTTTGAAGCGCGGCTTTGGGGCAGATAGCCACTTAGCCCCTTGGGGCAAAAGCCGCAACAGAGAAAAGGGGGCGCGTCCGAATAACCCGCATGCCGGGGCCGGTGAGAGTACCTGCTGGGGGATTTTTTAAGCAATTGCTGCGCCCAGCCGCTGGGTTTTGATTGCAGGTCGAACCACCCGCAGGGTGGCTAATACCAAAGTACCTATGCAGGGGCAGGGCTGGTGACCGGGCATTTGATTTCCTTTTTTTAGACAATTTTTTCTCTGCGTGGCGGGCAGTGGGATTACCACAGGGCAAGCCCGCCAGACTTTTGATGCCCCCCTGCCTATCTGGTTTCGTATTTATTTGGGGGTACAATATATTCATGCTCACCGTCATAGAAACGCCTATCTTCCAGCAGCAGGCAGCCAAGGTTTGGTGCGAAGATGAGCGCTTCGCTTTCATTGAGTGGATTGCTGAACATCCGCTGGCAGGTGACGTGATTCCCGGTGCTGAAGGTGCTCGCAAGGTGCGCTGGGCAGTCAAAGGCAAGGGCAAGCGGAGCGGTGCTCGCGTGATCTATTTCTACCTGACGGAAGACGGTGCGGTGCTGCTGGTATCCGTCTACTCCAAGAGCGAGCAAAGCAACATCACAGCCAAAGCCATCAAGAGGGCCAAGTCATGAAAACATTGAAGAGCATGAATATCGAAAAGGTTAGCAAAGCCATTGAGGCAGATGCTGGCCATCCCCTGCCCGGCTTAAGGGAATCGCTTGCCCAAGCCAAGGCCGGTGTTTTTGCCCGCGAGCATACGGTAGAGCAGCTCATGGCGCGCAAACGCGGCAGGCCTGCAGGCACCACCAAGGCGGATGCCAAGGTGGCCGTGAAGCTGCGGCTTGATCCCGACGTGCTGGAGGCGCTGCGCTCAACTGGCAGCGGCTGGCAAACCCGTGTGAACGATATGCTGCATGCCTCTTTGCAGTTGGCGGGCAGGCTTTGATTGAAGCTGGGGTTTTGGCCGCTATCACCAAGAGTACACATCATGAGCCGCATGCATAACCCCGCCCATCCGGGCGCTGTACTCAGGCAGTGGCTGGCAGAGGTCAGCATCACCCAGGCTGCGCAGCACTTGGGCATTACCCGCGCCTACCTTTCCCGCATCCTGAACGGGCACGCCAGCATCAGTGCGGATATGGCGTTGCGTCTGGCCGCCTTGCTGGGCACCAGCGCAGATATGTGGCTGAACATGCAAAGCGCCTACGATCTGTGGCAGGCGGCACAGCTGCCCCGCCCCAAGGTAGTGCCGCTTGATCTTGCTGCGGCTTGATTCCTCCGCCCCATACTTCGCACCCCGCCATGCGAAGTGAGCCGCGAAGTAAGGACGGCTCTTTTTTTGAGTTGCAACCTGCAACTGCCCCTGCAACTTCAGGGGCATGTGCCGCGCTCCCACATTTGGTTTTAGCCGTGCAATCAATGAGATAGCCGCTCTTTTGCGGACAAGTCGCAAAAGCCCCTCCACCAGCGGGGGCTAGGATTAGCCCCATGGCATGCTGCGGCTCACACCATGGGGCACGCTTGGGGCTTAGGCGGTA
>JAUMXD010000034.1 GCA_030529305.1 Allobrachymonas sp.
GGGGCAAGCCTTGCTCACGGGCTTCAGAACTGCCCCGTCAGCTTCAGCGAAGTGCCCCAGTGGCTCTTGCCGAACAGGCCGTTGCCAGCCTGGGCGTCCAGGCTCACCGAGAACAAGGGCCCCAGGCGGTAGCTCAGGCCCGTGGAGACAGAAGCGCGGGTTTTCTTCACTTCCAGCTCACGGCTGTAGCCGCCCACGTACTGGGCACCAGCGGTGTAGACGGGGTTGGATCCGGCCACGTGCTGTTCCACTTCGGCACTGGCGCGCCACAAGAGCTGGCTGCCCAGCGGGATGGCGGCGCGTGCGCCTACGGCTGTTGACGTGTCGCGCAGGCGCAAATCGCCATAGCTCACCGGGAAGGCCACGTCATTGCTCTCGGCATAGGCATCACGGCGCAAATCGCTGTGGCGCACGGCGGCATACCAGCCGAACTGGCGGCCACCACCCAGGGCGAAGTTCTGCCCGGTGGTGAGCGAGTAGGCCGTGCCCTGCACCTGGCTCTGCCCTTCACCGGCTTCGGTGTTGGGCAGGTTCGTTGGGCGGCGCAGTTGCAGCTTGTAGCTCTCAAAAGCTGCAGCCGGGTGGATGAACCAGCCATTGCCATCGGGTTTTTGCTGCCAGCGGGCAAATACGCCCATGCCGGCATTGTTGCGACGGTCTTTGTGGCTGCCGGGCAGGTCGCGTTGCAAAGAATGATCCAGTGCCAGGCCGGCAGAGAAGTTGCCGCCAAAGCCATAGGCCAGGTTCAGGCCCACGGTGGCGTCGGTGTTGCCACCACGGCCAGCAAAGTTCTGGCTCAGGCTCACACAGGCCTGGCCAGCCTGGGGCACACAGCCCACTTGCATGCGTTGCAGTTTTTGCTGCTGCAGGCTCAGGGCCGACAGGGCATCGTCACCCATGCGGGCTATGGCCTGCTGGGTGTGCACCGGGTCAATCACCACCACAGTGGGGGGCTTGGGTGGCTCAATCGGCGGTGGGGGCTCCACGGGTGGCTCTACACGTGGTGGAAAGGTGACGCATCGGCCACAATAGCTGCCAGCGGGCCGTTATCAGTCACTTTCCACGGCACGCTGTTGTATGTGCCAAACAGAAAATTGACTTTTCTTTGGGCACAGGTAGAGTTTTTACATTGTCCACTGCTGATTTGATGTTGCTGTCACTTTCGGGTTTAGGGGTTTTTTGCAAAATATCTTCATGTTATGAAGATACAGCGAGCCAATTGCCAACTCACTAACCCACGGCTGCACGAAAGCGTTCGTTTTTAATCACAACCGACAGACGGAGCAGAAGTCACGTTTGCTGTATCGGTGTGTTCAGGCAGATCGCTGAACCAATCCCAGCCTTGCCAGCAAGCAGGATTTTGGCGACAAGCCTGCTCCAAAAAAGCGATGTACGCCGCCAAGACATCGGATCGATTGTCAGCAACGCCCAATCTGTGCAACTGCAATATCAATTGACTCCCTTCAGGAGCGCACATAGCCAGATAAATAGGAGCTTGCAAACGCAGTGCCAAATCCAGCACGCCGCTGGGCGGTGATATTTGACGAGAAAACAATGAAAAGGCCCCGACCTTGCTATCGGGCTTGTGAAGATCGGCCAAGCAGATGACCACCCCTTTATTTTCTAAAGCGGACTTGGTCGAGCGCATCAACTGCCGCATATTGTCGATGATCAGATATTCACCGCCCTGGAGGTGCTTCACTGTTTCTTCATTGAGGCGGTTTATCCACGGGCCAATATAGGGAAATAAGGGGGTTTTCTCTGCCCTACCCGTGACAGCATGAACCTTGCATCCCATCACATCCAGAACGCAAGCCATCGTATTGGGATGATAACTGTGGTAGCTAAGCAATAAGCCGCCCTCTGCACGGAGTTGCTCTACAACATCCATGTTGGCAACATGTATCCATTGCTGCAGTGTCCGAGCTTCTAGCAAATGGTATCTGGACAAGTCCCGCACAAAGTGTGTATGGCTGTCTAACCAAGCCTCCCAGGCTTTTGTGCTTTGTTCTGCTCCCACGGCTTCTGTCAGACTCGCACGAATTGTTTGCTCCTTCAACTGGTAAGGACTCAGGTAACGACCCAATGTTTTCTGTAGCAATGGCCACAACCATGCGGGGCTATAACGCCCGATAGGCGTCATCCACCTTAAATAGCGCCGGTAACGCTGTCCAAACTGTCGCAATTGCTTTTGATTCATAGTTGGCCTCAACGATAATCGGTATCACCCGCTGTGAGCCACCAATTGTTTTGAAAATGTGCCAACACCTCGGGCGGAGTGCGCGGATTGGCCATGATGCGGATTTCGCTGGCTGTGCACTCGGCCGCCAACGGCGCCAGCTGCTGCGCAAATCGGCCGGTAAGGGCCAAGCGGATTTCGTGCAGCCCTTGCTGGGCGCACCATATAAGCAAAGCCGTCAGCACATCAGGTAGGGCAGAAGGCGGCCCCAGCGCGTCAATAAGGTGACACACGCCTTCATCCCCCCAGCGCAGCACCAGCAGGGCGCACGGCTTGCGCCAGATGGCGCTTTGGCACAGCAGCAGCCGATAGCTGGAGCGGTGCGGATGCTGCACAAAGCGCCAGTGCATATACGCTGCATCACGCACGCCCACGGCGGCACCAGCCAGCTCCTGCGCCATGTTGCGCCAGAGCACATCCATCACACGCGCTTCAGGCAAGGCATCCAGCAATTGGCAGCGTAGGCTCAGCCAGCTGCGCTGGAGTGCAGGAACAAATTTCAAGTCGTAGAGTTGATCAACCGATTGGTACACGCCCAAATGCTCACCCAAGCGCATGGCGCGCCCGCTGGGAAAGCCCAGCGCCAAGCCATGCGGATTGCCGGCACGCGGCAAACAATCGAGTATGTGATGCATCAAGCGGCTGAAAGGCCCATTGCGCCGCGCCAGCCCTGTTTTATCGGCCCCGGCGGCCAAATCCACCAACTGAGCCATGCATGCACGCTGCCCGGCAAAACGCACATCGCGAAAGAGCAGGCCGCAATGCATCAGGGGACGGCCATCTGCCGACTGAGCCAGCCACGATTCGCCTAGGCCAGTGGCGTATTTCCAGCGCAACACGTCCAGCCCGATTGGCTGACCAAAGGCATGTGCAAAAACAGGCGGCAGCAAGCTCAGCTCCTCCTCAGCCAAGCGGCGAATAGTCAAGTCAGGCAGATTGCTCATGCTCACATCACCCTGTGGCGCAGCATGCATTGGTACGTCTTTAGCCGCCACCTCATCTGCCCGCTTCATCTTCTGCGAGTGGGGATGACTTCACCATCGTCCCAGGCATGGGGCATGAAGACCAGGCCTTGCTCCAACCCGTCGTCCGTCACTTCAACTTCAGCACAAGGGGTCGCGTGATCGTACACATGCAGCATGCGCTCGCAAGCCAAAAACACACCGATGCGGTACTGCCCTCTCAATAACGGCATGGACGGGCAAGTTAGCTTGACCTGCCCATGTCCAGCATCGTCCGTCACGGGCTGGTAGCGATCAAATGTCGTGCTGAAACTACTTACCAATTGACCACCTTGGGTTTCAATGGCTACGACAACAGCAGGCACAGGAACATCCAGCGTGTGCTCAAACACAACGGTAATGTCCATGTTCGAGATGCCAGCTTGTGCCTTCAGCTCTTTCCCTTCAATGCCGTCAATACACACCGAAACCTTACGCAAAAACGCCTGCTTGCTTACTTGCTGGGCTTGGACATTCTCCTGCCCGGTGGCTGACTGCGCCGACTGAAGTGTTGCAGCCTCTCCTTTATGAAAGTCCAGATTCGTTGTTTCGACACGTTCCGTTGCCAACAAGAGGCTCTCGCCATACAGTCGAGCCACCACATCGGGCTTGCCCATTTTGACGATGCGCCCGCGCTCCAGCCACAAGGCTTGGTCACAAATCGCCTCGATGTGGTACATGGAGTGCGAGCAGAAGATGATGGTGGCCCCAGCATCCTTGAGCGCCATGATGCGATCGAACGATTTGCGCGCAAAGCTGCCGTCGCCCACCGACAGGGCCTCATCGATGATGAGGATGTCGGGCTCAACCGAGGTGGCAATCGCAAACGCCAGGCGCACATACATGCCGCTGGAATAGGTTTTGACGGGCTGATCGATAAAAGCCTGCAACTCGGCAAAGGCGACGATGTCGTCGTAGCGGCGGTCGATCTCGGCCTGCTCCAGCCCCAGAATCGAGGCGTTCATGTAGATGTTTTCGCGCCCGGTGAACTCAGGATTGAAGCCCGCCCCCAACTCCAGCAGGGCAGCGATACGCCCATTGACGGTGACAGTGCCACTGCTGGGACGCAAAGTGCCGCAGATCAGTTGCAGCAGCGTGGATTTACCTGCACCGTTTTTGCCGATCAGACCCAGTACCTGGCCGCGCGGCAACTCGAAATTGATGTCGTCCAGCGCCACGTATTCGCGCCCGTGACGTTTGCTCCAGGGCAACATTTCGTACAAACGATGCACGGGCTTTTCGTACAGCACGAAGCGCTTGCCTAGGTTATGCACAGCTACTGCTGGCGGATCAGCAAGCGCAGCAGCAGCCATAAATTCAGGGGTGAGAGACATTCCTGGTGATGCAGCAGAAGACGCACGAAACGTATCAGAGGACATCCGAAAACCCATCTCGCAACACCACAAATACACAGGCCCCCAGCACGCATACTGCTGCGCTTACACCCAAAGAGTAACTCCAGCTCCCCCAATCAAGCGAGGCATCAGCAAACAAGCTGCAGCGCAAGTTCTCAATGACGCCGGCAAGCGGATTGAACTGGATGAAACGTTTGATTCCACCCGTGAGGTGCATCGTAGTGTAAAACACCGGCGAAAGAAAGAGGGTGAAGTTCACAATCAGCGTCATTATCTGTGCCGTGTCTCTCACGTACACACCAACAGCCGAGAGCATGAGACTCAAACCCAGCATCAGTAAAGGCAAGGGCAAAAGAATAAGCGGCACGTACAGCACCGACCACGAAAGCCTCTCAAATACAAAGGAAAAAGCCAGCAAAATTCCCAGAGCCACGGCAAAGTGGAACAGGGCCGAAGCAACACTGACGAAAGACAGCAGCTCCAGCGGGAACTGAACCTTCTTCACCAAATTGGGTTGGCTGCTGATCAACGAGGCCGCACGGCTCAATACCTCAGCAAACAGATTAAATACCACTAGCCCGCAAAACAGACGTAAAGCATAGGCTGGGCCAGTCACATTTTCAGCCCCTGGCCACTTCATACGAAACACACCGATGAATACGAAAGAATATATCAGCAACATCATCAAGGGGTTGATGATGGCCCAAGCAAAACCGATAAACGAGCCGCGATGACGCTCGGCAATTTCGCGCCGGGTGAATTGCAGGAACAAGGTGCGATGTCGCAACGGCGACAACATGATGCTAGCCAAGCTACGCAAGAACGACAGGAGTACAGTCACGAATGCGGAAGCTCTCAAGAATGGTCCTCTTGCGAATATGATGACGTGGCGACGTCGCTGGCGCTGAGAGGGGAAATCAAGCTGCCTGGATCAGCCATAGTGCCTACAATGCGGCAGGCCACATCCACCCGATCCACCAGAATGCGGTCGAAATAACTATTGAAATCACTTAAAAATTCGATATGGCTTTCAGCCTGACCGCCTCGGGCATCCAAATGACATTCTGCTCCTGCCTGCCAAGCTTGGATCACCTCCTCCGGACAGTACCAGCTTTTGCCGGCCAGATCGGCCAGTTTGAAATGAACGATTTCAGGCCCTTCAATGTTTGCACCCGTTTCTGCAGAAGCCGCTGTGCTAAGGCGTTTGGGCCACAGCTCCTCCAAATACTGGCGGCGCAACAGATTGGTTTTGAGCGCCTGGCCCCGGTGGTCGGACTGCGTCACCGACGCACCATGCAAGCGATGACAATACAGCACCTGCGGCACATACACTATGCGACCAAAACGGGCAATGGCCAACGCCATCTCCCAATCCTGAATGCCACCATACCGATCACTGACTCCTCCGGCACGTTCATATGCTTGTTTAGCAATCACTTTAAGGTGCGAAGCAATCATGCGGTCTTGCAAATCGCGCACAACGCCTCGGCCTGAGGCAACATGACCATAAACAGCGTCATACAAAGCATGACCTTGGACATCCATGTTGCGACGATCTGAAAACAAATAGTCAGGATAATTGTTTTCTTGGATTGCAGTCCACATGGTCAATAGCGCTTGTTTATCCAAGCGATCGTCACAATCAAGCAAGGCAATGTAGTCGGCACGAGCTTGCGCCACAGCGTAGTTTTGCGTGGCCGAAATACCCAAATTACTTTTGTTTTGGTACAAGCGCACACGAGTATCAGCAGTAAATGGCTTCAAAAGCTGCCAGACTTGCGGATCGGTTGAGGCATCGTCCACAACAATCACTTCCAAATTTGCCAAGCTCTGTTCTAGCACTGAATTCAAACACTCCTGCAGATATTGAGCGTGATTGAATACCGGAATGACAACCGAAAACAAGGGCATAGCACACGCCAACCGACCGGCTTTGGTTAGCTCCCGAATAACGGGTGACGAATCATTTATGGACATAGGTTGATCAATACAAGTAGGTCGCGCCTTAATGGCCGCGGTACTGCTTGACTTCTTCTTGATAATGAGGATGCGAGGTGTAATACTGCTGCAGCCAACTCACCGAAGCATCGAAAAAGCCCAAATATTGCTGGCCATACAAACGGTCAATGTAAGCCACAGCCTGCAGCCATTGTCTGCTCATACTGACAAAAGAACGCCGCATACTGCCTTGGTGCATACGATAAATCACACCATTGAAATCAACGTAGGTAAACACGGCCTGTTTGCTAGCCAATTCGCACCAAAAAACCCAATCCTCCTTGGCTTTGAGCGTAGTGAGAAAACGCGTATTTTGCAGCACCCTTTTACTAAACAAGGCGCAGTGGATAGGGATGGTTAAGCCGCGCTCCCATTTGAACAGGAAAGTTTCCAAATCCAGCGGCATGCCAATTTGAATTGTTTCTTCGTGACGAGCGTATTCAGTCAACTCGTGGTTAGATACCAGATAGTTGCACAATGCCACATCACAAGGAGATGTTTGCATCTGCTGCACTTGGGCATCAAGCTTGCCAGGCACCAGCAAATCGTCAGCATCCAAAAACTGAATGTAATCACCACACGCCTGCTCCAAGCCTGTATTGCGCGCAGCCGACAAGCCGCCATTTTCTTGCCGGATGATGCGTACACCCGGGTGGATCCGCTGAATATCGCCCAGACAACGCAAAGTAACCGGATCGGTGCTGCCATCATCCACTACGACAATATCCAGTGGCCCTTGATAGGCTGCCAAAGTAGAGCCTATGCTGTCATGTAAAAACTGCCCCTGATTGAAACAAGGGATGATGACACTTACTACAGGCGGCTGCTTAGCTGCTAGCGACGCAGCACCTGCCAGCAAGGCAGGGCGCCCAATACTCAAAACTGGCACAGAGCCTGTGGCCGTTCCTTGTCCTTTTTTATCATTTGTATCAAAAGCAAGAGGGGACACCGCAGAGGATGGCGTAGGCATAGCCAGCAGCCGCCCCAACCAAGCCCTTAACCGAAAACGCTGTCCAGCATCCAAGGGCAGATGGTAATAAATCTGGCGCAATACGGCACTGTTTTTAACACGCCTTTTGAATTGTGTCATCAAAGACTCTGTCGAGGTACGCTCTACTGTACCTTTCGGCAGTTGAGCTGGATGCTGCGGCTGCAGCAAACGCCGTTTGAGACGCCGCAACATACCCACCACACTCCATGCACTGGTACGGCGAATGTCGTGAATGTCCTCATGCATGGTAGCCAGTTGTTGCATCACTTGTTGCAAGGCATGGCGTTCATGGAGAGCCGCATCACCCTCGACTTGCAGTTGCCGTACCGTGTTTTGCTCAGCCAAGGCAGTTTCGTAGCCCTGCACCAAACGCTCGGCATTTCGTTTGGCTTCGTCCAACTCACAACGCAAAGCGGTAGATCGTTGCTGCTCATCAAGCAGCGCTTGCAACAGCCCTCGCGTATAGGCCAGGCGATTCACTGCTTGCTCAATCGGCAGCCCCTGATGCCATTTGTGGACGATTTGCTCCAGCGCCGCACGCGCCTTGGTGGCATCGGCGCGCACGCCTAGGCCACCGGCGGCATGGATGCGGTAAATGGCCGAAGCGCCCGGCACATGGACAAACGCGCCGTGCTGCGTGAGTTGCAGCCACCAATCCCAATCCTCGAATAAATCGAAGGCCTGATCAAAGCGCAAATGCGCCACGGCACTGCGGCGAAACAGCACGGCGTGAATGGGCAACTTGTTGTCGAAGGGCAGGGCGCCGATCTGGATATCGCCTTCGAAACGGCGCACTTCGTGCCAATGGCCTTCGCGGTCTTGCTCCACGCAGATCGTATCGCCATACACGGCCAGAACGGCAGGGTCTTCTTGCAAAGCTTGCGCCAAACCCGCAATGTGACTCGGCATGAGCCAATCGTCATCGTCCAAGAAGAGGGCGAAGTCGCCACGGGCCTGCTCCAGCAGCGTATTGGCGGCTTCCGATCGGCCCAAGGGTCGTCCCGCATCCAGCAAGCGCAAAGGCCGCGTGCCGATGAAGTCGGGCAACGGTGCGTGCGCCTGACCCGTGGCGTTAACAACGCAGATTTCGATATTCGGGTAGGTTTGCTCGCCGACAGAACGCAAAGCCTGCATCAATTCAGAGCGGTTGCTGCTGCGCACCAGCACGCTGACCAATGGCTGCGGGCGCTCGGCTCGCTGCAAAGCAACTGGCGCAAGCGCTGCTCCCAACGCACTGCCACCGGCGGCCACGAGGAGCGGATCCAGCCGGTGAAACGCTTCGGCCGCCACAATGCTGGCGGGCAGCTGGTAAGTGCGGTAGGTGTTGAGGGCACTGATGTGCCGGTCGTAAGCCTGCACACGCAGCTGGCTGGCAAAACAGGCCATGGCGCGCTGCTTCTGCTCGAAGACCGCGCTGATGTCGATGTAGGCATTGGGCCGCAAGGCCTGGCCCACTTCGTACATCCACACTTCCACCGCCAAACCACTTAAACGAATGGCTTCACGCGCAGCCGCACATACGGCCAGATGATCGGGGTGAATTTCCCATACCGAAGGGATGAACACCACATGCGGCTGCAAGGCTTGCACGCGCGCCAGAAAATGATCAATCAGCCCCTGCCCAAAGCGCAGGCCTTGATCAGGAAAATTGAAGAGGTTCGGCGCGTCGTAACCCAACACGGCCGCGGCAGCGCGACTTTCATTCACGCGCGCCTGCGGGTTTTTGCCGAATTCGCCAAAAGCCCCATCAGACACGATATCGACCACCACCTGCGCCTGGTTGGCAGCCAACAGCGCCAAGGTACCACCGCAGCCGAACACTTCATCATCGGGGTGGGGCGCCAGCACCCACACCGTGCGGCCCTGGCAACTTTGCAAAAAATCTTGCGCTAGTGAATCACTCATGACCTGCCATGCGTTGTTGTTGCATTGCTCTAGAACAGCTGTCGATTTTCACGCAAAGCGATGAAAAATGGAACGGAATGGAATACAAGGCCAAAGGCTTGGCGTACCATGATCAAAGCAAAAACTTCTATGCGCCGCATGGCTGAAGCCTGCCGCGCGTTCAGACACTCGGCTTTCAAACCCTTGCCAACAGATCCCCCAAAAAGCCCTGTTGAGTAACCTGCATTGTCCATCAGCTCTCGCAGCCGAGTCTGTGCGCGGGGTCACAAACTGTTCGCCCGCGGCTTGGCGCCTCAGCGGTTCAGCCAAGCATCGGCCTTTTGCACGTCTTCGCTATCCAACAGACCCGTGAATTTGCGCAGCTTGAGTTGCGTGAGCAGATAATCGTGCCGCGCCTGCGCCAAATCTCGCTGGGCAGCAAACAAGGTTTGCTGTGCATCAAGCACTTCCACATGCGTGCGCACGCCCAATTCCTTGCCCTTGCTGGCCGATTGCAAGATCAGTTCTTGTGCCTTGACCTGCTGCTGCGCCGCCTGGATGCGGGCCACGGCAGCCGACATGTTCAGGAATTGTTCACGCAGGCCCAGGCTGGTCATCTGACGGGCATGTTCCAGATCGCTGCTGGCCTTGTCGCGCAGCGCAATCGTTTGCCGCACGCGTCCTTGCGTGCTGCCGCCCGAAAAGATCGGAATGGTCAGCTGCAAAGCCACGCTCTGGTGCTTGAGCTTTTCATTGATGGTGGTGTAGCTCGGGTTGCGTTCGCGGCTGGCCGATGCCACCAAATCCAGCACAGGCAAGTGGCCCGAGCGAGCGCGCACGACTTCTTTGTCGGACACGTCGTAGCGGGCTTGTGCGGCACGCACGGCAGCGTTGCCCTGCATGGCGGTTTGAATCAAACCCTCCATCTCATCAAGCTTGGGGGCTTGCGCACGCAGGCCTTTGCTCACGCTGCGCAGCGCCTGATGCTCTTGCCCAGTGATGTTTTGCAGAATGTTTTTGCGCAAATCAAACGTGTTTTTGGCCGTGATTTCTTGCGCCAAGGCCGATTCGTAACGCGCCTGTGAATTCTCCACATCGGTGATGGCACCCACGCCCGTTTCAAAGTAGCGTTTGGCCCGCTGCACATGCGCAGCCATGGCCTGTGTTTGCGCCTGTGCCAAAGCCACCACGTCTTGCGCCAGCAGGGTATCGAAATACGCTTGGCTGACACGCAGAATCAAATCCTGCGTGGCGTTTTCAAACTCGGCTTGCGCCAAGCGCAGTTCGGCCCGGCTGCGCGCATATTCGGCCCACAGCTGCGGGCGAAAGATGGGCATGGCCAAGCGAATAGACGCCGTGCGGTTTTTGTAATCGTAAGAGCGCGTGAATGGCTGCTGTGCACGCAAAAAGGTTTGTTCGGTTTCTTGCTTGCCCAGTGTGCCGTGCGCGCTGATTTGCGGCAGAAACTGCCCGCCCACCTGCTGGGGCAGGGTCTTGGCCGCCTCCAGCGCCGCACGGGCAGAGGCGTATTGCATATCGCGCTCCAGCGCCAGCTGGTACACATCCAGCAGGCTGCTGGCTTGCCCCTTGGCTGCTGCGCTGGTAGCCTGTTCGGATGCAGCAGGTGCTGTGCCTGCTGTAGCCGCATCTGGCGACTGGGCAGCATCTGCAGCTGCTCCTGGTTTGGCCTGCTGGCCATCTGCCCGGGCCTTGGCGCTTCGCTTGCCTTTGGCGGTTTTCTTTTTGGATGAAGCCGCTGCTGTAGTTGCAGGTGCAGTGGTTTGATCGGCCACTGCAGCCGCAGCAGCTGAAGCTGACGGATTGCCAGACGCGTTGCTGGCCGTTGTCTCAGCCACTTCGGGCACGGCCGCCAGCGCGGGCGGCGGGGCCACGGTTTCGGCGCGCAGGGCGCTGGCGGAGCCCAGCAGGCTCAGCAAAAGCATCAGGGCCGGGGTTTGGCGCAAAACATGTCGCTTCATCATTGCTCCCGCAGTCCGGTAGAAAGTCTGGTCACCAGCGGATCAATCAAGTACTGCATCAGCGTTCTTTCGCCGGTGCGAACGATCACGGCCGCCTGCATGCCGGGTTGCGGCACGATGTTGTTGGCACGCAGCTCTTCTTCGCCCTTGGGCGTGATTTCGATGCGACCCTGGTAATAGGGAAAGCCGGTGCGGGGGTCGGTCAAGCGGTCGGCCGAGAGTTGCACCAGCTTGCCTTCAATGGCGGGCGATTTGCCGCCACCCAGCAGAATCTGGAAATTGACCGTGACCAGGCTGCCCACTTTGACGGTGTTGATGAGGTTGACCGGAAACTGCGCTTCGATCACGAGCTTGTCGCCCTGCGGCACGATGTCCATGATGTGTTCGCCTGGGCGAATCACGCCACCGATAGTGGCCACGTTCAGGCCCACCACATGCCCCTCGATGGGCGAGCGGATGGTGGCGCGCTCGTAGGACTCGAGCGCCGATTTGTATCGGTCGTGCTGCACCGCCACTTCTTTCTGCACCTCGGCCAATTGCAAGCCCACTTCCTTGTTCTGGTCAAGCTCGCGTTGCAGCTTCTTGAGTTGCAATTCGCTGATGGCTGCCTGCATGCGCGCGACTTGCGCGGCATCATTGCCCCGCGTGCCAGACACATCCGCCACAGCCCTTTCCAGGTCGTGCACCTTGCTGCGGGGCGCAAAGCCTTCGGCCGCCAGTTCGCGGTAGGCCGCCAGCTCTTTGTTGAGCGCGCTCAGCTGCGCGCTTTTGCCGCCCTGAATCGAATTCAGGCCACGGATATTGCTTTGCAGGCCCTGGATCATGCTGTCCATGGTTTTGAGTTCGCCCACCAGTGCCGAGCGGCGCGCTTCGAACAGGCTGGTTTGTGCGCGCATGGTTTCGGCGATCTGGGGCACTTTCTCGCCCATTTCCTGCAGCTCGGCCGGAAAAGTGATTTGCTTGGCCTTGTCGCGCTCGGCTTGCAGGCGCGATTGCATCGCCAGCATCTGCGCATACTGCTGCTGCACGATGTCGTGCTGGGCTTTCACGTCTGTGTCGTTCAGGCGCACCAGCACTGCGCCTGCGGGCACCAGGTCACCTTCGTGCACGGCAATCTCCTGCACGATGCCACCATGCAAGTGCTGAATCGTTTTGCGCTTGCTGCCCACGATGACCACGCCATTGCCCGGCACGCCCGAATCCAGCGGCGCAAAGCAGGCCCACAGCAGAAAAGCGCCCAGGCCAAGCCAAAACACCCACGCGCCCAGGCGAATGGTTTTGCGCGTTTCGCGCGCCACGGCGTCGTCCGAAAGGGGCTCAGCCCGGCCAGACAGGCCCAAGCGTTGCAACAATTTTTGATACCACGATTTGTTGTCGTTCATATTGATCCTTGAAGATCGAAGAAGATGCACATTCAGTCTGCTTCATTCACCTTGGGGCAAGGAGCAGATGCCCGCGTGACGCGGCGCGCTCCGCTCCCAGCCGGAATCAGGCTCCGCCTTTTTTCTCGCCCTTGTCTTGAGGAGCAGACGCCTGAGGCTTGTCGGCATTCTGGCCTGGCGGCTCGCTTGCAGCAGCCGATCCGGCTTGCCCGCCCTGCGCCTTGTTCTGCACGGCCTTTTGCAGCAACTGCGCCGGTTTCTGTTGCGCACCGCCTTGCAGGGCTTGCAGAACTTGGTCTCTAGGGCCAAAAGCCTGCACGCTGCCGTTTACCAGCAAGAGCAGTTTGTTGACGATGGCCAGAATGCTGCTGCGGTGCGAGATCAACACCACCGTGCTGCCCAAAGCCTTGAGCTGCATCACGGCCTGCACCAGTGCAGCCTCGCCGCTGTCGTCGAGGTTGGAGTTGGGCTCGTCCAGCACCACAAAGGCCGGCTTGCCGTACAGTGCACGCGCCAGCCCCAGGCGCTGGCGCTGACCGCCCGACAGGTGTGAGCCTCCTTCGCCGATTTCGGTTTCGTAGCCTTTGGGGAATTTCAAAATCATTTCGTGCACGCCAGCCATCTTGGCGGCTGTGACGATTTTTTCAGCATCCAACGGGCCAAAGCGGCAGATGTTTTCGGCCACGGTGCCGGCAAACAGCTCAATGTCTTGCGGCAAATAGCCCACGGCCGGGCCCAGCTCCTGCTTGCTCCACTGGTACACATCGGCACCATCCAGGCGCACCTTGCCGGCAATCGACGGCCACACGCCCACCAGCAAACGCGCCAGCGAAGATTTGCCCGAGGCCGACGGCCCGATGATGCCCACCACATCGCCCGGCTGCGCCTGAAAACTCACCTGATTCAGAATCACCTGCTGGCCGCCCGGCACCTTGGCCACCACATGCTCCACCTGCAAATGCCCGGCGGGACGCGGCAGGCTCATGGCTTCTTTGCGCTCGGGGTTTTCTTCGAGCAGTTTTTCCAGGCGCGTATAGGCGGTGCGCGCCGACAGGAATTGCTTCCACGCGCCAATGGCCAGCTCAATTGGCGCCAGTGTTTTGCCCAGCAGGATGGAGCCAGCAATCATGCCGCCCGGGGTCATCTTGCCTTCAATCACCAGCCAAGCGCCCAAGCCCAGCACCAGCGACTGCACCGCGATGCGGATGGATTTGGTCAAAGAGGTGATGCTGGCTGAACGGTCGCTGGCCTGGGCTTGCAGCTCCAGAAAACGCATCTGCTTTTCGCGCCAGCGGTTTTTCAGGTTGTTGAGCATGCCCATGGCCTCAATCACCTCGGCATTGCGCAGGGTGTTGGTGGCGTAGGCGGTGGAGTTGTTGGCCTCTTTATTGGCCTCGGTCAACGGCGCCCGCGTGAGTTTTTCGGTCACCCAGGCCAGGCTGCACAGCACGATGGCCGTGACCACTGCAAACACGCCCAGCCAGGGGTGCAGCAAGAAAATCACCACCAGGTAAATCGGCGCCCAGGGCGCATCGAAAAAGGCAAACAAACCCGTTCCCGTGAGGAATTGGCGCACATGGGTCAGGTCGGCCAAAGCCGCGCCTGCGCTGCCCATCTGGCGCTTGAGGTTCTGCTCGAACG
>JAUMXD010000035.1 GCA_030529305.1 Allobrachymonas sp.
AAGCCCTGAAGCTGTACAAGCACGTTTACCGCGTGGACGACAAGACGGCCAAGGGGCTGCGTTCTTCGCAATGGCTGGACTGGACAGTAGAAAATGATTTCTGACGCCCGAGTCAAAGGGCTTTTGCTGCTGTTTTTCAGTGGCGTGCTGGTCGTTGGGGCGATGATCGCCCTGACGGCGGGCACTTACGATCTGTCGGTTGCCCAAACTTTTGAAATTCTGAAGGCCAAGGTTTTTGGCGGCGATGAGTCGGCCCTGAACAAACTGCACACCGTGATCGTGTGGAAGATTCGCAGCCCGCGTGTGCTTTTGGCCGTTTTGGGCGGCATCGCTTTTTCGATGGCTGGAGCGACGTATCAGGCGTGCTTTCGCAACCCGCTGGTCGAGCCTTACATCCTGGGGGTTTCTGCCGGTGCGGCTTTTGGCGCGGCCTTGGGCATCGTGTTTCCTGCCGTGTTCCGCTCGGTGCAGATATCGGCGTTCGTGGGGGCGCTGCTGGCGGTGAGCCTGAGCTATTCGATCGCCCGTGCCCGCGGGCGCAGCCCCGTGATTGCGCTGGTGATATCCGGCGTGGTGATTGCCTCGCTGTTTTCGGCCCTGGTTTCGCTGCTGAAATACGTGGCGCCCGATGCGCAGTTGCGTGAAATCACCTTCTGGATGATGGGGGGCTTTTATTACGCCACCTGGGCCGATGTGGGCGTATTGACACCCTTCATTCTTGGCGTGTTTGTGCTGGTGCAATCCCTGTCCTGGAAGCTCAATATCTTGTCGATGGGCGATGAGGAGGCGCGCAGCCTGGGCGTGAACCCCGAGTTCTACCGGGCCTTGCTGATTCTGGTGACGACGCTGGTGACGGCGCTGTGCGTTTCGCAGGTGGGCATCATCGCCTGGGTGGGCTTGATGGCGCCGCATGCCAGCCGCATGATTTTTGGCGCAGACAACACCTACGTGATTCCGGGCGGCGCGTTGCTGGGCGCGATCTTTCTGCTGTTTTGCGACACGATGGCGCGCACCATTTCGGCGGCAGAGATTCCGGTGGGTATTCTCACATCCATTGTGGGCGCGCCTTTCCTGGTGTATTTGCTGCGTAGCAAAGGGCGGCAGATCTATGGGTAAGGAGGGTATATGCTGGTTGTAGAAAACCTGGCCTTTTCCTATGGAGCTGCCTCCATCTTTTCTGGCGTGAACTTCACGGTGCAAAAAGGCCGCTTGTGCGGGCTGTTCGGCCCCAATGGTTCGGGCAAATCCACTTTGTTCAAGTGCTGCCTGGGCCTGCTGAAAATGGGCGCTGGCCGCGTGCAGATTGCGGGGCAGGATGTGGCCTCGCTTTCGGCCGCGAGCATGGCGCGCCTGGTGGCCTATGTGCCGCAAGACCATACGCCGCCGTTTCCTTTTTTGGCGCGCGAGATTGTGCTGATGGGCCGTTCGCCCCATTTTGGTGGCGTGTTTGGCCTGAAGAAGCAAGATTTGCAGATTGCGCATGAGGCCATGCAGAAGCTGGGCATTGAGCATTTGGCCGACAAGGTCTACACCAAGCTCTCGGGCGGGCAGCGCCAGTTGGTGCTGATTGCACGTGCCTTGGCGCAGCAAACGCCTTTCATCATGCTGGATGAGCCCACGTCCTCGCTCGACTTCAAGAACCAGTTGCTGATCTGGAAAATCCTGCGTGACATCGTGACCGAAGGCACCACGGTGTTTGCCTGTGCGCATGATCCCAATCATGTGCTGTGGTTTTGCGATGATCTGGTCGTGATCAATCAGGGCAAACTGGCCGCATCTGGCAAGGCGCGGGATGTGCTCAACCAGGGCTTGCTGCAAGAGCTGTACGGCGATGTGTGCTCGGTGGGGCAACTTTCTGGCCAGCAAATGATCTACCCCGAGCAGATGCTGCATCAGGCGGCGTGAGCTTGCCGCGCAGTCTGGTTCGGGGCAGGCGCTGCCTTTGGAGCCAGGCTTGTTGATGCGGCAGCTGCTTGCGCTGCTGCATCAATTCCCCCAATCGCTCCAGTCGAGGCTGCAAGCAAAGGCCAGCAAAACAAGAATGGCCATGCCAGCGCAACGCTGCAATCGCGGCTTGATGCAAGCGGCTGGGTTGGTCTCAAGCCTCTTGCGCGCTGTAAACGATATGGGCGCTGCCTTGGGGCAGCAAGGCCGTCCAGCTGGCCAGGGCTGCATCCGATGGGTAGAAAAGTTTGTCTTCGTCCAGCGCCAGGGTGCCTTGCACGATGGTGGGCTGGGGCTTGCCATTGGTTGCGGCGGGGTTGGCGCTTTCGTCACCATTGCCGTTGGCAGCAGGGCTGCCATGCAGGCTCACGCGCAGGCGCACAGGCAAGCCGCGGGTGAGCACTTCGCCCGCATCGGTGGTTTCTTGCAGGGGCGGGTGGTCGGCAAACAGGCGATCAAAACTGGGGCCGGATTCGTTGCCAGCCAGTGGCCCCACTTGCACCAGCAGGTGCTTGCCGTAGCGGCAGCGGGCGGTGGGCAGGTCGATCAGGCTGTGCACGTTCAGGCGCAGGTTGCCGCTGAAACGGTCGAGCTGGGCGCGGCCCTGGGCGATGAGCAAGGCATCTTCCTTGAGCACGGCGCTGCCGCCGCTGCTGGCAAAGACGGATTCGTCGGCGCTGGCTTCGAGCGTGGCGCTGCCATCGTCCAGCTTGAACAGGGCCAGCCGCCCGCGGTTGCCGTTGATGAAGCGCAGGTCGGACACGATGCCCGCCAGCCACTGCGTTTCGCGGCTGTCGCGCAGATTGCCCAGCGGCGTGGGCACGAAGCGGCGCACTTCTTGCGCGTTGGCATCGAACAGATGGCCCGAGAGGTGAAAGCCCAGCGCGGTTTTTTCTTGCTGCAGGCGCTCGCGAATGTCCCACGGCGTAACGGTCACCAAGTCTGGCTCTTGCGTGCTGCTGCCGTGGCCGTCGTCCATCAGGTCGAACAGGCCGCCCTGGTTGGCGTTGGCCTCTTGCGCCAAGGCATAGTCAAAGGCCAGGTCGATGCTGGCAAGCAGCGCGGCGCGGTCCATGTGCAGGCTATCGAAGGCCCCGGCTTTGATCAGCGCTTCGACTGTGCGCTTGTTTAGCCGCGTGCGATCCACCCGCGCGCAAAAATCAAACAGGCTGCCGTAGGGGCCGCCCGCTTCGCGCTCGGCCACGATGGCGGCGATGGCGCTTTCGCCCGTGCCCTTGATGGCGCCCAGGCCGTAGCGGATGATGGTATCGCTTACCGGCTCGAAGCGGTAGCCGCTGCGGTTGACATTGGGCGGCTCGAACTCCAGCCCCATGCTGCGTGCGTCCTGGTACAGCACCTTCAATTTGTCGGTGTTGTCCATTTCCACGGTCATGTTGGCGCAGAAGAATTCGGCCGTGTAATGAACCTTGAGCCAGGCCGTGTGATAGGCCAGCAGCGAGTAGGCAGCGGCGTGCGATTTGTTGAAGCCGTAACCCGCAAACTTTTCCATCAGGTCGAACACTTCGTCGGCCTTGGCCTCGCTGATGCCATTTTTGGCCGCGCCCTCGCGAAAGATCAGGCGATGCTGGGCCATTTCTTCGGGCTTTTTCTTGCCCATGGCGCGGCGCAGCAGGTCGGCGCCGCCCAGGCTGTAGCCGCCCAGGATCTGCGCGGTTTGCATCACCTGTTCCTGATAGACCATGATGCCGTAGGTTTCGCTCAAGATGCCTTCAACCAGCGGGTGCGGGAATTCCACCTCTTCCTTGCCGTGCTTGCGCGCCACGAAGCTGGGGATCAGGTCCATGGGGCCGGGGCGGTACAGGGCGTTGAGGGCAATCAGGTCCTCCAGCCGCGTGGGCTTGGCGTCGCGCAGCATGCCTTGCATGCCGCGGCTTTCAAACTGGAATACGGCTTCGGTGCGCCCGTCTTGAAAGAGCTTGTAGGTGGCTTTGTCGTCGAGTGCAATGTTTTCGAAAGCGAATTGCTCTTGCCCCGGGTGGCGTTGCACGATGAATTGCTTGGCCATTTCCAGAATGGTGAGCGTGGCCAGGCCCAGAAAGTCGAACTTGACCAGGCCCACGGCCTCCACATCGTCTTTGTCGTACTGGCTCACGGCCGAATCGCTGCCGGGCTGCTGGTACAGCGGGCAAAAGTCGGTGAGTTTGCCCGGTGCAATCAGCACGCCACCGGCATGCATGCCGATGTTGCGCGTCAGCCCCTCAAGCTGCTGAGCCATTTCGACCAGGGTTTTGACTTCTTCTTCGCGTTCGATGCGCTCGGCCAACATCGGCTCGGCCGCGATGGCGTATTTTTCTTTCTCGCTTTCGCTCAGATTGGCTGGCGGGTATTGCAGCGTGACCGGTTTGCCCGGCTTGTTGGGGATGAGCTTGCTGATGCCGTCGCAAAAGTTGTAGCTCATGTCCATGACGCGGCCCACGTCGCGAATGGCTGCGCGCGCCGCCATGGTGCCGAAGGTGGCGATTTGGCTCACGGCGTTTTTGCCGTATTTGCCCTTCACGTAATCAATCACTCGGTCGCGGTTGGCCTGGCAAAAGTCGATATCGAAGTCGGGCATCGATACGCGCTCGGGGTTCAAGAAACGTTCGAACAGCAGCTTGTATTGCAGCGGGTCCAGATCGGTGATCTTGAGGGCATAGGCCACCAGCGAGCCCGCGCCCGATCCCCGGCCTGGCCCCACCGGGCAGCCGTTTTGCTTGGCCCAGTTGATGAAATCGCCCACGATGAGAAAGTAGCCCGGAAAGCCCATCTTGAGGATGGTGCTGATCTCGAACTCCAGCCGCTCCAGATAGCGCGGGCGCTCGGCGTCGCGCTGGGGGGCATCGGGGTAGAGCAGGGCAAGGCGCTCTTCCAGCCCGTCGATGGAGGCTTGGCGGAAGTAGCTCTCGATGGTGTGGCCTTCAGGGATGGGAAAGTCCGGCAGCTGCGGCTTGCCCAGCGTGAGGGTGAGATGGCAGCGCCGCGCAATCTCCACCGTGTTGGCCAGGGCGCTGGGCAAATCGGCAAACAGCGCTGCCATTTCGGCGCTGCTTTTGAAATACTGCTGCTGGGTGAAGCGGCGTACGCGACGCGGGTTGCCCAGAATCTCGCCTTCGGCAATGCACACGCGCGCCTCGTGCGATTCGTATTCGTCTTGCTGGATGAACTGCACCGGGTGCGTGGCCACCACCGGCAGCTGCAGGCGCGCGGCCAGCGGCACGGCAGCGGCAATATGGGCCTCGTCATCAGCGCGGCCTGCGCGTTGCAGCTCGATGTAAAAGCGGTGCGGAAAGGCGCTGGCCAGTTGCAGCGCTACCTCGCTGGCGCGGGCGGCATCGCCTTGTAACAAGGCCTGGCCCACCGGCCCAGCCTGCGCGCCAGAAAGCAGAATCAGCCCCTCGGCCAACTCTTGCACCCAAGCCCAGCGCACCGTGGCTTGCTCGGCGTTGCCCGCAGCCAGCCAGCCGCGCGAAAGCAGCTCGCACAAATGGAGGTAGCCCTGCTGGTTCTGCACCAGCAGCAGCACGCGCGGGGTGGGGCGATCTTTGACTGGGGGCAGCAGGTCTTCGATCAGAATCTCGGCTCCCAGAATGGGCTGAACGCCTGCACCCAACGCCGCACGGTAGAACTTGACTGCGCCAAACAGATTGTTCAAATCCGTCAGCGCCAGCGCGGGCTGCCTGTTCTGGGCGGCGGCAGCCACGGCTTGATCGATGCGGCAAGTGCCGTCCACCACGGAAAATTCGGAATGCAGGCGCAGATGGATAAACATATGGCGGCGATTTTAGACGGGGCTTGTGGATGGGCGTGACCGACCTGTTGGGCCGCTTTTGTTTTTGATGATCTGCTGATTCTTTAACGGGAGAGGTCGCCAGCGGGCTTGTGTTTTCCTGGGAGCTTGTTGCATCAAAAACTGGTATGTGAATCGTTACAAGTCTTTTCGCTTGTTGTTGGGCTGGAGGGCAAGGGTGTACGCAGCAGTTAATCGGCTGTTGGCATCAAACTAGTCGGTAGCTTCGGAGCAGCTATTGTTGAAGGCATATGGAGCTGCTCTTGAATGTGAATGGCGGGCGGCAAGGCGTTGTTTCCAGCCGACGATGGCTCCAAAAGCAGATCACGGGCGACAGTTGTGTCAGACAGAGGCAAGTATCCTGTGCTACAACAACTGGTATCAAATTCAAAGGCTTGAAATGAATACCTCTCATACCACTTCGCAAAAAAACGCTAACTACCCGCCCGATCTACCGCGCCGCCAACTGCTGTTGGGCGCGGGCTTGGGTGTGGCGGCTCTGGTGTTGGCGGGGTGTGGCTCCGCTCCGCGTCGGGTAGCGCAGGTGCGCCAGCAGCCCATTGCTGCACCGCGCAGAAGGGTGTCCATCCCGAATCTGCCAGCAAGCAGCGCTCTGCAACTGGATGCTGCCCAGCGCGAGGAAGCTGTGGCGCGCGCCATGCTTGCCATCAATACGCCCTATCGTTATGGCGGCAATACGCTTGAAACCGGCTTTGATTGCAGCGGGCTGGTGCAGTATGTATTCAGTGGCGTCTCGGCAGGCCGCCTGCTGCCGCGCAGCACCATCCAGTGGGCACGTGCCAGCCAGCCCATTGATGAAGGCCGCCTGCAACGCGGCGATTTGGTGTTCTTCAACACCTTGGGCGCTGCTTTTTCACACATGGGCATCTACATCGGCGGGCGCGAGTTCGTGCATGCGCCTTCCAGCGGCAAAAGCGTCAGGGTCGATAGCCTGGACAAGACCTATTTTTTGACTCGATTCAACGGCGCACGGACGGTGTTTGCCGCTTGATGCGGTGATTTTGCGTTTTTGCTGTCTTTTTCGTTTGGGTTGAACGGAGTATCGGCGTACGTTGACGCGAGCTGAGTACTCGCTCAAATGGGAGCTACTGAGAAGAAGTAACACAAATGCTTTTGTTTCCAAGCCCAGTATAAAAAACGAAGCTTTTCGCTTGAAGGCAGGCCTTGGCTTGATTTGGGCTTCTGAAAAAGTGATGCTGCACGTCTTGAAATCGGAAGAACTGCCTTAACATTAGCACTCGTCAGGGGAGAGTGCTAACAGCTTGTTAACTCATTTTCCTCTGTATCACTTCTTTCGGCTTGGTGCGCTTAAAGGCAGGGCGTAGCGTTGTGCAATCACAGTGCTGTGCCTATTTGTGAGGTGAGCCAAGCCTTGTACGAGTGAACATTCCCAATTTTTCATCGTTGATTCATTAGCAAGGAGTTTTTCATGAAATTGCGCCCACTCGCCGATCGCGTGATCGTCAAGCGTCTGGAGAACGAGACCAAAACCGCCTCTGGCATCGTGTTGCCTGATAACGCGGCTGAAAAGCCCGATCAGGGTGAAGTGCTGGCTGTTGGCCCCGGCCGCGTGGAAGATGGCAAAACCGTTGCCATGACCGTGAAGGTGGGCGACCGCGTGCTGTTTGGCAAATACAGCGGTCAGGCTGTGAAGGTGGATGGCGAAGAGGTGCTGGTCATGAAAGAAGATGATCTGTTCGCCGTGGTTGAGAAGTAAATTCATTGCAAGACAGGGCACCCGTCCGTGCAGCTCACGGCTCTGAGCTCCTGGCTTGGATGCCACAAGCGCTTCGAAGCGCTTACGGGTCTAAGCCCTTGACCTTGTGGGCTTGCTTCAGGCAAGCTAAGCCAAGGCGAAACTGTTTTGCCCTCTGGGGCGCATAGATATTGAATATTGGAGAATTTTGAAATGGCAGCGAAAGACGTTGTGTTTGGTTCCGAAGCCCGCACCCGCATGGTGGAAGGTGTGAACATTCTGGCCAATGCGGTCAAAACCACCCTGGGCCCCAAAGGCCGCAACGTGGTGCTGGAGCGCAGCTTTGGCGCCCCCACGGTGACGAAAGACGGTGTGTCGGTCGCCAAGGAAATCGAGCTTAAAGACAAGCTCATGAACATGGGCGCGCAAATGGTGAAGGAGGTCGCTTCCAAAACCGCTGATAACGCTGGTGACGGTACGACCACTGCGACCGTACTGGCCCAGTCCATCGTGCGCGAGGGCATGAAGTACGTGATTTCGGGCATGAACCCCATGGATCTGAAGCGCGGTATCGACAAGGCTGTTGCCGCCTTGGTGGATCAATTGCAAAAGGCCTCCAAGCCCACCACCACTTCCAAAGAAATTGCCCAAGTGGCTTCCATTTCGGCCAACTCCGACGAGTCCATCGGCAAGATCATTGCCGACGCCATGGAAAAAGTGGGCAAAGAAGGTGTCATTACCGTGGAAGACGGCAAGAGCCTGGACAACGAACTGGCCGTGGTTGAAGGCATGCAGTTCGACCGTGGCTACCTCTCGCCCTATTTCATCAACAACCCCGACAAGCAAATTGCTCTGCTTGAGAACCCCTTCATCCTGCTCTACGACAAAAAGATCAGCAACATTCGCGAACTGCTGCCTGTGCTGGAGCAAGTGGCCAAGGCCAGCCGTCCGCTGCTGGTGATCGCCGAAGACGTGGACGGCGAAGCGCTGGCCACGCTGGTGGTCAACACCATCCGCGGCATCCTGAAAGTGGTGGCCGTCAAGGCGCCCGGCTTTGGCGATCGTCGCAAGGCCATGCTCGAAGACATTGCTGTGCTGACAGGCGGCAAGGTCATCGCTGAAGAAGTGGGGCTGACCCTTGAAAAAGTCACGCTGGCCGATTTGGGCCAAGCCAACCGTGTGGAAGTGAGCAAAGAAAACACCACCCTGATCGATGGCGCAGGCAAGGCCGACGACATTCAGGCGCGCGTGAAGCAAATCCGTGTACAAATCGAAGAAGCCACTTCCGATTACGACCGCGAGAAGCTGCAAGAGCGCGTGGCCAAGCTGGCCGGCGGCGTGGGCGTGATCAAGGTGGGCGCTGCCACCGAAGTGGAAATGAAAGAGAAAAAAGCCCGCGTGGAAGACGCTCTGCACGCCACGCGCGCTGCGGTGCAAGAAGGCATCGTCGCTGGTGGTGGCGTAGCGCTGCTGCGCGCCCGTCAATTGGCTGGTGAAGTCAAGGGCGACAACCATGACCAGGACGCCGGCATCAAGCTCGTGTTCAAAGCCATTGAAGCGCCTCTGCGCGAAATCGTGGCCAACGCAGGCGACGAGCCCAGCGTGGTGGTGAACAAAGTGCTGGAAGGCAAAGGCAACTTCGGCTTCAACGCCGCCAACCACACCTATGGCGACATGATCGAAATGGGTATTCTGGACCCCACCAAAGTGACACGTACCGCTTTGCAAAACGCGGCTTCCGTGGCGGGCCTGATGCTCACCACCGAGTGCATGGTGGCCGAGGCGCCCAAAGACGATGCGCCTGCCATGCCCGGCGGCATGGGAGGAATGGGCGGCATGGACGGCATGATGTAAAAGCCGTTATCAGGGATCAGGCTCCGTTTTGCCTGATTCCACTCATCGGATCAACCCGCAGTGCCTGTGCGCTGCGGGTTTTTTCTTGTTTGCATGAAGAAAATTCCGGCGCTTGATTTTTGGAAGTGTTTTCTGAGCGCCAAACGCGCTCTTGCGTTTCGAGCTTTGAAAGCATGGGGTTTAGGCGAATGATCGCAGCTGATCTGCTTGTCCAAAGCGTTAGACACTGCGCTGCGCGATTGAGGGGATTTAAAACCGCAGATGCAACTGTGCGTTGCTTGTGCAGCCGCCGCTACATGGGGCGCTATCATTGGCCGATCTGTTTTTGTGTGCACGCATCATGAATTCTTCTTCACCCACTTCCGAAAATGCGCCTCACTTTTCTACAGACGCGCTGGTGCACGCTGCGCCGTTGATCCGCCAGTATCAGGGCAAGATCATCGTGCTCAAGTACGGCGGCAATGCCATGACGGAACCCGCTCTGCAGCAGGCTTTTGCGCAAGACGTGGTCTTGCTGCAAACCCTGGGCATGCACCCGGTGGTGGTGCATGGCGGGGGGCCGCAGATCGAATCGGCCTTGAAACGGTTGGGCCTGCAGGGCCAATTCATTCAAGGCATGCGCGTGACGGATGCACAAACGATGGGCGTGGTGCAGTGGGTCTTGGCGGGCGAGGTGCAGCAGGATCTGGTGGGTCTGATCCAGCAAGCCGGCGGCAAGGCCGTGGGCCTGACGGGGCGCGACGGCGGCATGATCCGCGCCAGCAAGCTCCAGCTTTTCGTCAAGGACAAAGACGATGAAGCCGCCAAGCCCGCGGACATCGGCCAGGTTGGCGATATTGCGGCCGTGGATGCGCAGCCTTTGCACACCTTGATCGCAGCGGGCTACATCCCGGTGGTCAGTCCCATTGGCTTGGGCGAAGCGGGTGAGAGCTACAACATCAATGCCGATGTGGTGGCTGCGGCCGTGTCGGTGGCCTTGCAGGCTGAAAAGCTGCTGGTGCTGACCAATATCGCAGGCGTGCTCGACAAGGCGGGTGAGCTGCTGACCGAGTTGACGCCTGCGCGCATTGAAGAGTTATGCGCCGATGGCACCATCTCCGGCGGCATGATTCCGAAAATCGCTGGCGCGCTGGATGCGGCCAAGCGCGGCGTGAAAGCCGTGCACATTCTGGACGGGCGCGTGCCGCACGGCATGCTGCAAGAGTTGCTGCTCGGTCAGCCCTACGGTACCATGATCCGCTCTTGATTGGGATTGGGGGAGAAAAACTCATGCGTGTGTTATTGGTGGAAGACGATCAGATGCTGGCCACAGGCATCAAGCAGGGTTTGGCGACGGCGGGCTATGTGGTGGATGTGGTGGAAAGCGCTGAAAGCGCGCTGGACGCCATGACTTCCGACAGTTTCGACGCTGCCATCATCGATATTGGCCTGCCGCAGATGAACGGCATGGAGTTGACCCAACGCATGCGCCAGCGCGGCCAGACCATGCCGGTGCTGATGCTGACGGCGCGCGATGCCTTGCACGACCGCGTGCAGGGGCTGGACGCAGGCGCCGACGACTACATGGTCAAGCCTTTCGAATTGCCCGAGTTGCTGGCGCGGCTGCGCGCCTTGTTGCGGAGATCGCAAGCTGCGACCACCTCGGTGTTGACGCTGGGGCCTTTGTCGATCGATACCGCAGCGCACCAGGTGCTGGTGGAGGGGCAGCCGCTGGACGTGGGGCCGCGCGAATGGACGGTGCTGCAATACCTGATGCTGCATGCGCCCAAGCCCGTGAACAAGGAAAAGCTGCTGCAATCGCTCACCGGGTGGGATAAGGAAATCACCCCCAATGCGGTGGAGGTCTACGTCTCGCGCTTGCGTGCCAAGCTGGAGCCCTACGGCATCGCCTTGCGCTCCATTCGCGGTTTTGGCTATCGCATCGAACAGCGCCAGTGATGTTGTAACGCAGAGCAGGCGGCCAGTTGGCGTGCATGAAATTCCACTCTGGTAAAACGCATGCGCTGGTATGAGTTAGGTTGGTAAAGCAGGTACGGCTTGTGCGTTAAAGCTTGAGCCAAGTGGTCCAAGTCGCTCAAGCCTCTGCTGCTGATATCCATTGCTGATGCGTCAGCCCCTTGCTGTCTTTTCATGTCTTCTTCTTTCGACTCATCCCCGCCGCCCGCAGCAGTCCTGCACGGCAATGCCGACAAGGTCAGCCCGGTTCGCTTGCAGCGCCGTTTGCTGCTGTTGCTGATCGTGCCTTTGTGCTTGCTGGGTTTGGTCAGTGGCTGGATTGATTACCGCTCGGCCAGCACTGCGGCCAGCCAGCAAGATGAGCAATTGCTGCAACTGGTGCCGCTGTTGGCCGATTCCATCATCGCTGTGGGCGCACATGCCGACGACCCGCCAGTACTGCTGCTGGCCCCGCCGGTGGAAGAGTTCCTCAAAGAGCGCAACGGCCAGGTCACCTACAAAATCTACACGCCCAAGCGGCACGTGTTGCATGGAGATGAGAGCTTGCCTTCGGTCGTGCCGCTTACGCGCGAGCCGGAATTTTTCAATCAAGATATCAACAATACCAGCTATCGGCTTGTGGTGCAGCGGGTGCCATCGGTGGCGGGTGATGTGGTGGTTGAGGTGGCCGATTCGTCCGACCCGCGCAAGCATTGGCTCAAGCAACTGGCCATGAAGGTGTTGTTGCCCAATCTGGTCATGATCGGGGTGGTGGCCTTTTTCGTGAGCTGGGCCGTTCGTCAGGCCCTGCGCCCCTTGCGGGATTTGACATTGGCGATTGAGCGGCGATCGCCGCGCGACTTGAGCAGCATCGACGAGCGTGGCATTCCGCTGGAAATTCGCCCGCTGGTCACATCGCTGAACTGGTTGTTTCGCATGCTTAATCGGCAGTCTGAGGCGCAGCGGCGCTTCATCGCTGATGCTGCCCACCAGCTGCGCACGCCCATCGCCAGCCTGCAAGCCCAGATCGAAGCCTGGAGCGAATCCATCAAGCACCAGCAGGCTCACGGCAGCGATGTGCGCATCCAGCAATCGGCTGCTGCAGATGAAGCTGTTGAAGAGCAGGTGCAGTTGGTGTGGAGCGAGGCCGAGCAAAAGCACATGGTGCAATTGCCGGTGGAGGAGTTGCAGCGCCTGCGCCAGGCTACGCGCAGAACCTCGCAATTGGTGCATCAATTGCTTTCGCTTTCACGCGCCGATGCGGCCGATACGCTGGAACTGCAGCAAATGCAGCCGGTGGATTTGCAAGCCTTGTGCGAAGAAGTGCTGGAGCGCCATCTAGACGCCGCTGCGCAAAAAAGCATTGACCTGGGGCTGGAGGTGCAGGCCGTGAGCGTGCGGGGCCACACCCTGTGGTTGCAAGAGCTGTTGAGCAATCTGGTGGATAACGCTTTGCAATACACACCAGTCGGTGGCATCGTGACGATTCGTTGTGGGGTATTGGCGCAGCAAGCAGACGCCCAAGCCACGGCAGGCAAAGGGCTGAAGCCGCAGCGCCCAGCAGCGCCCAGCATGGTGTATCGCGCCTTTTTAGAGGTGGAAGACAACGGCCCAGGCATTGCCGCCGCCGACAGGGCGCGTGTGCTGGAGCGCTTCTTTCGCTTGCCCGGCAGCAAGGTGGAGGGCACCGGCCTGGGCCTGCCCATTGCGCGTGAAATTGCCGTGCGCCATCGCAGCGAGTTGCTGCTGGGCGATGGCATTGCACACACAACCGGGCCGGGTTGCGGCTTGCGGGCCACCGTGCTGTTTGCGCCCGATCTGCTGCTGACCTTCAGCACGCAAGATGTTCAGGCGGAGCAGCAGGGCGAGTGTGCTTAGGGCTTGTTTGCTTAAGTGAACTCGCTGGATGCACTGAACAGCCGATTCGGAAATACCCACTAAGGCAATCAATACCAGAGAAATGAAAAGGGGTGATCGGTATTGAGGCGATACCGTTTGTCCAAGCATCGTCATAATCAGGCGCTTGCTTTCAAGCAAATTTGCAAACCTAAATGAGGCATACCTATGTTCAATAACTGGCCCGAACACACCGCTCACGTCAAAAAATCATTTGGCGAGCTGGGCAAAAAGCATCCCAAAATGTTGCAAGCCTATCTGGCGCTGGATCAAGCCGCCGCCGCCGAGGCTTTGGACCTGAAAACCCGCGAGCTGATTGCCATTGCCGTGGCCATTAGTACCCGTTGCGAAAGCTGCATCAGCGTACACGCCGAAAAAGCCAAGCAGGCTGGAGCGACCGAAAGCGAAATTGCAGGCGCTCTGGCCACAGCCATCGCATTGAATGCGGGGGCGGCTTACACCTATGCTTTGCGCGCGCTGGAAGCGGTGGAAAGCCAAAGCTGATTGTTTGATGAACGAGCCCGAAAGCAATGGGCTTAACCATGAATTGAGATGGACCATGCAAGCATTTTTCCGTACCACCCTGATTGCCGCTGCGCTGGCGCTGCCCGTTGCTGCGCAGGCCACCCAAAGCGTGGCGTCCAAAACAGGCGCTTTGCCTTCCAAGCCTGTTGCCAAAGCGCGCGGCCTATGGATTGACGTGCGCACGCCCGAAGAGTTCCGGTCTGGCCATCTGCAAGGGGCCATCAACATCCCCGTGCAGAACATTCGTTCGGCCATCATGGCGGTTAGCCCCGATAAAAACGCGCCTTTGCATCTGTATTGCCGCAGTGGCCGACGGGTAGAAGTGGCTTTGCAGGAGCTGAAAGCACTGGGCTATACCAACATCACCAATCACGGTGGCTACGAAGATCTGCTCAGAAGAGGTATTCAGTAATCGGCCTTGAGTGCCGCTGCGGCGACAAATCGCATCAGGCAGATGCCATAAAAAACCGCAAGGCTTTTGGCCTTGCGGTTTTTTGTTTGTAATGGTGCAAAAGATCAGCGCTTGCTGAATTGCTTGCGACGGCGGGCAGAGTGCAAACCCACTTTTTTCCGTTCCACTTCGCGGGCATCGCGGGTGACGAAACCAGCTTTGCTCAGCTCGGGCTTGAGGTTGGCGTCGTAGTCGATCAGGGCACGGGTGA
>JAUMXD010000036.1 GCA_030529305.1 Allobrachymonas sp.
AGGAAACTGCGCGCTTTTGGTAAACGCCCCCACCATGATGAGGCCGATGGCCGTGTAGAAAGTGGGGCTGGCGGGCAGGTTGGGCAGTTGCGTCACGATGTCGCTGATGCGCCAGGTGCCAGTCAGCTGCCCGAGCATGACGATGCCACCGAGCATGGCCAGGCCGCCTGCGCCCGTGATCAGCATGGCCTGCTGGGCCGATTTGCGCGCGGCTTCGTCTTCGTGGTTGAAGCCCACCAGCAGGAATGAGAGCAGGCTGGTCAGCTCCCAGAACATGAAGAGTTGCAGCACATTGTTGGCGCTTACGCAGCCCACCATCGCCGTGGCGAACAGGCTCAGCAATACATAAGCGCGGCGCTGCTGCGGGTGGCCGTCCAGATAGCCGCCTGCGTAGATGAACACGGCGCTGCCCACGCCCAGAATCATCAGCAGCATCAGGGCCGAAAGGCCGTCGATGCGCACATCCAGGCTGGCGTTGAGGGCCGGAATCCACTCGGCGCTGAAGGCCCAGGGCAGGGGCGCTGCCAGCAGTTTGAACAGCAGCAGCGCCAGGCCGCCCAGCGGAATCAGCGTCCACAAAAAGCGCTCGGCAATGGGCATGGGCGCGGTGTTGGTTCCAGAAGCGTGTGGCGTCATGGGCAAAAGGGGCAGCGGGGCTGCCGCATTCGTTTCGGGGCGCGAAAAGATGATCGCGGGCGCTTGCTTGCCGCACTGGCCGCAAGGGGTCAGCGGGCGGGTGGCCGTGCCGCATGGCGAAATGGATTCGCCGCAGGGCGCTTGTGCCGCAGCAGGCAAGATCAATGATTGACCCAGGCCACGGCGCGCCAAGGCTTGGCACGGCTTGCAGAAACGGTTGATGTTACTGCATTTGCCCTGTGGCTTTTGGGGCAATCATCGGCATGGGTGGGCCGCTTTCTGAGATGGCGGTTATGGCAGGGCTTGAATATGGGCGTGACGGCAGCACCGCTGCTTCGAGTAGGGGCATTGGGCTTGCGGCATATTGTGATCGTTCAAAATCCGGGTCTGCGCAAGAATATGAATGAACCTCATACGCGGCCTTGCTCTGGTTTGAGATGTTGGGCATGCGTGCGTTATTGATGTGTCTTGGGCTTTGATCGTGCTGATCGCGCGCGTAGCCCGGTTTGCGGCGCGGCCTGATGCGCCATTGCTTGTTTTTTTGTTGTTTTCTGTTTTTGTCATCTCGCTTTCTTGAATCTGCCATGCCAAGTCACCCTTCTTCTTCCGTGCAGTCTTTTCAGCTGTCTGTAGCAGACATCACCTGCGCCGCTTGCGTGGGCCGCGTGGAAAAAGCCCTGCTCAAAGTGCCCGGCGTGCAAGCTGCCAGCGTCAATCTGGCCAGCGAACAGGCCAGCGTCACGGCCGATGCCAGTGTCACGGCTGCCCAGCTGCAAGCCGCGGTCGAGGCCGCTGGCTACGGCGTGCGCACGGCCACGTTTGAATTGCAGATTCAGGACATGAGCTGCGCGGCCTGCGTGGGCCGCGTGGAAAAGGCGCTGCGCCAGGTGCCCGGCGTGCTCGATGCCAGCGTGAACCTGGCGAGCGAAAAAGCCACGGTGCAGGTGCTGCAAGGCGTGTCGTTCGCCAGCTTGCTGGCAGCGGCACAGGCCGCCGGGTACCAGGCCAGCGCCGTGTCGCAGGCGGGCAGCGCACCTGCCGCCAATGGCAAAGCCTGGCCGCAGTGGTGGCCGGTGGCGCTGGGCGGCGTGCTCACGGCGCCGCTGGTGCTGCCCATGGCGCTGATGCCTTTTGGCATCCACTGGATGCCGCCCGGCTGGGTGCAGTTTCTGCTGGCCACGCCCGTGCAATTCGTGCTGGGCGCGCGTTTTTATCGCGCGGCCTGGGGTGCGATCAAGGCGCGCAGCGGCAATATGGACGTGCTGGTGGCGCTGGGCACCTCGTCAGCCTACGGCCTGTCGGTTTATCTGTTGTGGCAGCACTGGCAGCATGTTCAGGCGGGCGGCCACGGGCACGAGCCGCACCTGTACTTCGAGGCCTCTGCGGCGGTGATCACGCTGGTGCTGCTGGGCAAATGGCTGGAAGCGCGCGCCAAGCGCCAAACGCTGGCGGCCATTGCGGCGCTCAATGCCCTGCGCCCGGTCACGGCCTGCGTGCTGGTGAACGGGCAAGAGGTGCAAACTCCCGTTGAACAACTGGCCGTGGGCGACATCGTGCTGGTGCGCCCGGGCGAGCGCGTGGCGGTGGATGGCATCGTGCAAGACGGGCAAAGCCACATCGACGAATCGCTCATCACCGGCGAGAGCCTGCCCGTGGCGCGCGGCGTGGGCGAGCGCGTGACGGGCGGATCGGTCAATGGCGAAGGCGTGCTGCGCGTGCGCACCACGGCCATCGGCACGGAAACCACGCTGGCGCGCATCATCCGCATGGTCGAATCGGCCCAGGCCGCCAAGGCGCCCATCCAGCGCGTGGTGGACAAGGTCAGTGCCGTGTTCGTGCCCGCCGTGCTGGTGGTGGCCGCAGCCACCTTCATCGGCTGGTGGCTGTACAGCGGCCAGCTGGAGCCCTCGCTCATCCACGCCGTGGCCGTGCTGGTGATTGCCTGCCCCTGCGCGCTGGGCCTGGCCACGCCCACGGCCATCATGGCAGGCACGGGCGTGGCGGCGCGCCACGGCATCTTGATCAAGGATGCGCAGGCGCTGGAAATCGCCCATGCCGTTACCGCCGTGGCCTTTGACAAAACCGGCACCTTGACGGAAGGCAAACCGGCGCTGGTGGCTTGCGAAGCCGCCGCAGGCGCATCAGCCGACGAAGTGCTGCAACTGGCCGCCGCCCTGCAACAGCACAGCGAACACCCGCTGGCGCGCGCGGTGATGCACAAAGTGCAAGAGCAAGGCGTGGCCGTGCCGCCGGTGCAAAACGCCCAGGCCCTGGCCGGGCGCGGCGTGCAGGGCGAAGTGGCCGGCCAGGCCCTGCTGCTGGGCAGCCCCCGCCTGCTGCAAGAAAGCGGCGCCAGCGCAGGCGCTTTGCAGGCGCGGGCCGATGCCTGGCAAGAGCAGGGCTACAGCATCGCCTGGCTGATGCGCGGCCCTGCTTCGGGCGCAGGTTTAGGCGCAGGCGAGCAAATTGGCGCGCAGCTGCTGGGCCTGCTGGCCTTTGGTGACACCATCAAGCCTGCCTCGCATCAGGCGGTGCAGCGTTTGCATGAATTGGGCATCAAAATCGTGATGCTCACGGGCGATAACGCAGGCAGCGCGCAAGCTGTGGCGCGCGCGTTGAAGATCGACGAAGTGCATGCCCAGTTGCTGCCCGACGACAAGGCCCGCATCATCGGCGAGCTGCGCCAGCGCGGCGAAGTGGTGGCCATGGTGGGCGACGGCCTGAACGATGCGCCCAGCCTCGTGGCGGCCGACGTGGGCCTGGCCGTTTCCACCGGCACCGATGTGGCGATGGAAGCCGCCGGCATCACCCTGATGCGTGGCGCCCCGCTGCTGGTGGCCGATGCACTGGACGTTTCGCGCCGCACCTACAGCAAGATCCGGCAGGGCCTGTTCTGGGCCTTTTTGTACAACACCCTGGGCATCCCGCTGGCGGCCTTTGGCATGCTCAACCCCATGGTGGCGGGGGCGGCCATGGCCTTCAGCAGCGTGAGCGTGGTGCTCAATGCGCTGACGCTGCGGCGCTGGCGGGCCAGCGCGCGTTGACGCAGCCTTGGCGGCAATCACGGGGATGGGGCTGTGCTTGGGCCGTCTCTGAGACCGCTGCGCGTCTGGCGCTGGCGCCGATCATCTTGGCCATTGGAATGAGCAAGGCTTTGAACTCACTTGTGGCGCACGTATCAACAACGCGCCGACAACGCGCGAGCCATCTTGAAGCCGCAGCCCAAATTCGGGCAAAGAAAAAGGGCCTGTATGGCCCTTGATGTTTGGCGCAGGCGGCTTGCCTGGTGCAAGCCGCTTGGCGTTCGCGCTTACTTGGCCGAGGCCTTCAGCAGGATTTGATACAGCTCGTCTTTGAGGGCGAGCTTTTGCTTTTTCAGCGTTTCGATCTCCAGCTCGCCCACGGGGGAGATGTGTTTCTCCATCTCGGTGATTTTTTCGTCCAGCTCGTTGTGCTCGTTGAACAGACGCTCGAAGTGGCGGTCTTCGGTTTTGAGGCGGGAAATCAGATCGCGGTATTCAGGAAACATAAGAGCCCTTTCTGGTTGGCGGGGGCCGTGGCGGCCTTCCCAAAGCGCGGAATTGCACCCTTGCAACCCCGCTTGATCATGCATGCTCATAGTATAAGCCGCCCGCCTGCAGCAACGGCTGCCCAAAGGCTTTTTTGCCGAGGGAAAAGCCGTTCCAAACAGCATGGCAAACGTAGCGGCCGGGCTTGCAAAGCGTAGGGCTTTGTGGCGCGATGGCTGGGAATGCAAGCAGATTGGCAGCAAAATGCGGGGCAAACCAAGCAAAACGCAAGCCGGGCGCAAGCGATGCGAACCAGCCATACCTCAAATCAGCACAGGAGCGAAACGATGAACAGCCGCTTGAACGATGTCGATGAAATCACGCCCGAGCAGGCTTTAGCCTGGCAGCAAAGCGGTGAGGCGGTGATTGTGGACGTGCGCACCGAGGCCGAGCGCACCTGGGTGGGCGTGGTGCCCGGCTCTTTGGGCCTGAGCTGGCTGAACTGGCCCGGCATGCAGCCCAATGCCGACTTTGATGCGGGCATTCAAAGCATTGCGGCGCACCACCCGGGCAAAAAGCTGCTCTTCTTGTGCCGCAGCGGCGCGCGCTCCATTGCAGCGGCCCAGCGCGCGGGCGATCTGGGGCTGGATCATTGCTACAGCATCCTCGAAGGGTTTGAAGGCGAGCTGGATGAACAGCAACATCGCGGCCAGCTCAATGGCTGGCGCTACCGTGGCTTGCCCTGGGTGCAGCGCTGATGCCGAATTGACGTGGCGCTGGAAAACAGCTGATATAGAGCCAGATCGCCGATCAACGCCAATAGGCTCAGCAGGCAAAGGCAGGTTGGCGCTGGATGGAGGAAGCATGTTTTCTTTCAAAGTGCTGGTGAGTGTGCTGAGCCTTGGGTTGGCGCTGGCTTTAGGGCTTGCGGTTTAGCTGGCGCCGTCCGAGCAAACGCAAACCTTGCAAACGGTGTTTCAGGCGCCACCCGAAGCGGTTTTTGCCGTGGTCAGCAATAACCGCGATTGGCGTTACCGCAGCTCACTGGATGATTTGCGCATTTTGGAAACGGATGACCGCGGCTGGGAGGTTTGGGAAGAGCGCAGCCAGGGCCGCACGATCCGTTTCACGACGCAGGCGAAAGAGCCGCCTGCGTTTTATGCGTTCACCATGCAGGGGGAAGGTTTCAGCGGCCGCTGGCAGGCCCGTTTCGAGCCATTGCCCGGTGGTCACACGCGCTTCACCGCAACCGAGCACATCGTGTTTGATGGGGCGTTCATGCGCCTCATGGGCTGGTGCTGCATGGATCTGGCGGGCTATATGCGCACCTATCAGGAAGATGTGCGCCGCAAACTGGGCGAGCGGCCTGGCCCTGTTGCTGCAGATGCCCCGCATGGCTGAAAAGGTTGTTGTTGGCCCTTGTTGTTTGCCAGGCGGGGCGGGCGTGATTACAGCCGAAACACGGTAAACCCCGCTTCGGCTGCTGCGTGCCGGTCGTACAGGCTTTTGATGTCGGCCAGAATGGGCTGTGCGCCGCGTGTGAAGGACTTGAGCTGCGCGGGCGTGAGCGCACGATAGGCGCTGTGGCCTACGGCCACCACGAGCACGTCCACGGGCCGGCTGGCGTCGATGCTTTGCAGGGTGATGCCGTATGCGCGCTGCACCTCGTCGGCATCGGCCACGGGGTCGCTCACCACCACTTGCATGCCCCAGTTCTGGAATTCGCGCACCATGTCCATGACCTTGCTGTTGCGAATGTCGGGGCAATTTTCCTTGAAGGTGATGCCCAGCACGCCCACGGTGCAGCGCGGGGCGTCCATGCCCTGGCGCAGCATCAGCTGGATGGTGCGGCGCGCCGCGTAGCGGCCCATGTTGTCGTTGATGCGGCGGCCCGCCAGAATCACCTGCGGGTTGTAGCCCACCATCTGCGCTTTGTAGGTGAGGTAATAGGGGTCCACGCCAATGCAATGTCCGCCCACCAGGCCGGGGCGAAAGGGCAAGAAGTTCCACTTGCTGCCAGCGGCTTCAAGCACTTCCAGCGTGTCGATCCCCAAGCGCGCGAACAGCACCGAAAGTTCGTTGACGAAGGCGATGTTCAGGTCGCGCTGGGTGTTTTCAATCACCTTGGCGGCCTCGGCCACGCGAATGGAGCTGGCCGGGTAAGTGCCTGCTGTGATGATGCCCGCGTACAAATCATCTATCGCGCGCGCGATGGCCGGCGTGCTGCCGCTGGTGATTTTGCGCACGGTGCTGAGGGTGTTGACCTTGTCGCCGGGGTTGATGCGCTCGGGGCTGTAGCCGCAGTAAAAGCCTTGCGCGGGGTCGATTTGGCCTTCGTTGCCGCTGTGGATGTAGGTCAGGCCCGCTGTGCGTTCCAGCACCGGCACGCACACCTCTTCGGTGGCGCCGGGGTAAACGGTGGATTCGTAAATCACGATGTCGCCGGGCTTAAGCGCACGGCCCACCGTTTCGCTGGCCTGGATGAGCGGCCCCAGATCGGGGTGCTGGGCTTCGTCCACCGGCGTGGGCACGGTCACGATGAAGATGCGGCGATCGCGCAGGTCTTGCGCATCGTGGCTCAGGCGCAAGTGGGTGGCGGCTTGCAGCTGCTCGGTCGATACTTCCAGCGTGCTGTCGTGTCCGTTTTGCAGTTGTGCAACGCGCTGCGTGTTGATGTCAAAACCCAGTACGGGGCGCACCTGGCCAAAGGCCACGGCCAGCGGCAGGCCCACATAGCCCAGGCCGATGACGGCGATGGGCGGCAGGCTGGCGTCGGATGACGAATGGGCGGGGGGCAAAGCAGAATCAGCAGGGCAGGTCACGGTGTGCAGCGCCGGTGCAAGCGGGGCCTGCGGTGGCGGGTCATTAGAATGCCGGGATTATCCGGCAGGCAGCGGTTAACGCTTGTTGCCAAGAGCGTGCTGCGGTTTGGCGGGCCAACCGCGCATCGCATGCCAGCCGAGGGGATGGATGGAACAAAAGAACAACAGCCATTCAGAACACAAAGCCGCGCTTGCCTGCCAGGCGCACGAAAGTTGAACAGCAAAGGGCATACGAGAGATGATTCTGGTCACCGGGGGCGCAGGTTTCATTGGCGGCAATTTCGTGCTGGACTGGCTGGCCCAGCATGACGAGCCGGTGCTCAACCTCGACAAACTCACCTACGCGGGCAATCTGGAAACCTTGGCTGCCTTGCAGGGCGACAGCCGCCATCTGTTTGTGCAGGGCGATATTGGCGATGCGGAATTGCTCACGCAATTGCTGACGCAGCGCCGCCCGCGCGCCGTCATCAATTTTGCGGCTGAAAGCCATGTGGACCGCTCCATCCACGGCCCGCAGGATTTCATCCAGACCAATATCGTGGGCACCTTCCAGTTGCTTGAGGCAGTGCGCGCTTACTACAAGGGCTTGAGTGCAAACGAGCAGGCGTCTTTCCGCTTCTTGCACGTTTCCACCGATGAGGTGTATGGCAGCCTGGCGCCCAATGCACCCGCCTTTACCGAACAGCACCCCTACGAACCCAACAGCCCCTACAGCGCGAGCAAAGCCGCCAGCGATCATCTGGTGCGTGCCTACCACCATACCTACGGGCTGCCGGTGCTTACCACCAACTGCTCCAACAACTACGGGCCGTATCACTTTCCTGAAAAGCTGATTCCGCTCATGATCGTCAATGCCCTGGCGGGCAAGCCCTTGCCGGTGTATGGCGACGGCATGCAAGTGCGCGATTGGTTGTACGTGAAAGACCATTGCAGCGCCATCCGCCGCGTGCTCGAAGCGGGCCGCGTGGGCGAAACCTACAACGTGGGCGGCTGGAACGAAAAGCCCAATATCGAAATCGTGCAGCGCATTTGCGCCTTGCTGGATGAGAAACGCCCGCGGGCCGATGGCAAAAGCTATGCCGAGCAAATCACCCATGTGCAAGACCGCCCCGGCCACGACCGTCGCTACGCCATTGATGCGCGCAAGATCGAGCGTGAGCTGGGCTGGCGACCTGCCGAAACCTTCGAAAGCGGCATCGCCAAAACCGTGCAGTGGTATCTGGACAACCCGCAGTGGGTGCAGAACGTGCAAAGCGGTGCTTACCGCGAGTGGGTGAGCAAGCAGTATCAGCACTAAGCGAAGTAACGACTTTGGTTCGTGCAACAAAGGTTTGATAGACGATGAGTTGATGCGGGCAGGGGCAGGCAGCGATTCATCTCAACTTGTTTTTTTATTTGTTTTTCATTCCATACCGATCAAGCAATAGGCGAGGCGCATCATGAAAATTCTTCTTTTCGGCAAAAACGGGCAAGTGGGCTGGGAACTGCAACGCAGCCTCACGCCGCTGGGTGAGTTGGTAGCGTTGGATCATCGCGCCGAACTGAACCCGGTGGTGGATGGCGCGCCGCTGCAGGGCGATTTCGGCCAGCCCGAAGCCCTGCGCGCCACCGTGCAGCGTGTGCGGCCCGACGTGATCGTGAACGCGGCGGCTTACACGGCCGTGGACAAGGCAGAAAGCGAAGTGGAGCGCGCTCGCACACTCAATGCCACATCCGTGGGCGTGATCGCCGAAGAGGCCGCGCGCCTGGGCGCAGCAGTGGTGCACTATTCCACCGACTATGTGTTTGATGGCCGCGGCGAATGCCCCTGGCTGGAAACGAGCACGCCTGCGCCGCTCAATGTGTATGGGCAAACCAAGCTCGAAGGCGAGCAGTTGCTGCAAAAGCTCAACCCGCGCCACCTGATCTTTCGCACCAGCTGGGTGTATGCCGCGCGTGGCGAAAACTTTGCCAAAACCATGCTCAAGCTCGCGCAAGAGCGCGAGAGCCTGAGCGTGATCGACGACCAGCACGGCGCGCCCACGGGCGCGGAGCTGCTGGCCGATATCACCGCCCACGCCCTGCTGCGCCTGCGGCAAGACGAAACGGTTGCGGGGCTGTATCACCTCACGGCCAGCGGCGCAACCAGTTGGTACGGCTATGCCCGCCATGTGCTGGAGCAAGCACGCCAGGCCGGCGTGGCGATCAAGGTCGCGCTCGATGCGCTCAAGCCCGTGGCCACCTCGGCCTTTCCCACGCCGGCGCGGCGGCCGCACAATTCGCGCCTGGACACGCGCAAGCTGCAAGCCACTTTCGGCCTGGTGCTGCCTGACTGGCAGCAGGGCGTGAACCGCATGCTGCAAGAAATTCTTTGAGGACACCGCTTATGCACCCAAGCCGCAAGGGCATCATCTTGGCCGGCGGATCGGGCACCCGCCTGCACCCGGCCACGCTGGCCATCAGCAAGCAGTTGCTGCCCGTTTACGACAAGCCCATGATCTATTACCCGCTCAGCACCCTCATGCTCGCGGGCATTCGCGATGTGCTCGTCATCAGCACCCCGCAAGACACGCCGCGCTTCCAGCAACTGCTGGGCGATGGCAGCCAGTGGGGCATGAATCTGCAATACGCCGTGCAGCCGAGTCCCGACGGGCTGGCGCAGGCTTTCATCATTGGCGAATCCTTCTTGGGCAACAGCCACAGCGCCCTGGTGCTGGGCGACAACATCTACTACGGCCACGACTTTGCCGCGCTGCTGGCCGCGGCCAACGCGCGCGAGCAAGGCGCCAGCGTGTTTGCCTACCACGTGCACGATCCGCAGCGTTACGGCGTGGTGGAGTTTGACGCCGCAGGCCGCGCCATCAGCATTGAAGAAAAGCCCGTTCAGCCCAAAAGCAGCTATGCCGTGACGGGCCTGTACTTTTACGATGCGCAGGTGGTGGAGATTGCCAAATCGGTCAAGCCCAGCGCGCGCGGCGAATTGGAAATCACCGCCGTGAACGATGCCTACCTGCAAAAGGGCCAGCTGCACGTGCAGATCATGCAGCGCGGCTACGCCTGGCTGGATACCGGCACGCACGAAAGCTTGCTGGAAGCGGGCCAGTTCATCGCCACGCTGGAACATCGCCAGAGCCTGAAAATTGCCTGCCCCGAAGAAATCGCCTGGCGCAATGGCTTCATCAACACCGAGCAGCTGGAGCGTTTGGCCCAGCCCTTGCTCAAAAACGGCTACGGCCAATACCTGTTGCGAATTTTTAAGGAAAAAGCCTTTTGACAAGAAAATTCTTGTCGAAAGAATAACATGAACTGTGTTTAATTATTTTTGACTTATAGCTACAATTAAGAAGATTTTGTGAGACTCATGGTTTATATGTTTGCGTGTCACTGTTAAATTTTGGATTTGATAAAAGTCAAGATTTATTGTTGCAGGTTTGTTCTTGAGGTATGGTATGTTTCTACGGAGAGTGCAAGAACTACGATTTGCGCCCTTTGGCTCAAGTTCTGTAAAGCTTTTGTGGAAGGATATCCTTTATGCGTAACTTTTCTGCTGCGCCTGTTGAGATGGTAAATAGCATTTGGCGTAATAGAGAGTTGATTTATGTTTCTGTAAAAAGAGACGTGATGGGGCGCTATCGGGGATCCACTTTCGGATTGTTTTGGTCTTTTTTTAATCCTCTCTTTATGTTGCTTGTCTATACTTTTGTGTTTAGCGAGGTGCTTAAAGCTAGATGGAGTGTTGGTAGTGAATCAAAAGTTGAATTTGCTCTTGTTCTTTTTGCAGGGCTAATTGTTTTTAATATATTTGCTGAGTGTATCAACAAGGCGCCAAATCTTGTCCTGGCAAATCCTAACTACGTTAAGAAAGTCGTTTTTCCTTTGGAGATATTGCCTTTGGTAAGCCTGTTGTCTGCTTTTTATCATGCAGTGATCAGCTTGTTGGTTTGGTTGTTGGCATACTGTTTTTTTATTGGTATTCCTAATCTTACCATTTTGCTTTGGCCTTTGATTGTTTTCCCTTTTGCTTTTTTTATTATGGGTTTAAGCTGGGCGCTGGCTTCTATTGGTGTATTTTTAAGGGATATTTCTCAGTTCATAGGAGTTATTACGACGACAATTATGTTTTTGAGTCCTATTTTTTATCCGGCTAGCGCTTTACCTGAAAGCTATCGTCATCTTCTTTATTTGAATCCGCTTACCCCAATGGTCGAAATGACGCGAGATGTGCTATATTGGGGTAAGCTGCCGGACTTCATCGTGTTGACAATCTATTGGCTGGTAACTGGTATCATCGCTTGCTTGGGATTTGCCTGGTTTCAGAAAACCAGGAAGGGGTTTGCTGATGTCCTCTGAAGTTGCCATCAAGGTCGATGGTTTGAGTAAGTGCTACCAAATCTACAACACTCCCAAAGATCGTCTCAAGCAATTCGTGCTACCCGGCCTGCAGCGCATGGCGGGTCAGCATCCAAAAAAATATTTTCGTGAGTTTTGGGCGCTTAAGGATGTTTCCTTTGAGGTCAAAAAAGGCGAAACTGTTGGCATCATTGGTCGAAATGGTGGTGGCAAGTCCACGTTGTTGCAGATGATTTGCGGAACACTCAGCCCAACAGCAGGCAATATCTCTGTTAAAGGACGCATAGCAGCCTTACTGGAATTGGGTTCGGGATTCAATCCGGAGTTTACAGGGCGCGAAAATGTTTACATGAACGCTACAGTGCTTGGCTTGTCTGACAGCGAAATTATCGCCCGATTTGATGAGATTGTTTCTTTTGCTGATATTGGCGAGTTTATCGACCAACCCGTTAAAACTTACTCCAGCGGGATGATGGTGCGCCTTGCATTTGCTGTGATTGCGCATGTTGATGCTGATATCCTTGTCGTGGATGAGGCTCTCGCTGTGGGGGATGCTTTTTTTACGCAAAAATGCATGCGTTTCATTCGTGATTTTCAAAATAATGGCGGTACTTTGTTATTTGTTAGCCACGACACAGGGGCTGTCGTCAATTTATGTAGCAAGGTCATTTTGTTAAAGCGAGGTCAGGTCGTCAAAGAGGGGGGGGCCAAAGAAGTATCCGAATTTTATCTAACTACTTTGTACGAGGCCGACCAAATTGTAGATGGTTCTCGGGGCGCTAAAAGTGCTGCTTTTCAGGAGCAAGCCGTTGCTGAAGAACGCGATATGCGAGAAACCTTGTTTAATGCCTCCACCTTGCGAAATGACATTGAATTGTTTCGATTCAATCCCAATCAGGCAGGCTTCGGAACTGGCGATGCGAGCATTGAGTCTGTTCGACTACTTGACCGAGATGGAGTGCCGCTATCGTGGGTGGTTGGGGGGGAGTATGTCATAATCGAAATTCGATGCTTGGCTCACAAAGATATTTTTCAGCCAATAATCGGCTTTGAGTTTAAAGACCGATTGGGCCAGGTAATTTTTGCCGACAATACCTATCTTCTTTATCGAAATGATCCGCAGTCAGTGCTTCAAGGTGGTGAAGTTGTTGCGAAATTTGAATTTCGTTTGCCAATATTGCCGACAGGTGATTATTGCATGACGGCTGCAATTGCCGATGGCACACAAAAGCAGCATGTTCAGCTCCATTGGTTGCATGAAGCGCTCATTATTAAAGTTCACGCAAGTTCAACATGCTTCGGCTTGGTTGGTATTCCCATGAAAAATATAACGTTGACGGCAAGATGATGCATAAGTTTTCAGGGAGTTGTCCCGTTTGCGGTGGAGAGGAGTTCATTCAAAAAGATGTGCTTTGGCCAGAGCTTATCAATGCTTGGCAATTATCCGTGGCCGAGGTGGCTTATGTGAATCGGCAACAAGGGTTTCACTGTACGAGATGTTTTAATAATCTTCGTTCGATGGCGGTGGCAGCGGCAATTCTTCGCGAATACCAATTTCAAGGCACGTTGAATCAGTTTTGCCAAACGCATACGAATCTTTCGGTGTATGAAATCAACTGTGCGGGGCATTTGACATCTTCTTTGAAGATGTTGTCTGGCCATAAATTAATTGAGTATCCGTATTTCGACATGATGGACTTGAAAATTGAATCAGAGTGTACTGATTTAATAGTCCATTCGGATACGCTTGAGCATATTCCCAACCCTGAAAGGGCGTTATCAGAGTGCAGAAGAATATTGCGCGCCGACGGAAAGTGTATTTTTACAATACCAATAATAGTTGACCGTATGAGCCGCTCTCGTGCCGGGCTTGCGCGAAGCTATCACGGGCAAGCTCAAATTGATGCCGATGACCACCTTGTGCATACAGAGTTTGGTGTAGATATGTGGAAAGTTGTCATAGGTGCAGGTTTTGCTTCATGCGAGATATTTTCATTTGAATATCCAGCCGCTTTGGTTTTGATTGCAAAAAAATAATAGGCGAATAGAAATGAAATTCACTGGTGAGAGATTTGTGCCGACAGAGCAAGGGGAGATCCGTATTGAGCATTACCACCGATATGCAGTGGTGCTTGATATTGTCAAAGGAAAGGCGGTTTTGGATGTTGCCTGTGGCGAGGGCTATGGCTCGTTTCTCATGGCAGATGTTGCGCGTACTGTTGTTGGTGTTGATATTTCTGAAGATGCTGTTCAGCATGCGTCCTCTATTTATCACAAACCCAATTTGGAGTTTTTTCAAGGCAGTGCAACAAATCTTGCGTTTGCGAATGCCTCGTTTGATGTTGTTGTTTCATTTGAAACAATTGAGCATTTGCTCGAGCAAGAGGAGATGCTTTCGGAAATCAGGCGGGTGCTGCGTCCAGATGGTATTTTGGTGATTTCCTCGCCAAACCGTCCCGTTTATTCGGAAGAAAGTGGTCGTCACAATGAGTTTCATTTGAAAGAGCTGGATTTTCAGGAGTTTGACACGCTTTTGCATGTCCACTTTTCAAAAGTGAGGTATTTGGGACAGCGGTTGCAAATGTCATCTGTTATCCAGCCATTGAGTGGAACGTCGGATGTGTCCTCTGTATGGGTAGATGATGGGAGTGGAATTCGTGCGCATTCAGGGCGGCTTAAAGACCCTGTTTATTTTTTGGCTCTTTGTGGCTCGGCAAATGCAAATATTCCCCATATTGGGATGTCAGCACTTTATCCTGAATCAACAGATTTGGTGAAGCACTACGTAGGGTTCGCAAAATGGGCCCAGACCTTGGATGGGGTTGTTGTTGAGCGAAACGAACAAATCTCCAACTTAATGCGCACCGTTGCCGAGCGCGATGGCCAGATCATCGAATCCCGCGAACAGCTTGGCGGCTTGATGCGCAGCGTCGCCGAGCACGATGGCCAGATTGCCGAATATCGCGAT
>JAUMXD010000037.1 GCA_030529305.1 Allobrachymonas sp.
CAAACCCCGCCACAATCAGCGAAGCCCTTCATTATAACAAACTTTCTTCAAAAACTCAAAAACTCAATAAATTTTTTGAGGGTTTGGAAAATTTGGCGCGGCTGGCAGGATTCGAACCCACGACCCCTTGGTTCGTAGCCAAGTACTCTAATCCAACTGAGCTACAGCCGCGAAGCCTCGCAGTATAGCAGAAATTTTTTTAATTTCATGCACATTGCGATGCGCAATGTTTTTTTGTTGCAACATCTTCGAGTTGGTAGGCCGTGCAGGACTTGAACCTGCGACCAAGGGATTATGAGTCCCCTGCTCTAACCAACTGAGCTAACGGCCCTGTTTGCAAGTTTTTGCAAAGGCCGGATTGTACGTGAGCCGCGCATCTGTCTGCCAACGCCATCAGACGCCTGCGCTCATCCTCAGAGCCATGCGCGTCGCTTCAAGCAGACTGCTGCTGTCGGCCCGTGCAGTACCAGCCAGATCAAAAGCCGTGCCGTGATCAGGGCTGGTGCGCAGCAGCGGCAGACCCAGGGTGACATTCACCCCATGCTGCAGCCCCAGATATTTCACAGGGATCAAACCTTGATCGTGGTACATGGCGATGACAGCATCGCAAAACGGCGGCTGATGCTGAGCATTCTCGCGTGCCGTCATGAAAACCGTATCGGGCGGAAAAGGGCCGCGCACATTCATGCCTTGCTGGCGGGCAGCTGCGATAGCTGGCTGAATGATGTCGATTTCCTCTCGGCCGAACTGCCCCGCTTCACCAGCATGCGGGTTGAGGCCAGCCACGGCAATGATGGGCGCACGGCCTGCTGCACGCACAGCTTCTTGCTGCATTAGAAACGCATGCGTGATTTGAATGGTTTGCAGCACATTGTCAAACGTAACGGCTTCGATTGCATCACGCAAGCTGACGTGAATGCTGTTGAGCACGGTTTTGAGCTCGGTATTGGCCAGCATCATGCGCACGGGCAAGCTCTGCACAGCTACTCCCTGATGCTGCGCGGCCAAGGCTTGCAACATTTCGGTGTGCCCAGGGTAGGGCACGCCCGCTGCATGCAGCGCCTCTTTATGAATAGGCGCGGTGACCAAAGCGGCGCAAGCCCCTTGCAAAACGGCACGCGCTCCTACCTCGATGCAGGCGGCAGCCATCTGCCCTGCTGCGCGCTGCACCTGCCCAAGCGCAGGCAAAGTCTGCACCGGCTCGCACGCTTGCAGCACCGGCAAGCGATTGCCGCCCAAGCTGTGGCCGCTTTGCCAAGTGGCTGCGGCCACTGGCTGCGGGATATACGCCGCCATTGAAGCTGGCAGCTGTTGCTGACAAATCGATGCCGCACGTTGCATCACCGCCAAATCGCCCGCCACACAACAATGCCCCATCGTTTCGGGGTCATCCAGCCAGGCTTTGATGATGATTTCCGGCCCGATGCCGGCCGGGTCGCCCATGCTCAAGGCCAACGGAGCGTGATGAAGCTTGCTGCTCATGCCGGGTTGTCGATATCAATATGGATATGGCGCAGGCCATGCTGGGCAGCGATGCGACTGGCCAGCGCCTGCACGCCATAACGCTCCGTCGCGTGGTGGCCGCAAGCCAAAAAGGCCACGCCGCATTCGCGCGCGTAGTGTGCTTGCGGCTCGGAGATTTCACCCGTGATATAGGCTTGTGCCCCCGCCTCAATGGCCTGCTCGAAAAAGCCTTGCCCACCCCCCGTGCACCAGGCCAGCCGCTCAATGGCTGCGCCTTGTGGCAAGCCGTCCACGCAGATGACTTCGCGATCCAGCTTTTGCCGCACATGCTGCGCCAGGCTTTGGGCATTGGCAAAAGCGCCTTGAAACGCCCCTTGCGCGGGCCGCCCCACGAACAACAGGTTTTGCTCGCCCAGCTGGCGCTCAACCGTCAGGCCCAGCAGCTGCGCCAATTGCGCGTTGTTGCCCAGCTCCGGGTGTGCATCCAGCGGCAGGTGATAGGCAAACAGATTGATGTCGTGCTGCAATAGCAAGGCCAGGCGCTGCTTCATCCAGCCCGTGACCGTGCCGTTTTGTCCGCGCCAGAAAAGGCCATGGTGCACAACGATGGCATCGGCCTGCTGTTCAATGGCCGCTTCAATCAAGGCGCGACTGGCCGTCACGCCCGAAACCAGTGTGCTGACTTCGGGCCGCCCTTCCACTTGCAGCCCGTTGGGGCCATAGTCTTTGAAATTTTCTGGCTGCATGCAGGCATCAAACGCCGCCAGCAGGTCTTGGCGCAACATGGCTCACTCCGAAGAAGGTATGGAAAACACGGCCCAGCAGAGCCCTGTCTGAACGGGAATTTCAGCGACAATTCCGCTCATGAAAAAACTGTGGTTGCTATTTTCGCAGCTCGTTACGGTGCTGGTGGCTTGTTGGTTTGTATTGGTCACTTTGCAGCCCGATTGGCTGCCAATAAAAAGCCAGCGCACCCCGCCGGCCCCAGCGCCCGTACCCGCCTCGCCCAAGCTGGCGCACCCGCCTTCTGAAACCTTGCGCCATGCGGCCCGGCTGGCAGCACCTGCGGTCGTGAGTGTGATCGCCAACCCCGATCAGGCCGAACAGATGGCGCTGAAGCGCTCTGACCCGAACCTGGGCGCAGCAGAACCTGCCGACGATGAAGAAGACGTTTTTTCCGACATGGGCAGCGGCGTCATCGTCAGTACCGAAGGCTACGTTCTAACCAACAACCACGTGCTGAACGATGCCAGCGACATCGAAGTGCAATTGAGCGACGGCCGCCGCGTGCCCGCCCGCGTGATCGGCACCGACCCCGACACCGATCTGGCCGTACTCAAAATCGACATCGGCACGGCCCCGGCCATCACCCTAGGTGATTCCGGCAGCTTGCAGGTGGGCGACCCGGTGCTGGCCATTGGCAACCCTTTTGGCGTGGGCCAAACGGTTACCAGCGGCATCGTCAGCGCGCTGGGCCGCAGCGAGCTGGGCATCAACACTTTTGAAAACTTCATCCAGACCGATGCCGCCATCAACCCCGGCAACTCGGGCGGGGCGCTGGTGGATATTCGCGGCAATCTGGTGGGCATCAACACCGCCATCTATTCCCGCACGGGCGGCTACATGGGCATTGGCTTTGCCACACCCACCAGCATGGCCAAACAGGTGCTGGATGACATCGTGCGCCACGGCCACGTCACGCGCGGCTGGATTGGAGTGGAGCCCGGCACCCTCACTGCAGAGATTGCAGCCGCTTTCGACAGCCAGGAAAACGCTGGCGTGATCGTGACTGGCGTGGTGCATGGCAGCCCCGCAGCCCATGCGGGCGTGCAGCCTGGCGACATCATCACCCAGGTAAATGCGCACGCCGTGCGCAGCCCCCAGGATTTGCTGGCGGCGGTATCGGCCCTCAAACCTGGCACGCCAGCCGATTTGCACATGGTGCGCAAGGCCGAGGCGCTGACGATTCAAGTCACGCCGCAGCAGCGGCCCAAACCCGCCACAGCCAACCCGAAGGCCAGCAGCGCGCAGTAAGCACGCCACGACAGCCCCTGAAAAACAAACCGACCAGAACTTGCGATCTGGCCGGTTTGTTTTTCAATGCGCACAAAGCTGATCAAAGCCAGGCAGATACGCCTGCACATCTAACCTGCATCAATCAATCGATACCGCAACAAGCGTCAGCGTACAGATAAAGGCAGCCAAGTTTGACAAACCACCCACGCGCTTATCTGCGCTGCGTCGCACCTCAATCCAACATCTGCAAACGGTTGCGCAGCCGGGCGACTTCTTCCATCAAATCCACCGTCAGCGCGGCCAGTTGCGGGTCGGCATCAAAGCAGCGCTCCAGTTCAGACACGCGGCGCGCACGCACCACCGTGGCCGAAGAAAAACGCCACTGCTCGCTGTGCAGCACCTCCACATCCACGCTGGCCGTAGGGGCAATCACGCCCGCCTGCACCCGGCTGGTGAGCCATTGCGCCGTGCGGTTGCAGGCTTGCGCCAATTGTTCAAGGGTCAAGGCATCGTCGCCCAGCAACTCAACCGATTCAGCGGCCACCATCAGGGCAGAAATGTCGGAATGCTTCATGTTCAACCTCTTGTGTGTCGTTAGGCGCAATCAAGCACGGCGCGGATCAAAGCCCGGGTAAGCCTGCGCCAGCGCTTGCCAAGCGGCGCGCTGCTCATCCGTTACCGCGCCAGGCACGGCCGGTTCAATTTCCAGATACAGGTCGCCAGGCTGCGTGGCCGGAATGCCACGCCCTTTCAGCCGCAGCTTGCGCCCGCTGCCACTGCCTGCCGGTACGTTGACTTCAACCGTGCTGCCGCCCACTGTTTCAACGTGCACGCTGCCGCCCAGCGCAATTTCCCACGGCGACAAGCGCAGGCGCTGGTACACGTCTTTGCCCTCCGCGCGCCAACGGCTATCGGGCCGCAGGCGCACTTGCAGCAGCAAATCGCCCGCCGCGCCGCCACCATAGCCCGGACCGCCTTGCCCGGCCAGGCGAATCATTTGCCCCTCGTAAACGCCTTTGGGAATCTTGACTTGCAAGGTGCGCTGCTCGGGCACGATACGCCCCTGTGCATCCACCTTGTGGCCTTGCAGGGTCAGGGTGCGCTCCACGCCGTGGTAAGTGTCGGGCACTTCCAGTTCGATGGTGGCGTGTTGATCTTCGCCCCGCATGGCACGGCTGCGGCCAGTGCCTGCACTGGCACCCGAACGATCGCGCGCATGCCGCGCACGGGCAGCTGCGCCAAACAAGTTCTCGAAAAAGTCGCTGTAATGCCCCTCGCCACCAAAACCGGCAAAGCCGTCACCCCGATCGGTAAAAGCAAACTCCGCATCCCAACCCGGTGGCGGCTGGTAATGGCCGCCCGCGCCCATGCCTTGAGCATAGCCCTGCGCACCCAGCTGATCGTAGGCTTTGCGCTTTTCGGGGTCGGAAAGAACGGTGTTGGCCTCGTTGACTTCGGCCATGCGCTGGGCGGCATCGGCCTCTTTGCTCACATCCGGGTGGTATTTGCGCGCCAGCTTGCGATAGGCTTTTTTGATGTCATCGGCGCTGGCGTTTTTGTCCACGCCCAGGATCTGGTAATAGTCTTTGAATTCCATGCTCAACCTTCCTGCCCAAAGTTGTAGTGGAGAAGCAGCGACCAATGACGCTCAAAGGCTTGATGGCTTGGCCCGCTCTGGCCCGTGCGCTGAAACACGAGCTTGTCTAAGAAATTGGCAGCGTTTAAAGTACCCCCAAACATGCGCGACTAGAACCAAGGCCTGATACAACCGCGATCTGGAACCGCGCATCACACCGCACGCTTGGCTCTTGCTTGCCTATCTGCTTAGAGCCATCAGCCTTTGGCCCAGGGGCGTGGGCCGCCCATCACGTGCACATGCAGATGGTGCACCTCTTGCCCGCCGTGCGTACCCGTGTTCACCACCACGCGAAAGCCGCCTTCGGGATACGGCTCGCAGCCCTGCTCCAGCGCCAGCTTGGGCGCCAACGTCATGATCTTGCCCATGAGGGCTGCGTCTGCCTCACTCAATTGCGCCATGGATGTGATGTGGCGCTTGGGAATCATCAAGAAATGCACGGGCGCCCAAGGAGCAATGTCGTGAAAGGCGAAGAGGTCTTCATCCTCGTACACCTTGCGCGAAGGGATTTCGCCAGCGGCGATCTTGCAAAAAATACAGTTGGAATCGTGGCTCATGCAGACATCCTTTGGAAAACGCGAAAAGTCATCCATGCGATGAGCCATTGTAGGGGGCCGACCCTGCTTGTTTGCCAGAACCGATTGCCAGGCACGCAACGCTTAACTGCTGACTTCCCTGCCATCGTGCATGCACACCATGCCACGCACAATGCGATAAAGGAACCAGACCGAGATCAAGCCCCAAGCCACCCATCCGGGCACGACGAAAGGAAACCACAAGGGAGTGGTCAAAACATACAGCAGGCCCGCCCAAATCACCGAACGAATGCGCCAGCTGTAGTGACTTTCCTGCCAAGTGCCTCGCGCATCCGGGCGCTTGACCCAATCGATCATCATCGCCACCAGCAGCAAGCCCACACCCACCTGCGTGCCGGGTATCACTGCAGCCAGCGCCACGATCAGGTGCAAGCCGTAGCTGATCCAGCTCAGGTTTTTCAGCGTTTGCAAACGCTTGGCCGCGGGGTCTGGCTGCCCCGGTTGTTGCCCATTGCTGCGCGGGCTGCCATTGTTGTTCTTGCTGGCACTGCCCTCGTTTTTGAAGCGGGCTTCCACATCCACCACGTCATCCATCGTTCGTCCTCCTCATCCAGATGGCAACATTGCAGCCCGCAGGCTGCACACCCCAATCAATAAGTCAAGCCCAATCAAACCAAGCATTGCGCCCATCAAGGCTCGCCGCGTTCGCGCGCTTGGGCCTTGCGCAAGGCTTTTTCTTCAATGCCGCTGGTGCCTTCACGCCGAGCCAGCTCGGCCAGCACGTCTTCAGGGCACAAGCCGTAATGCGCCAAGGCCACCAGGCTGTGAAACCACAAATCGGCCACTTCGTACACCAGCTTGGCCTTGTCGGCTCCTGCATCAGCATCTTTGGCCGCCATGACGACTTCGGTTGCCTCTTCGCCGATTTTTTTGAGGAAGGCATCCGGCCCCTTGTGCAGCAGGCGCGCCACGTAGCTGGCTTCGGGATCCCCACCATGCGCGGGCTTGCGCGATTCGATCACGTTGGCCAAGCGGGACAAGGTGTCGTCACTTGAAAGGGCTGACGTTGCGCCAGCAGCAGCTTGAGTGCTTTGCATGATGAACAGGAACCTTTCTTTGCAGAATGCACAAACGCACGCGCAAACCGTGGCGCAGCGAAATCTGTAATACCCCAACACCCGGCGTGTGGCTCGCCAATGCAGTGCTGAAGCCCAGAGCATGCCTTGCAACAACAGCTCAAGCCGGCACGCTTATTTATAGATGTGCTGCGGGTCTTTCAAGACGGGATCGGCCGCCTGCCAGACCCCGTTGTGTAAGCGCTGGTAAAAGCAGCTGTGCCGCCCGGTGTGGCAAGCAATGCCGGGCGTGTGCCCCGTTTGCGTGACCGTGAGCAGAATCACGTCGTTGTCGCAATCCAGGCGAATGTCGTGCACGATTTGCACGTGCCCGCTTTCTTCGCCCTTGTACCAGAGCTTGCCGCGCGAGCGGCTGTAGTACACGGCGCGGCCCAGCGCCGCGGTTTGTTGCAGGGCCTCACGATTCATCCAGGCAAACATCAGCACGTCGCCACTGCTTTGCTCTTGCGCGATCACGGGCACCAGGCCGTTGACATCCCAACGGATGGCATTGAGCCAAAAATCCTTATCCATAAAAACACGCTACGATTTACTGCGCAGCAAGAAATAAACCAATACAGGGCCACCGATCAATGCCGTAACTGCGCCTACAGGCAATATTACCGGAGCAAAAAAGCTCTTGGCCACAATATCCGCGATTATCAGCAAAAGCGCTCCAAGCAGAGCAGAAACGGGAATCAGGTAACGCTCATCACCCCCGATAATCAAGCGGCCAATATGCGGGGCCAGCAAGCCAACGAAACCAATGGAGCCAGTAAAACAAATTACAGAGGCCGTTGCCAAGCATGCCGCGATAATAGATACTATTTTTATTTTTTCGACATTCACACCCATCGCTCTCGCATCATCATCCCCCATCTTGATGATATTGATACGAGAGGCCAGCCAAAAAGCCAGCACAAAAAACAACAACATCGCCGCCAGAAGATAAGGCAGCTGCCACAAGGCCGCCCGGGTCAAGTCCCCCACCGTCCAAAACAAGGAGTTCCTCAGCGCATCATCCTCCGCAACAAATTGCAGCAGGGTATTGAGCGAACTGAAAACAAAGGATATGGCGACCCCGCACAATATAATACCCTCGCCAGAAAGGACTCTTTTCTTGTTTGCAAAAAAAATAACCAGGGCTGGCAGCAAAGAAAATATAAAAGAATTTGCGATTATCGCCCAAACCCCTTCAAAAAAACCGATTTTCAAAATCATGCCCAGCGCCGCGCCAAAAGCAGCGCTGGAAGAAACGCCAAGGGTATAAGGGCTGGCCAGATGGTTCTTCAGAATAGCCTGCGTCACACAAGCCGACATGCCCAATGTGGCTCCGGCAACAGCGGCAACCAGCACTCTGGGTATTCGCAGAACCCAGATAATCGTTTCATGTTTCGGCGATATCGCCTCCGGAAAATCAATCCAGCGCGCCGCTATAATTTTCAGGGTTTGCAGCAATGATATATCTGCTACACCTATCCGCATGGAATAGATCATCAAGGCAATGAGCGCTGGCAAAGCCCCTATGGCCAAAGCCCTGCGCCTGAACTTAAGCCGCTCAATGGCAATCTTGGCTTGAAGAATATCTTGCTCTTTTACTTCTTCTGCCATACCAATGCCCCTGTCAATCCAGTGCGAGAGACACAAATGCTGCCATCCTCTCGTCTTGTTGCAATACCTGATACATAGTTTTTTAAAGCAGGCAGGGATTGTTTGGGCGCAGAGTAAAAATTTTCATACTCCTCAAGCGCCTCATCCACTGAGGAAAAAATTTTCTCCGAGGCAAAGGGTATATAGCTCAGCTCTGCATGAATTCCCATGTCATAAAGCAAGTTGAGCAGGATGATGTGATCTGCCATCTGGCAGCCCACTTGCGCACCATGCAGAATATGCTGAACCTCAATTGGCAAGCGCAACTCGGCGGGAACAAATAGGCACACCCTTTTGCACGCCAGGCGATTCATATTGCCAAGCTGCTGGCGCATATCCATCATGAATAATGAATAGGATGCGACAACCACATCGTGAGGCGCGATCTGGTTTTGCCTGATCGCTTCATCCCAGCCGTTATGCACATAATTCACATTGCAAATACCTTGCTCGCGCATTCGTTGACGCAGCAAGGCCAGCATCTTCGCCGAAGGGTCAATGGCCGTTACCGCAGCACTGCGGCGCGCCAAGGGCAAAGTCAGCCTTCCCGAGCCAGGCCCAATCTCAATGATGGTTTCAGATGCCTGTGGCGCGATGATGTCCAATTGCGAGCAGCTGAGCTGCTCACTGAACCCCTTGCCACATGCTCTCTGGCTCTTTGCTTGTGCATCCCAGAATGCGCCGCTGTTCAGACGCTGGCGTTGCGTCAAGACCATTTCGCTATTCCACAACAAATTCCAGTCAATCAGGCTCATGGTCACAGCGCTTTGTCTTTGTCACTTTGCCGTTGGCGATGGGGCAATAAACACTCCTTTTTTGGACAGATCATAATTCAGACCCATCCAGCGAGAAACGAATTCCTGATGAATTGAAACCGGATCAAAATCAGCAAACAAGCCGGGATGCATTGCCTTTGCCAGATAAGAAGCTCCCAAAATACCCCCCATGGCATTATTCCTGAAGTCTCCTGCCGTAACATAGGCATGATTATTCTTCACCGCCTTCAGATTTTGGAGCAAAGGCAGTTTCTTCATGTTGGCCGCAGCATTTTCCATCGCCTCTGAATCCTCTGCATCATAGCCAAGAGACGGCTCTCTGGTCTGCCCCCCATATGTATAACGGACGCTGTGGGCAAAAATAAACTCAGGATCTTGTTCCATGATCCACTCCATGCCCACCGTGGTGCCATATACAGCCCCCTTCCCGCTCCACTCCGGTATTTTTTCTGCTATGGGACGACACCCGGCCAACATGCAAGCCTGCGAAAGAGGATCGATACTGGTATAGATGGAAGCTGTTTTGGTTTCACCGTCCTGGAAATAGCGATTATATGAAGTCATCAACACGGCAGGACGTTTTTCTTGAGGCAAGCTCGCTGTGCGCTGCTTGATATTATCGACCAAGCCCAACAGCCAGTTGGCATAATCATAAGCTCGCTCTTTCTTTCCTACGATATAGCCCGCCTTGATAACACCCTGCATGAATTTGGAAGATTGTGGCTCTATGACATTAGGCCAATAAAGGCCAAGAAAAACCACCCTGGTCTGGGGCAAGCTGCTTGCCTTTGTTTCCGTATCCGCAGGAAAGGTGAAGAGAACATCCAAATCCAGATCCAACACTTTTTCAAAATTTGGATTGGGTGCCATTGCGCCCATATTTGCGATCTCAGATCGCCCAGGGAAGTAAATATCACGCAAGGCATGGGCGCCGGCATCTACAGCAACCACTCGGTCGGCAACACCCAGAACATTCATCAACTCGGCATTGCTGTGGTATTCAACCCCTATGCGCCGCACCGGCAAGGGAATCTGCACCTTCTTGCCATTCCCGTCCAGCATCCAGAGAATGTCAGGCTTGTTATCAATGATTTTTTGTATCTGCGCAAGGTCTGCATCATCAACAACGCCATCCTGATTCGCATCCGAAAAATCGGTTTTCTCTTTCTCGCCCCGAATGATTTGGCGAACAAGATTGATGTCTTCCTGATCAATATACCAATCCCCGTTGGCATTGCCAAATATTTCCAGCGCATAGCCCTTTCCTAACAGGCTTTTTGTCGCAGAGTCTGTATTGACCGTTTTTTTGTCTGATGCTTTATTGCAAGCAGACAACGACACCAACATGGCCACAAAAGGCATGAAAAACCAGCGATTGAGTTTACTTCTCATTCCAAAACTCCTGGAGTCAATTTTCGAGAACACAAAACTGCTTACGTCAAAAAAGGAAGCCGGCGCAACACTTTCTTATGATATATTAAAAAATGCTCATTCAAGCAATGCCTTGATGTTATTACCTGCCTGCCACTGCGACTACACGCTCTTTTGAAGGGAAGCGCATCATGAAAATACAAGCCACTCAAAGAAAACTGGTTGGCAAATGCGTGTTGGCTGCCGCAGCTTTTTGGCCATTGGGCGGCTGGTCGCAAACCGCTCCGGCGGCAGCATCCAAAGCAGACGCGGAAATCAACGAGCTTCCAATCACAAGCGTCACGGCAACTCGTACCCATACACCGGCTGAACTGCTGCCGGTCACTGCTCACTCCGTCACCCAGCAAGAAATAGAAGACCAGCCCGTGCAGCAGCGCAACAATTACGGCGAGCTGCTCATGGGGGTTCCCGGTGTTTATGTGGCTCCGCAAGTGCCGACAGTAGCGCCGTGGGTCAATCTGCGCGGAACCGGCTATTTCATCGCGCGCACACTGTACTTGGTTGATGGCTTGCCGGTCACTTCTTCACACATTCCCATGCTCACCAACACCGTCGCCCCTGCAGATATTGCGCGCTTGGATGTGGTGCTTGGCCCCTCTTCAGCACTTTATGGTGCCAGCGCGTCTGGCGGCGCATTCAATATCGTGACCCGCGATGGACGCAGTTTTCAAGGCAAGCAAGCGGCGCTCGCCTACGGCTCTTTCAACACCATGCGTGCCAGTGCCACGATAGGCAACAAGTCCGACACTTTTGACTATTATTTTTCATTGACGCACGATCAAAGCAAAGGCTACAAAACCAAACCGCTGGAAAACATGCTGGAGCTGTATCGACTCGGCAAAACCAGCTTTTTAAGCGGCGCTTCTATTGAGGACGAATGGTCACGCAATTTGCGTTTCGCTGGCTCCGTGGGCATCAAGCTTGGCAATGGGCGTTTATCCCTGTCGCACCATCGCTCACACTATACTGTTTCCAGCGGCCAACCCAATCGCATGGGAGCAGAAGATGCCAAACAAAGTTTGAGCAAACTCCAGTATCAGTTCAAGCCCGCAAGCAATTTGACATTTACCGGAACACTGGGTTATCAGGATTTGGATCGCCCAATAACCACCAATGGCGGTCTGAAGCTGGTTGCCGGAAAAGCCCTTCTCAATCCCAAGCCTGTCAGCACAACCTACTCGCGCATGACGCGCCGATTGGCAGAGATTCAAACCGACTACAGCCCCGAAAAAAACCACATCATCACTGGCGGCGTGAGCTTTCACCGCGAGCTGCTTTCAAGCCAACGCGTCAGCGCTACGACGGGCGCCACATTGCGAAGCTCGCGCACCCACACTGATGAGAAGGCTGCCTTTTTGCAATATCAGGGCTTTTTCATGAACGAGCGCCTCAGCGTTATCCTGGGCTCACGTTACGACAAGTGGCGGTTTTTCAACGTTTTCAATAGCACTTCAAAGCCTCATCCACCTAAAAACAGCCTGAGCCGCTCTACGGTAACCTACCGCGCTGCCACAAAATTCAAAATAAACGACCAATACGCCTTGCGCTCATCCATTGGCACGGCCTTCTGGCCCGGCGATGCATCCTGGATGTTCTCCAGCTCCAGTTCGGGAAACTCTTGGAGCGAAGCCAACCCCAAGCTCAAACCAGAAAAAACCTGGATGATAGACGCAGGCCTGGAAAGCAATCACCCAAAAAGCGGTTTGCATTTGAATATAACGCCCTACTATGGGCGCATCAAGAATATGCTCAGCTACCGCTATGACCAACACCCCACCTTGCCCAATGTGACAATCCGCCGAACCGACAATCTGGCCCAGGCGCGTATTTATGGCCTGGAAGTCAACGGAAAATGGCAAATCAACCCCAAACTGTCCCTCGCTTCCAGCCTGACTCTCAATCGCTCACGAATCACCGCCGGGTCTGCAAATGTTGGCAATCAAATACGAAATGCTCCCGATCGAATATTCAATCTAGGCGTACGCTATATTGACCCTTCGCTTTTCAATACCAGCGTAAATTTGCGCACCGTTTCACAACGGTATGCCGATGATGAAAATACACAACTCCCCTACTACAAGATGCGCCCCTACGAGTCTCTGGATGCCAAGATTTGGAAAAGCTGGAACCTGGCTGGTGGCAACAAGCTCACTGCCAGCCTTTCCGCAGTGAACCTGTTGAACAAAAAATATGAAACCCAGCTCAGCTCCATGCATCCAGGCCGCACCTGGATGGCAACAATCTCCATTAATGGGCTTTGAAAAATACAGCCATGACAGAATTTGCAATCCAGGTTCAGAGCCTGGGGTTTTCCTATAAAAGCCGGCCTGTTTTGCAATCAGTCGATTTTTCATTGCATTATGGTGAGATGCTGGGGATACTTGGACCCAACGGCTCCGGCAAAACCACCTTGCTCAAATGCCTCAACCATATGCTCAGGCCACAGCAGGGCGAGATTCATATTTCCGGGCGCAATATCCGCACCATGACGCCACTGGAAGTAGCCCGATCAATCGCCTATGTGCCACAGCAAACATTCAGCCACCCCAGCAATTTGACCGTTTTTGAAGTGGTATTGATGGGCAGGCATCCGCACCACAAATGGAACAGCTCACAAAAAGACGAAGAGAAAACCTGGAAAACACTCGAGCAGCTACAACTTGCTGCATTGGCTGCGCGACCCTTTTCACAATTGAGTGGCGGGCAAAAACAAAAGGTGCTGATTGCCAGGGCTTTGGTGCAAGAAGCCAAAATCCTGCTGCTTGACGAGCCTACCAGCAGCCTGGACATCAAGCATCAAATGCAAGTCATGTCGATTCTGGAGCACTCGATCTCGACACAAGGGATTGCCGCCTGCACCATCGTACATGATTTGAATTTGGCCCTGCGGTTCTGTCAGAACTGCCTGCTCCTGAAAAATGGACAGGCTTTTGCCACAGGAGGCAGCACTCAAATCATCAACTCTCAGAACATCAGGGAAGTATATGAAGTCGATGTTGCATTAGGACACTGTCACGGCCAATCGCATATCGTGCTTCTATAAACGCCACACGCTTTTTTAACAAGCAACACCCACAGCGCCTCGCACCTGGCCCGCCTGATTAAAACGCCGAATATCCCAAACCATTGCTGCGCACCGTATTTTTATTAACAACAACTGCTTCGCCAATATCCTGAGCCAGCTGTTCAAATGCTGCAGAGATTGGATACGAACTTGCCGTACGGCGCGTGGCCGTGGTTTTACAAGCGCACGGCAATACCGCGCTCGGCCATGTATTGCTTGGCCTGCTGCACGGTGTATTCGCCGTAGTGAAAGATGCTGGCGGCCAGCACGGCATCGGCCCCGCCTTGCTGGATGCCATCGGCCA
>JAUMXD010000038.1 GCA_030529305.1 Allobrachymonas sp.
GCACGCGGGCGATGTCGGGTTCGCTTGCCATCAGGTTCAGAAAGCGCACCATCGCCGCTTCGCTGTCGAGCATGGCCTCGTCCATGTTCACGTCGATGATCTGTGCGCCGTTTTCCACCTGCTGGCGCGCTACGGCCAAGGCTTCTTCGTACTGCTCGTTCAGGATCATGCGCGCAAACGCCTTGGAACCGGTGACGTTGGTGCGCTCGCCAATGTTGACGAACAGCGTGCCTTCGTCGATGGTCAAAGGCTCCAGACCGGCCAGTTTCAGCGGGGGTGGGGGCAAGGGGTGGGCGGGCATGATGAAAAATCGTTTTTGTTAGGAAAAAGCAAAGCGTCGTAATCAATAGGCAATAGGTGCGTAGCCGCAGCAGCCGTACCGGAGTGCCTTGAGTTGTTGGGCCGTAACGCGCGCATCGGCACGCAATGCGGTCTTTTGATCTTTGATTGACACGACCAGCAGAAACAGAGCAGGCTCAAGGGAGCGCGCATCATAGGGCCAGCGGGCTGTTTGGGGCTGCCCCATGTTTGGAATACCTCGAAAAAATGCTGCTTTCTTGCGCTGAGCAAATGACACGGCAAGCGGCCTGGTGCGAACCGATCACAAGCCAAGCTCAAAAACAAAAGTGGCTTGCTGCGGGGGGGATGGCGCATTCCGCAGAGAGGCAAGCACTACGAATATCTCAACGCATCGAGAGCCAAGTGAATGAGCCGCGTGTGCGCGCCCCCGTTTTTGCCTGGGTGCTACATGGCGCAGCAGCCAGGATCGCCCCATTAAAGGCATACAAAGGCATACGGCTTGCGCGGGCACGTGCCTGGTGTCACACTCGCGGTGTGACGGATGAGGAGATTGAGCCGTGCCCCACAAAATAGCTGTTCAGTTGCTGACTTCGGCCAACAGCATTGCCCCTTTCACCGAAAAAGAAGCCACTGCGCTCGTGCAGCGCATGCACCCCTACACCATCCCTGCGGGCGAGCGCTTTTTGGTTGAAGACGAGCACGCCGATACCGACTTCATGATGCTCATCCTCAGTGGCGAAGTCGTGGTTGAGTCACACATTGCCGAGGATCAGGTGCTCACCGTCAACATCCTGCACGCAGGCAATTGGGTGGGTGAGCTGGCTTTGCTCGACGGCAGCCCGCGCCAGGCCGACTGCCGCGCCTCGGACGATGGCGACGTGCTCTGTGCCATCATCAGTCGGCGCGAACTGCTGGCTTTGCTCGATGCCGAACCGCGTCTGGTCGCCAAGCTGACCTTGGTGCTGGCCGCCAACATCAGCACCGCGCTGCGTGATATGCACCAAAAGATGTGCCGGTACGCGGAGATCCGCAACGCAATTCGCACAACGCTTTAAGTTCAAGGGTCAATTGGCGGGCATTAACGTCAGCCTCGCGTCAAACTGGCAAAAACAGGCGCTAAGGTGTAGTTCCAACGCGACAAGCCTGTTGCCTGCGTGCAACAAATCACAGATAAATTGAGCAAACCCTTTGCAGATCGGCCCAAGGTCTGGTGCAATAGAGCCAGCTTCCGATAAGGAGGTTGGCCCGGGGAGCCGGGAGCTTTGCGATCCAGGCATTTCCTGCAATGCAAAGCTCACAACAGGAAAATCCTCCGGCGCCCTCTGTTTAACCTTGGAGAAACTTGCAATGAAAAAATCTCTGATTGCTGTTGCCGCTCTGGCTGCTGTGGGCGCTGCTTCCGCACAATCTTCCGTAACTCTGTACGGCGTTGTTGACGCTGGCTACGGCGTTGAACAAGTTAGAAACAAAGTAACTGTTGCCAGAGTTACCAGCACCGAGAAAGTGCGTACAACAGGCCTGATCTCTGGTGGTTCCTCTGGTCCTCGCTGGGGCTTGAAGGGTCAAGAAGACCTGGGTAACGGTCTGTCTGCCGTGTTCAACGTTGAAGCAGGCTTCAACTCCACTAACGGTGCATTTGCTGGTGGCTTTAACCGCCGTTCCGTGGTGGGCTTGAAGGGCAGTTTTGGTCAGGTTCTGTTGGGCCGCGATTACACACCCGTAGACTCCATCGCTGGTGACTACCAGGCTGTTTCCAAAGTAACCGAAGACGAGTTGACCAAAGGCTTCAATACAGGTCGTTACACTGGCGTTCACTACTCTGGTGAGTTTGGCGGCGTGGGTGTAAGCGCTTTCGCGGGCTATGACAGCAAGAAGACCACCAATAGCACAGGCGTTGTTTCCCGTGCTCGTACCGAAGGCTATGGCATTGGCGTGAGCTACAGTGGCGGTCCTGTGACTGTGGGCGCTGCCGTTCAGCAATTCCGTGAGAAAAACGCTGCAACAACCACACGTAAAGACACCGAGTACGGCGTTGGCGCAACTTATGACTTCACTGCTGCCAAGCTGCATGCGCACTATCTGGCTAACGATGCTCGCAACGAGAAGCCCATGCAACAGTTTGGCGTTGGCGTGACTGTACCTTTCGGTGCTTTCACTTTGGGTGCGCAGTATGCTTACAACTACTGGAAAGCGCCTGCTGGCATTATGGTGGCTGGTCAGGCAACCGTGAACAACGACAAGATCAAAGGCCACGATTTTGCTCTGGAAGGTACTTATGCCCTGAGCAAGCGTACAGCTTTCTATGCACGTGCTGCTCGTGCCAACAGCTGGAAAGTTAAAAATGCTGGCTTTACAGCTCAAACTCATACCGACTCCTTCGCAGTTGGTCTGCGTCACCGCTTCTAATTCCTGGGGCTTCGGCCCTTGGACTTGAAAGCAAAAAGCCTCCCTTGCGGGAGGCTTTTTTGTGCGTATTTATTTTTGAATATGAGTCTGGCAGAAGCTCTGCGCCTGCTGAGCTGCGTTACCTGAGCGGCTTGCAATAAGCAGTTAAAACATCATTCAATGCGTGCGCATCATGCACGTATGCGGATGCTGTAAAGCCAGCCTTGCTGCGAGAAGGCATTTGTGGGGTGCACAGGTTTTTTATTCTCCAAGCCAGTAACTGTGATTGATTCAGCCGAATGCTTCTTGCAGATGAGTTTGGATTGTTCGTACAAAAAGCAGTGTTGGCTTATGCAAGAAATCTCTTTGAAATCTGTGCATCTTCTTCCAGAACTTGGGCGAAGCGAGGGTGAGGGTGCGACGTGCGCAGGGCGTGTTTACCGTTTGTGATGCACGGCTAAACCTGCTGCGCAGCTTGTGCCTGCCTCATTCCAATCCCAAGCCCAGCATCTAGCTGACGCGTAGTGAAAGTTTGGGTGCGCGCACTGATGGGTAGTAGGCCGCGCTGGCTGTGCTCATTTGTGTAGCACGATGGGTTTTTCTTCTACTTGCTGGGGCTTGATGGAGCAGCTTTTTTCCTTGCCGCAGCCCGAGCAGCCACAGCCTTTTTTGACGAAGATTTTGCGCCACAGATAAAACCCGGCGATGACGAGCACCGCCAGCAAAATGCCCCATTCGGTCCAACCGAAGGCTGTTTCGTGGCTCAGGTCGATGGAAGGTTGCATGGTGTGTACCTTTTCAATTCAGTGATGGAGCTCGGCTGAGAAGTGGGTGCAGACGGCGTGTAGGCTGTTTGCCCAAGTCGCCCAAGCAGCGCCAACCCGTTGTGTAAGGATGCAATCCGCAAGGCGTTGAGAGCGGGTGGGCAAGCCATTCAATACGAGCATTTGAACAATCCCTTGGCTGACAGGGCGTATGGGCGGGTGCTGCAGATGCGAAGGTGCAATCCGCAAAGCAAAGCGTTGCGGCTGGATAAGCGAGCATTCAGCGCGAGCATTTGCAGCCCCCTGGTTGGCAAGGTGTGTGGGCAGGTGCTGCAGCCGTATTGCTTGCTGCCGGGCTGTCTGGTGAGGCGTGGGCATGAGCATTAGCTAAGGTTGTGGCGCTTGCTTCCTTGAGCGAAGGCTGCCCAGGCACGTGGCCAGCTGGCTGGCGCCGGTGATACAAGCCCACGATCAGCAACAAGCCCAGCGCGATGAAGTACACGGCCGAGAAGGTCTGGATGCCGCTCAGGCCCAGCGCTGTGCCGATGGTGTACACGCCACTGGCTACCAGCAGCCCCAGCAGGGTGGGGAAGATCATCGAAAACACCATCCATTTGTACGAGCCGGTTTGCACGCGGATCATGATGGTGGTGGCCAGGCAGGGCGGGTAAAGCGCAAAAAACAGAATCAGCGCGGTGGCAGTCAGCGCATCGTAGCCTTGGGATTTTTGCTCTTCGCCCATGCGCTCTTCGAGCGTGACGTTTTCTTCATCATCTTGCCCGAAGAGCACGCCCAGCGTCGCCACGCTGCTTTCGCGCGCGGCAAAGGAGCTGAGCAGGGCCACGTTCACCTTCCAGTCGAAATTGGCGAATTGCGTGATGCCTTCCAGCCCGCGGCCCACGCGGCCCAGTACGCTGTTCTGGATGCGCAGTTCTTTCATTTCGCGGCGCAGGTTCTTGCGCGTGTCGTCGAGCTTCTTCAAGTTGCGCGCGGCTTTTTTGCCGTGGGCATCGCCCCCTCGCTGCAAGAAAGGATAGAAATCGGGATACTTCGCGGCGTATTGCGCATCCACCTTTTCGGCCGCTGCCGGGCCGGAGGCGTTGAGCTTTTGCGCACGGTAGTCGTTGTAGACGTTGATCAGGGCGATGAGCTTTTCCTGGCTATCCACCGCGTCCAGATGGGGGTTGCCGCGCATGCCTTTGTAGAAGCCGGCAATGGCCTGCTCGGCCTGGGCGCGGTAGTCTTGTTCTTGCTGCTGCGTCAGCCCCGGAAATTGCAGCAAGAGATAGACCGCCGTGGCCACGGCCACCACCACGCTGCCCACTTTCTTGACGTAGAGCCAGGTGCGATCCACCGCGCGGCGCAGCACGCTTTTGATGCCCGGCACGTGATAGTGCGGAAGCTCCATCACGAAGGGCGCGGTTTCCATTTGGCGCAGCACCGACACGGTGAGCAGTTTGGAAACGAGCAGTGCGGCAATCACCGTGATGGTGGAGATGTAGAACAGCACCAGCCCCTTGTCGGCCGCGAAGTAGATGTTGACCAGCAGCACGTACAGCGGCACCTTGGCCAGGCAGTTCATGAAGGGCACGGTGAGGATGGTGGCCATGCGCGCGCGCGTATCGGGTATGCCCTTGGTGGCCATCACGCCGGGCACGGCGCAGCCGCCAGCGAACACGCCCGCCAGAATCAGCGGCAGGGTGGATTGCCCGTGCAGGCCGAAGCGGTGTAGGATGCGATCGAGAATGAAGGCGATGCGGGCCATGTAGCCGCTGTCTTCAAGGATGGCGATGAGCGCGAACAGAATCAGGAAGATGGGCACGTAGTTGAGCAGGGTGTTGGCCGAATCGACCATCCACAGGCCGACGGAGCGCAATTGCGGATCGACCAGAAAGCCCGCATCGGGCAGGAAGGAGGCCACCAGATTGCGCAGGCCCGCCAGAATGGGCCAGGTGATTTTGGTGAGCTCATAGCCTTGCACGATCGAGAGTTGGTAAATCAGCCAGATCGTGAGCACCAGAAACACCGGCGCCAGCCAGCGGTTGAGCAGCACGCGGTCCACCCGTTCGGTCAGGCCGACCTTGTTGGGATCGGTGCGTTCCACCGCCACGGCGCAGGCGGCCTTGGCAGCCTGGGTACGCAGGCGGGGAATGGCGTCGGCAAAGGGTTGGCCCGTGTTGTGGGTGTATTGCGCCAGCAGCGTTTGCGCGAGTTGCTCCAGCTGTGCCCATGCTGCGGGCGCGGATACGCGGGCGGCCTGCGCCAGGCTTTCGTCGTTTTCCAGCGTCAGCAGGGCGGCCCAGCGCCGCGGGTAGCGGGGCAGCAGTTCGGGGTGTTGCGCCCATTCATCGGCCAGCGTCTGCACCGCGCCTTCCCACTGGGCGTAAGAAAAGTTGGGTGCGGGCTGCCGGGCCGCAGCCGCTTCGGCAATTTTTTCGCGCAACTCTCTGATGCCCGTGCCTTTGCTGCCCACGGTGGCGATCACGGGAATGCCCAGATGCGCCTGCAGCTTGTCGGCATGAACCGTCAGGCCTAGTTGCTGCGCCACGTCCACCATGTTCAGCGCCAGCACGATGGGGCGGTTCAGCTCCATGAGCTGAAAGGTCAGCAGCAGACTGCGCTCCAGATTGGCAGCATCGACCACGTTGACGATCACGTCGGGCTGCTCGCCAATCAAGAAGTCGCGCGAAACGCGCTCTTCGGGCGAGAAGGAGGTGAGCGCATAGGTGCCGGGCAGATCAACCACTTCCACCCGCAGCCCGGCGTGGCTGTAAAAGCCGCTTTTTTTGTCAACGGTGACGCCGGGGTAATTGGCGATGTGCTGCTGCAAGCCCGTGAGCGCATTGAACAGCGTGGACTTGCCCGCGTTTTGCTGGCCAGCCAGGGCCACCAGCAGCTTGTCTTTTTTCTCGATCATGATGGGTTGGGGGCTCATCGCGGATTCACTGGGCGGCGACTTCGATCAAGGCGGCCTCTGTCCGGCGCAGCGAAACGAAGGCGTTGCCCACGCGGATCTCGATGGGGTCGTTCAAGGGGGCGGCGCGCAGCAGGGTGATTTCCGCATCGGGCATCACGCCCAAGTCCATCAGGCGGCGGCGCATCAGCCCCGTGCCGCCCACGGCCAGTACGCGGCAGTGCTGGCCGATCGGCGCATCGGCCAAAGTTTGACTAGACGCGGCAGGCGCTTTATGGTCGCCTGGGTCGCAGGCGGTGCCGCCATCGGCAGGGTGGAGACTGGCCTGATCAATTGGGCGGCCCGCATGATTGGTCGCGACTTGGCTGCTGTTGATTGGGGAGAGTGGCTGCATTGCATGCCCCTTTGAAATCGCAAACCTCCGCGTTCCGGAGGCAACGCGGAGGTTTGCTTCACTGCACAGGCAAAAAATGCCCGTCCTTCATGCTGCATCGGCAGCGGGCCTTACTCCATCTTGTCGGCGCGGATCCAGATCACCGCGTCCTGGCTCAGCTCCTTGCCCTTGTATTTCTTTTTGGGGCCGGAGCCCAATGCGGCAAAGCCCCAGAAGCCTTCTTTGGGAATGCCAAAGGTGAACATGCCCCTGGCATCTGTCACCGCCACGAGCGTGCCGCCCTTGGCCGAGGCCGAGCCCTTGGACGAAGGCCGGTTGGTTTGCACATCAGGAGGAGCAGCCATGTACTCAATCTCGATCTCGACGCCTGCTGCGGGCTTGCCCTTGCTCAACACCTGGCCGGTGAAGGTTGAGCCCGCCAGCACATTGGTGGGTTTGTTGAAAGGCACGATTTCGGTGGGCAGGCCCACGGGCTTGTCCCAACCATCAGGGATGCCGCCCTTGTTCAGGTAAGACTTGGTGATCTGCTGGATGTAGATGTCCTCGCTCTTTTCATAGTAGGGCGCGGGCTGCAGCACGAAGATGTAGTCACCATTGCGGCGGATGTTGACATTGGCCTCAAACGCCTTGGCCGAATTGTCTTTGCCCGTGAAAGTGATGGGCTTGAGCGATTAGCGCAAATCCACCTTGCCGTCTTTGGCGACGTAGAAAAACTGCTCGGGCTGCCCCATGTCCATGACGTGGCCGTTTTCCATTGGATGCCAGAACACCATTTTGACGGGCACGTTTTTGGGATCTTCCAGCTGCACCTCTGGCGTGTAGAGCAACTGGAAATGCGCCTGTGCCGAGCCGGCAGACAAGGCCAGCAAAGCGGCGGACGAAAGGGAAGCGAGCAGTTTCTTGTTCATGATGGGATAAGTTCCTAGTGGTTGGGAAAGGGTTTACTTGCTGATTTTTGAACTGGGGATGGTGATGCGGTGGCCTTCGCCGGCATCAAACAGCACGGAATAGTTGCCGGCCGGCTTTTTGAAGGAATAGGTGCTGCTCTTGTCCATCTTGCCTTGCAGCACGACCTTGCCGCTGGCATCCATCACCTTCATCGCCACACCGGCGGCCGAAGAGCCATCGGAAAAGCCGCCTTCGCATTCCACCGTGCCATCGCCGTTGTCGTAGCAGCTGCACAGCGGGGTGTGCGCCCAGGCGGCCGTGCCAGTGGCCAAGCCAGCTGCGAGCAAAGCGGCGGCAGTGATGTTTTGTACTTTCATCGTATGTTCTCCTCCAAAGATGTAAATAGCGGCTTGCCAGGCAAGCCTGCCAGCTTGAAGCATTTAACACATTTCATAATCCCTTGAAAATGCAAGGAATGAAAGCTGGCAGTCAGATCATAGCATCGAATGAGAATGCGTATCACTAGTGAGGCGCACCACAAAATGTAGGATGAATTATATAAAAAATCATAATTGAGTGTTTTACTTGGTAATTTTTTGCAACAAAACGAGCGTTTGTTACTTGAAAACCGTTGAGGTCATGGGCATGAGTTATTGCGTTTCAGCTCAGCTCAGTTCAGTTCAGTTGAACAAACGCGGGAAGCGTTGCTGCAACCAGGCTTCCAGGCCGAACGATTCAGCCAGTGCCTGCATGCGCTGGGCCGCACTGCGTTTTTTCTGGCCTTGCCAGCTGGCCAGAATCAGCTCGTTTTTCATGCTGTGCTCCCAACCCACCAGCTCGGTCACAGTCACGCGGTAGCCTTGTGCTTCCAGATAGAGGCAGCGCATCACATTGGTGAGGTGGCTGCCCATCTCGCGCGTGTGCAGCGGGTGGCGCCACAACTCGGTCAGCGGCGTGCGGGCCAGTTGCAGGGCCTTGTTCTGCCGCAAGTGAGCAGCCGCTTCGGCCTGGCAGCAGGGCACCAATACCAAGTGCTGCGCTTGTTTGTGCAGGGCAAAGGCAATGGCGTCGTCGGTGGCCGTGTCGCAGGCATGCAGGGCGGTCACGATATCGATCTGCGGCGGCAGTTCGGCCGTGTGGGCCGATGCCTCGGAACTGAGTGCCAAAAAGCGCATGCGTTCAAACCCCAGGCGCTGTGCCAGCGCGGCCGAGCGATCCACCAGTTCCTGCCGCGTTTCGATGCCGTAAATCGTGCCATTGCTGCGCGTGCGCAAAAACAGGTCGTAGAGCAAAAAGCCCAGGTAAGACTTGCCCGCGCCATGGTCGGCCAGTTGAATGCCTTGGGGGCGTTGGCTTTCCAGCTCCTCCAACAAAGGGCGAATGAAGCCGAACAAATGCATCACCTGCTTGAGCTTTCGGCGCGAATCCTGATTGAGCCGCCCATCGCGCGTGAGAATGTGCAGTTCCTTGAGCAATTCGATCGATTGCCCGGGCTGCAACGGCTCCTGCAAAGCGTTTTGATGGGATGAGGCAGATCGATCTTTGGCCATGGCGATGAATAAAAGTGGGTGAAGCAGCTTGCTTGTAGAGTGCTTTAGGTGGAAATGATGATTAATGCATGAGGAATCGGTAAATATGACGGCATTTGATGCTTTTTACGTGTGATAGGCAATTTCAGCAATGCGTCAGTGAGTTTTTTGCTTATTGCTTTAGCTACGTATGTTTTACGCTGCTTAATTCTTTCATTGCCTACTGAAGATGGATTGATAATCCAGCTTTTTTGAATGACAGAAAACAGCGGCTGGAAGCACTCATTGGAGAGCGTCGGCTCACTGAAGTGCGTTGTGAGATGCTGTCTGTAGGCGGCTTTTCAATGGGGCGTAGTCGTTTGAATGGCTTTGATGAATAGGCGATTGGATTATGCGCGAACTCCATCTCAACCACACAGAAAAAGCGGCTGTATATCAATAGATGACGAGACGACAGCTGAGCATCCGCGCGTACACTTGGCGGCCATGTTTCATATCGTGCTCTATCAGCCGGAAATTCCCCCTAACACCGGCAATATCATCCGTTTGGCGGCCAATACGGGCTGCAGCCTGCACTTGATTGAGCCACTGGGCTTCAGCATGGACGATGCTCAGTTGCGCCGCGCCGGGCTGGATTACCACGAATACGCGCGCGTGCTGCGCTACCCCAGCTGGCAGGGCTTTTTGCAGCAGGCCCAGCCCGACAAGCTGCGCCTGTTTGCACTCACGACCAAGGGCCGCCGCAGTTTGCACGATGCCGCTTTTGCTGCGGGCGATTGGCTGCTGTTTGGCCGCGAAACCACGGGCCTGCCGTCAGAGGTCGTCGATGCTTGTTTGCCCGATAAGCGCTTGCGCCTGCCCATGCGGCCTGGGCAGCGCAGCTTGAACCTGTCCAATGCCGTAGCCGTGAGCGTGTTCGAGGCTTGGCGACAAATCGGGTTTGCAGGCGCTGTGTGAGACAGAGTGCGCTCCACTAGGCATGCTGTTGGGGGTGAGATGAAAAGTCCCCTATCTGCGTTTGCATCGCGTGGCAATCTTGTGCTGACGAGGCCTTGGGCTTTTGCCTCTGCGGGGGCAGGTCGATGGGGTTGAGAAGAAGCTGAAAACAGAGCGCCTCTGAGGGCCTGTGAACCCAACGCACAGGGGTAAAAGAAGGACTGATGCCAGCAGCATTTATGCACAGTTATTGGCGGGCGATGGGCGTGGCTCATCATTGAACCTGATTATTCTCCTTGCTTCATGATAGACGTATAACTTATTGATTTTATTGATGATTAAAATGATGGCGCTGCTTGATTAAATGCACTCAAGTGATTGATTGTTCGTCAAGACTGTGTTGAAGGCGGCATTTGTGCACAAAATTATCCACAGTTTGAAGCACCCAAAAATCATGACGAAACATGCGATTGCATCTCATTACGCAGGTGTTTTATTGAGCAGTGCGTGTATCTGTACAGACAGTTGCTGGAATGGAGCTGGTACCTGATTAGCATCAGATTAGTGGCTACCAGTTGATGAGAGATCAGGGCACGTTTCGCAGTGCTTGCATCAGGCCGCGTGAACGGGTGGCGTTTGTGGCGGGCTGCTTCGTTGCATCAAAAAAGCGTGTGGAGGACAAACCTTTGGCTCTTTTAGATACAAAGCTAGGTTGTTTAGTATTTAGTGGTAAGTGGACGCTGACACAGCGCCTAAGCTTTGGCGTTAGAGAACACTGCTAGCGAGCGCATGGGTACTGTGACCAATGGTGAAAAAAGATGGTGGATTTTTGCCTGATTTTTAGGCAAGGCAACAAGGGCGTTGAAGCATATCGCCCGACGCTTGTTTGAGAGGGAAAAGTGGAGACTTATCCACAGATTCTGTGGACAAGGGCAGTACTGCCAAAGCGCTATTGAGGAGTAAATTGCACTTGATCGTGCACTGACTATTTATTGCAGGCAGAAAAGCTTGCCGCGACCAAGGTCAGTGGGAGTTGATCAAGGCTTCAGAGAGTCCAATCAGGCGTCAAGCAGATGCCCAACAACACTTCTTCCGTCACTGCGGCATCAGCCACTTTTGCTGAGCGGCAAAAACGGCGTTGGGGTATTGCGGGCGTCCGCGCGAGCCGTTGTAGCGGCCCAGCGCCATGTACAGGTCGCCGTTTTCGCGGTGCAGGTAATGCCGCAAGATCACGCAGCCAAAGCGCAGATTGGTTTGCATGTGAAAGAGCTTGCCCGCGTCGCCATCGCCAATCACGCGCGCCCAGAAGGGCATCACCTGCATCAGCCCGCGCGCACCGGCGTGCGAAATGGCGTATTTGCGGAAATTGCTTTCCACCTGAATCAGCCCCAGCACAAGCGAAATTTCCAGCCCCGCGCGTGCGGTTTCGTACCACAGGGTTTGCAAAAACTCCTGCCGTGTGCGTTCGTCCACCATGCGCTTGCCGATGCGTGCGCTCATCGTGGTGAGCCAGTAACCGTATTCCAGCCGGCTTTTGCGATCCCTGAAAACGGGAATGGGAGGTGCGCTGTTGCTGATAGCCGCACTCAAAGCCGTGCGCACCGAATCCACCATGAATTCTTCTTTTTGCGCACCAGCCACAGCAGGCGCGCCGTGCAGCGTGCCCAGCAAGCCCAAAGTGCCTGCGCCTGCCAGCTTCAGACCGCCCAGAAGACATTGCCTGCGGCTGATGGTGGGCTGATCGGCTGGAGTGCCCAAGGCAGCATCGGTTGGCAACGGTGGTGTTGAACAAGAAGAACGGTTGTTGTTGGGCATGGTGTTGGGTTTTGGGGCCGCGCTTGGGCATGAGTGCTGCTGTGGGCAGCCGCGCTGCCAAGTGGGGCTGGCATCTATCAAGCGCAGCCACAGTCAGCCAAAAGTGGATAGTTTACGCAAGCGCACAGCGTGGCTGCCGTTGCGAGTGCCCAAGTGGGCAAACAGCGGCGCATAAGGAGCAGGGCAAAAGGCACGGGGTTTGGTGCGGACTGTGTGCGGACGGTCGTTACTTTTGGCCCTACCTTTTGGATGCGCCTTGGATTGCGCACCGTCTTCGCCCGCGTGCGGTGCTTAAGGCGCGGCGTTTCAGACGCGATAGGCATCGAACAGCAAATAGCCGCCCAGCAAAATCAGAAACAGGCCAAAGAGTGATTTCAACAGTTTGGGCTCCAGTTGCAAGGCGAACTTGGCGCCCAGCCAGCTGCCCAGCAGCATGGAGGCGGCAATCAGCAAACCGGCGCGAAAGTCCACATGCCCGCTGCGGTAGTACTGCATGACTGCTGCGATGCCGATGGGCGGCAGCAAAATGGCCAGGCTCGTGCCCGTGGCCGTTTTTTGCGAAAAGCCCAAGCCATACATCAGCGCAGGCACGATCAAGACGCCGCCGCCAATGCCAAACAAGCCAGAAAGCGCGCCTGCGCCCAGGCCGATGAGGATGAAAAGAAAAGCTTGCATAGAAATCCGGATGGGAACAGGGCCATTGTGGCGATAGTGGTTTTGCAAAGCCATGAGTATGCGCTTCAATTACCCCCATGCGCCGGTGTTGAGCAGCGAGGTGGTCGGATGAATGGGGTGGGTTTGGATTTGCACAAAAACAAGCACCAATCAGTAGCGGAGTCGTAGGCCGAACTGTTGCAATGCAAAGGGCATCGTTTTGCGTGATGCACTCTGTTATGCGAGTTTGTTTTTCTTGCTCCAACGCGCTCGTGAATTGCGATTGTTCAGAGGCATTGCCTCTCCAGCACATGGTCTGAATGGTTGTTTCTGCCCTGTGGGTTGTTTCTGCCCTGTGAAGGAAGCGTAGGCTTCGCTCATCCGTAGCAGGCGCGGACAGGGCGCGTGTTTATGTTGGCTGCCTTGGTAGAGTGTTTCATCTCACCCAAGGAAGGATGAACAAGCACAGGCAAACCTTGGCTGCCCTGCCTTTTGCCTGGAGGCGTGTCGGCACAGCGCCCCGGCTTTGTGGCGCTTGCAGGGCGGTAGGGCATGGCTCCGCGCAGCAGAAGCATCGAATGTGAAGCGCTGCATGTTGAATGCGCAGGCATGAAAAAAGCCGCTCCTTTCGAAAGCGGCTTTTGCAGCCCTGGGCCAGCTGGCATCAGCGCTTGATCTGTTGCTGCAGATGCGCCTCGATGTCGGCCAGCGGTAGCTTGGTGGCTGCGCTGTCGCGGCGGTGCTGGTATTCGCATTCGCCAGCCTGAATGCCGCGGTCGGAAAAGACCACACGGTGCGGCACGCCAATCAGTTCCCAATCGGCAAACATCACGCCGGGGCGTTCGCCGCGGTCGTCCAGAATCACGTCCACACCGGTAGCCAGCAGGCTGTTGTAGAGTTTGAGCGCTTCGGTTTTAACGGCCTCGCTGCGATCCATGCCGATGGGGCAGATGACCACGGTAAACGGCGCAATCG
>JAUMXD010000039.1 GCA_030529305.1 Allobrachymonas sp.
ATGCGCTCGATATTGCTCAACGACACATTCCAGCGCGAACGCTCAACGGCCGAAATTGAGCCGCTTGAATGCCTAGTGTCAAGGGGTTTAGTTTTGTCTTGATAATGATCCCAATCCTTTAAATAATTGATCGACTGATTGCTTTGTTGAGAGTCAAGCCATGTCAACCGCTTCTGCATTCGTGCAAGCCCATTGGCAAGCCGGCCGCTTTCGGCTGGATTTGCAGCAGCCCCAGATCATGGGCATTGTCAACGTCACGCCCGATTCGTTTTCGGATGGCGGCCAGCATGCCGATGTGCGCAGCGCGCTTGTGTATGCCGAGCAGTTGATTCATCAAGGGGCTAATATTTTGGATATTGGCGGTGAATCGTCTCGCCCCGGTGCTGCGGCAGTGCCGTTGGAAGAAGAGCTGCGCCGTGTGCTGCCCGTGGTGCAAGAGGCGGTGCGCTTCAAAGTGCCCATCTCTGTGGACACCTACAAGCCCGAGGTGATGCAAGCCGTGCTTGATGCCGGGGCCGACATCATCAACGACATCTACGCCTTGCGCTGGCGCAGCAACCCACAGGGGCTGAATGGTGAACAGGTGGTGGCGCAGCACGGCCAGTGCGGCATCTGCCTGATGCATATGCACCGCGATCCGCAAAGCATGCAAGTGCAACCCATGCAGGGCGGCAACGAAGATGTGGTGCAAGCCGTGGTCGCCTTTTTGCAAAAGCGAACCAATGCGCTGACGCAGCAAGGCGTGGCGCGCGATCGCATCGTGTGGGATCCAGGCATTGGCTTTGGTAAAACCGTGCCGCAAAATCTGGCCTTGTTGGCAGGGCAAGCGCGTTTGCAGCAAACAGGGCAAGCCGTGCTGGCGGGTTGGTCGCGCAAATCGACGCTGGGCGCTGTGCTGGAGGCTTTGCCGCCCGGCATTACCGATGTGATGCACCGCAGCGATTTGCTGCCGCACGATCGCAGCTTGGCGAGCGTGGCTGCCGCCTTGCTGGCTGTGGAAAAAGGCGCGCGCATTGTGCGCGTGCATGATGTGGCAGCCACACGCCAAGCCTTGGCCGTTTGGCGTGTCATGCAGGCGCAAGACGCACGCGCCGCTTAGCATTCGGTCACGTTTTCTGCTGGTTTGGCCCAATAGGCTGGCGGCATAATGCCGTCACGGTTTTCAATAGGTTTTTAGAGTTGGTCGAACGTATCTGCTCTGTTGCAAATGCGGCCAAGCCCTATCTGATCCTCGTCTGACTCATTACGCACACCATGAAGCAACAGTACTTTGGCACCGATGGCATTCGCGGCACCGTGGGCCAGCCGCCGCTCACGCCCGATTTCGTTCTGCAACTGGCCAATGCCGTTGGGCGGGTGCTTAAAAAAGACTGCCAGCAAGATGGCAAGCGACCGGCTGTGCTCATCGGCAAAGACACGCGTATTTCGGGCTATATGTTTGAAAGCGCGCTGGAATCGGGCTTCAACGCAGCTGGGGTGGACGTGGTGCTGCTCGGCCCCGTGCCCACGCCTGCGGTGGCCTACCTCACGCGGGCGCAGCGGGCCGCGCTGGGTGTGGTCATCAGCGCCAGCCACAACCCGTTTGGCGACAACGGCATCAAGTTCTTCAGCGCACAGGGCAACAAGCTGCCCGATGCCTGGGAGCTGGCCGTGGAAGCCGCCTTGCAAGAGCCGCTGGTATGCGTGCCTTCCGAGCAGTTGGGCAAAACCACCCGCTTGCACGATGCCGATGGGCGCTACATCGAATTTTGCAAAAGCACCTTCAGCTCCAGCATGAGCCTGCATGGCTGCAAGATCGTGGTGGACGCCGCCCACGGCGCGGCTTACCAGATCGCGCCCGCGGTGTTTCATGAGCTGGGCGCCGAAATGGTAGCGCTGGGCTGCGATCCCGATGGGCTCAACATCAATCAAGGCGTGGGGGCCACCCACCCGCAGGCGCTGGTGGCTGCGGTGAAAGTGCATGATGCTGATTACGGCATTGCACTCGATGGCGATGCCGACCGTCTGTTGATGGTGGATGGGCAGGGTCGCATCTTCAACGGCGATGAACTGGTGTACCTGCTCGCGCAAGACCGTTTGGCCCAAGGGCAGACCGTGCCCGGCGTAGCCGGCACCCTGATGAGCAATATGGGCATCGAAGCGGCGCTGGCGCGGCAAAACATCGAACTGGTGCGCGCCAAGGTGGGTGATCGCCACGTGCTCGAAGCCCTGCAACAGCGTGGTTGGCAGATCGGTGGCGAAAGCTCGGGCCACATTCTGGTGCTCGATAAACACTCCACGGGCGACGGCATCATCAGCGCCCTGCAAGTGCTGCAAGCCGTGGTGCGCAGCGGCAAAAGCATGGCCGAGATGTTGGTCGGTGCTGAGCTGTACCCGCAAACCATGATCAATGTGCGCTTGCCAGCTGGTACTGATTGGCAGGCGCTGCCCGCATTGCAAGCCGCCATCGCTGCAGCCGAGCAAGCTTTGGGCGCAGACGGCCGCGTGCTGATTCGCCCCAGCGGCACCGAGCCCGTGCTGCGCGTGATGGTTGAAGCGCGCGATGCCCAGCAATCCAAACACTGGGCTGAACAAATTGCGCAGCAGGTGCCTAGTGCCTGATCGTCGGCGCTGAAAACAATGGATCCCATCACTCTGCTTGTTATCGTTGCGGCGGTCGGGCTTATTGCACTCAAGCTGTTTGAATACAGGCTGAGAGATCGCAGGCGGGAAAGAAGATCAAGGCGGTTCAACACGAGGCGAGGGGTTGGCAGGTTTGAACCAACGGGTCAGCCAATTTCTTCCAAGCTGTTGATAGAGCAGCCTCAAAGTGAGGCAACGTTGATCGAAGCAGGGCGTACTGAGCGTGTGCCTTTCAAAGCAGAGGCGCCGTTCAAGGCTGAGCGCCGGTCGTTGCTGAGCAATAGAGAGCGGGAGATGTTTGGTGTGCTGAAGAAGGCTTTCCCAGAGCCAAACTTCACTGTGCTTTCTCAAGTGAGTATGCAGGCGTTGATCACGACGCCGAAAAAAGATCAAGGGGCACGAAACCGCTATGATAAAAAATATGTGGACTTCGTGATTTGCTCACCCAGCCTTTTTGTGATTGCAGTCATTGAATTGGACGACTGTACCCATGATCGCAAACAAGACAAGGATGCGGAGCGCGATGCGATGCTGGCCAGCGCAGGTATCCGGACAGTTCGATACAGGCAGATACCGCATCATCTTTCGGTAGAAGCGTTACGCGCTGACGTTTTCAATTCTGAAAACAGTGCTGACAAAGCACATAGCAAGCACAGCTTGGTAGCCGCGATAAGGCGCGGAGCTTGAGCCCACATGCCCACCGTTCTTTTCTACTTCGACTTTGCTTCGTCCATCGCCTACGTGATGTTCCATCGCCTGCCGCATGTACTGGCTGGCTTGGCTTGGCAGGTGCATTACCGGCCCGTGTCGCAAGCAGCAGTGGGTTTCGATGAGAATGGGCTGGAGGCTAAAAAACAGACGGCGGCTGCCAATCAGTCAGCAGAGTCGCTTCATGATGTGCAAGCGCTGGCGGCGCATGATGGCTTGCCTTTTCGCTGGCCGGTGAATGTGGCCCTTCAGTCTGCAGCCTGGCTGCATATGGCACAGGCCAGCAGTGTGCACGGCCAGCCCAGCCGACAGGTGTGCGAAACCTTGCTGAATGCCATTTGGCAAACAGGGCAAGACCCCGATGATCCCGCCGTGCAGCAGCAGGCTTGGCAGGCAGCTACGGCGCTGTTGCCTTCGGTGCGCGATGTGCACCAGCCCGCTGTGCTGCAAGCGCTGGAGCAAGAGATAGCTAACAACATGCAAGCCGCGCGGCAGCAGAGCGCATTGCAACAAGGCGCATGGGCGGCCTTGCCCAGTTGCGTGCTGTTGCCAGCCGATGGAACTGATGCGTCGCCGCAGGTTTTTGCTGGGTTGGAGGGCTTGCCCTTGCTGCGCGAGGCAGTACGTGCTCGGCAAGACTTTGCAGCTGATGAGTCAGATGCCAACGCTTGAAAGAAAAGCAGCAGAAGAAAACAAAGGAATTTCAATGAAAGCCGTATTGCAGCGCGTGCGCTGGGCCAGCGTAGCCGTTGAAGGGCAGCAAGTGGGGGCGATTGGCCAGGGCTTGCTGGTGCTGGTGTGTGCCGAGCCGCAGGATACGCCCGAGGTGGCCGACAAGCTGCTGGCCAAAATGCTCAAGCTGCGCATCTTCAGCGACGAGCAGGGCAAGATGAACCGCAGCTTGCAGGATGTAGACGGACAGGGCCAGGCCGGGGGCCTGCTGCTGGTGAGCCAGTTCACGCTGGCGGCCGATTGCAGCGGCGGCAACCGGCCCAGCTTTACCGGCGCTGCACCAGCCGCGCAGGGCGAGGCCTTGTTCAATCATTTGCTTCAGCAGGCACGCGCCGTGCATGCGCCAGTGGCGTCGGGCGTTTTCGGGGCCGATATGCAGGTTGAATTGCTCAACGACGGCCCAGTCACCATCTGTTTGCAGATATAGCAGGGTAGCTTGTTCAGGCTCTGGGGCTTGGAAGCGGGCGTCCAGTAGGCGTTCGGGAGGCTCCTTGATCCTGTTTTGTACGCCAGCGCGCAAGCAGGTGCCCTCATATAATGCGAGGTTCGCTGGTGCTGGGGGGCTTGCTGCAAGGCAAAGGCTGATCCCGCCCGGCTTTTCTGTTTGCATTTTTCCTTTTGCCATGCCTATTTACGCTTATCAGTGCGCCGCCTGCGGCCATACGCAAGATGTGCTGCAAAAACTCAGCGATGCGCCCTTGACGCAATGCCCAGCCTGCCAAGCTGACAGCTTCAGCAAGCAGGTGACTGCGGCGGGCTTTCAGCTCAAGGGTTCGGGCTGGTACGAAACGGATTTCAAAAACGGCCCGGCTTGTGCGGCAGGAAACAAGGCTGCGAGTAAGCCCGAAGCCTGCTCGGGTTGCCCGGCGGCGCAGGCCTGACGTGGCCCGCATCCCCGTTTTGCTCTGGCAATAAGGCTTGAAAAACAAGGCTCAAAACAAGACTTGATCGGCACCATGCTCAAGAATCGCATCCAACGCTATTTCCTCACCGGCCTGCTCACCTGGCTGCCGTTGGTGATTACCGTGTGGGTGCTGATCTGGCTGATGCGCCTGATTGACAGCGTGTTTGCCCACATCGTGACGCAGTTTGCACGCGTTGTACCGGCCATTTCCACCTTCAGCAACTGGGTGCAGGGCATACCGGGCATTGGTGTGCTCACGCTGGGCACCATCATTCTGCTCACGGGCCTGCTGGTGACCAATATCGTGGGCCAGTGGTGGGTGCGGCAGCTGGATCGCGTGTTTGATCGCATTCCGGTTTTTCGCAGCATTTACAGCAGCGTGCGGCAGGTGTCTGACACCTTGTTTGCCGATAATGGCAAGGCTTTTTCCAAAGCCCTGCTGGTGGAATACCCGCGCCGCGGGTGCTGGTCAATCGGCCTGCTCACGGGGGCGGCTACAGGTGAATTTACTGAGCACTTACAGGGCGAACACATCAGCGTTTTTGTTCCAACAACCCCCAATCCCATCTCGGGCTTTATTCTGGTTGTGCCGCGCGCCGAAACGATTGAGCTGCGCATGACGGTGGATGAGGCCCTGAAGTACATCATTTCAATGGGGGTGGTGGTGCCCGGCTCGGCGGCTGAACAAGCGCGAGAGCAGGGCACCTTGCCGCCGCCAGCTGATTGAAGGCTTGCCACGATTCAGGTTTTTTCTTTTTCTATTGCTTGTGTCATGCGCAGCGCGCGCAGAAAGAACGATTCGATTATGTCTATGCGATCTTTGTATTGTGGTCAGGTTACAGAGGCCTTGCTGGGCCAAACCGTTACGCTGTGTGGCTGGGTCAATCGCCGACGCGACCATGGCGGCGTGATCTTCGTTGACTTGCGCGACCGCGAAGGCTATGTGCAGGTGGTGTGCGACCCCGATCGCCCCGACATGTTCAAAACCGCCGAAGACCTGCGCAACGAATTCTGCGTGCAGATCACCGGCCTGGTGCGCGCGCGGCCCGAAGGCACCACCAACGATGCCATTGCCACCGGCAAGATCGAAGTGCTGTGCCATGAGCTGAAAGTGCTCAACCCCTCGATCACGCCAGCCTTTCAGCTGGATGACGACAACCTGAGCGAAACCACGCGCCTCACGCACCGCGTGCTGGATCTGCGCCGCCCTGTGATGCAGCACAACCTCATGCTGCGTTACAAGGTGGCCATGGCTGTGCGCAAGTTTCTGGACGAGCAGGGTTTCATCGACATTGAAACGCCCATGCTGACCAAGAGCACACCCGAAGGCGCGCGCGACTACCTGGTGCCTAGCCGCGTGCATGACGGCCACTTCTTCGCACTGCCGCAGTCGCCGCAGCTCTTCAAGCAGCTGTTGATGGTGGCGGGGTTTGACCGCTACTACCAGATCACCAAGTGCTTCCGCGACGAAGATTTGCGAGCCGACCGCCAGCCCGAGTTCACGCAGATCGACATTGAGACCTCTTTCTTGGGCGAGCAAGAAATCCGCGATCTGTTTCAGCGCATGATCACCCACGTCTTCCAGCAGACGCTGGGCGTAGACCTGGGCGAATTCCCTGTCATGCCGTATGCCAAGGCGATGGCGCGCTTTGGTTCCGACAAGCCCGATCTGCGCGTCAAGCTCGAATTCACCGAGCTGACCGATGTGATGAAGGATGTGGACTTCAAGGTCTTCAGCGGCCCAGCCACTACGCCCGGCGGCCGCGTCGTGGCGCTGCGCGTGCCTGGTGGTGGCGAAATCAGCCGTGGCGAGATCGACCAATACACCGAGTTCGTCAAGATCTACGGTGCCAAGGGGCTGGCCTGGATCAAGGTCAACGACGTGGCCGCGGGGCGCGACGGTTTGCAGTCGCCCATCGTCAAGAACATTCACGATGCGGCATTGGCCGAAATCATCAAGCGCAGCGGCGCACAGAATGGCGACATCCTTTTCTTCGGTGCCGACAAGGCCAAAGTGGTGAACGACGCCATCGGCGCGCTGCGCCTGAAGATCGGCCACAGCGAATTCGGCAAGCAGCACGGCTTATTTGAAGATCGCTGGGCGCCGCTGTGGGTGGTGGACTTCCCGATGTTTGAGTACGACGAAGACGAGAACCGCTGGAACGCCATGCACCACCCCTTCACCAGCCCGAAGGATGGGCACGAAGACCTCATGGACAGCGACCCTGGCCAGTGTGTGGCCAAGGCCTACGACATGGTGCTCAACGGCTGGGAGTTGGGCGGCGGCTCGGTGCGTATCCATCGCGCCGAGGTGCAGGCCAAGGTGTTTGCTGCACTCAAGATCGGCCCTGAAGAGCAGCGCGAGAAATTCGGCTTCTTGCTCGACGCGCTGCAATACGGCGCGCCCCCGCACGGCGGCTTGGCCTTTGGCCTGGATCGCCTGGTTACACTCATGACCAAGGCCGAGTCCATCCGCGACGTGATCGCCTTTCCCAAAACGCAGCGCGCACAGTGTTTGCTCACGCAAGCGCCCAGCCCGGTGGACGAAAAGCAATTGCGCGAGCTGCACATCCGCCTGCGCAACCCGCTGCCGGTGGACAAAGCGGAAAACGCATGAGCATGGCCGGTGCGCATGGGCTGCAAGTCCAGCCGGATCAGGGGCTGCTGCATCAGCCTTTTGATGCGGGCGAGCGCTTGCCCGCCAAGCCGCGCGAAGACACCTTGCGGGTGGTAACCTACAACATCCACAAGGGTGTGCAAGGCGTGTGGCCCACGCATCGGCTCGAAATCCACAATCTGCAACAAGCCATCGCCCAACTGCAGGCCGATGTGGTCTGTTTGCAAGAAGTGCGCAAACTCAACCGCAAGGCTGAGCTGCAATTTGCCAATTGGCCGCGCCAGCCGCAGGCGGAATATCTGGCGCCGCCGGGCTATGAATCTGTTTACATTTCCAACGCCATCACCACGCATGGCGAGCACGGCAACGCGCTGCTTTCGCGCTGGCCGGTTTTGCAGCACCAGCACCAAGATATTTCCGATCATCGCTTCGAGCAACGCGGTTTGTTGCACTCCGTCATTGACGTGCGTGGTCGGCATGTGCATGTCATCGTCGTGCATTTGGGGCTGATCGGCGCGAGCCGTGTGCGCCAGGTGCAGCAGTTGCAGCATTTCATCGATCGCGAAGTGCCAACCGATGCGCCGCTCTTGGTGGCAGGCGACTTCAACGACTGGAGCCAGAAACTGCACGGCATGATGGCCGATCATGGCCTGCACAATGTCAACGGGGTGCCTGGCTGCCTGACCTACCCCGCGCGCCTGCCTTTGACGCAGCTGGATCACGTCTATGCCCGTGGCCTGGAGCGGGTGCGCCAATTCGTGCCGCAAAAAGATCACCTGGCCGGACACATGGGCGTGCGTAATTGGGCGCGTCTGTCCGACCATTTGCCCTTGGTGGCAGAGTTTTCCTTGTCTTGATCGAATGCAGGTGTGCTTGCGCTTTCTTTGCATAAACAAGCGCGCACTGAATCAGCCTGACGCCTAAGCCTGAAGAGCCTTATGAACAAGCCCCAGCAAGAAGCCCAAGCCCAGCCGACGCACGACGAAGGCGTGCCTGTTTCCGTGAAAATTCGCGAGCGCTTGCTGGCGGCACGCAAACGCTTTCATGCCAACGACAACATCGCCGACTTTTTGCAACCTGGCGAGCTGGATGCTTTGCTGGACGAAGTCACCGGCAAGATGCAAGGCGTGCTCGACAGCCTGGTCATCGACACGGCCAACGACCACAACACGCAAGATACGGCGCGGCGCGCGGCCAAGATGTACCTCAAGGAAGTGTTTGCTGGCCGCTACGTGCAGCAGCCTGAGGTGACGGAATTTCCCAACGCCGAAGCACTCAATGAACTGATGCTGGTGGGGCCCATCACTGTGCGCAGCGCCTGCTCGCATCACCTGTGCCCCATCATCGGCAAGCTGTGGGTCGGCATTTTGCCCAACAAGCAAACCAATGTGATCGGTTTGTCGAAATACGCACGGCTGGCTGAATGGGTCATGGGCCGCCCGCAGATTCAGGAAGAGGCTGTGGTGCAACTGGCCGACCTGATTCAGCAAAAAACACGGCCTGACGGGCTGGCTCTGGTCATGCACGCCACGCACTATTGCATGGCTTGGCGCGGCGTCAAGGATATGGACAGCCGCATGACCAATTCCATCATGCGTGGCGCTTTCCTGCGCAACAGCGATTTGCGCAGGGAGTTTCTGTCTTTGATTGCCTTGAAAGATTCCGCTTGAGCAAACACTATGGCCGGAATCCACAGGTGTGCGTGGCATAGCTTTGCCAAGGCGCGTTGGTGCAAGGGCAGGCGTTGATAATACTTGGCTGCTTTTGTTGCAAAGGGTGGTTTTCCCATCCATAATCCCCCCAAGCTGTCGGCCGGTGCGCATTGCGTGAAGGCCGGCATTCCGTTCAACAAACAAATAGGCCGCTGGAGCGCTTCAAGGCGGGCCAGCGTCTATTGCGAACACAACAATCCATAAAGGCAGCACCATGATTTACGCCTTGCTCAAGGCAGCTGTACTCAAGCCCCGCTTGCTGGCTGCGCATTTGCACAACTATGGCGAATTCATCCGAAGCGAAATGCAGGGCACGGCCCGGCAATGGGCCGTCAAAGTGGTGGCATTCGCGCTATTTGGCATAGGCATGCTGGCGTTTCTGATTCTGGGCGGCGTAGCCGTCATGATCGGGGTGATGCAAGGCCAATATCACTGGATTTTGCTGGCGGTGCCAGCAGTGGCTTTAGGCTTGGCTTTGGTGGCGCTGATCGTGGCCTTGCAAAAAACAGCCGGGCAGGGCATCAGCAACATCAAACAGCAATTTGCAGCCGACATGCAGGCTTTGCATGGCCCAGCGGTAAAAAATCATGAGCACTGAACACAATCATCCTTCTTCTTCCACTGTGCCCGTCGTGCGTGCGCCTTTGACGGCTGCTGAAAAGCTGGCGCTTTCACGCCAGGCTTTGCAAACGGCTTTGTACCCGCCGCCCAAGCCCAAAAAACCGGGCGTGATCGGCTCGTTGCGCAAGTTGTGGCCTGTGGGGCGTAAAGCGGCCAAGACCGTGCCCGCTGTCGTGGCCCAGCTGGCAGCAGCAGACGATCTGGCCCCTCGCCTGGTGGCGCAGAGCACGTCGAAAGAGGCCAAGGCTTTGGTACAAGCCGCGTCCAGTAAACCATCGGCCAGCAGCAGCTTGCAGCAGGCGGTGGGTGGTGTGTTCGATCGCATCGGCAGCTTGGTCAGCAACGTCGTCAAATCCCGCTGGCGCAGGCATCCGGCCAACTGGGCGCTGCAAGTGGGCGAGCCTTTGTTGGAAGTTGAAATCCGCCGCCACCCCATTCCTTGGCTGGCGGGTGCGGCCGCAGCTGGTGCGGCTTTTGTACTGCTTAACCCCTTGAAGTGGCGACAATCGCGCCAGATGGTGAGCACGGTTTTGGGCCAAGAGGTGCGCGTGCTTGCCACCAGCGGGCTGGTGTTTTTGGCTACCAGTGTGTTGGGTGGCTGGCTGTGTCGTTCAGGCTCTGATAAATCAGAGCCGGGTCAGTCGTAATCAAGCCGCAGGCGTTCCAGGGCAGGGCGTTCGCGTATTTTCTTGAGTAGCGGCTCGAACTTGTCTGAGGCAGACAGAAACAGCTGCAAGCAGCGCAGCTTTGCAGTCAGTGTGTTTTTATCCTTTTGCCTTTCTCTGTGCATGCCTCTTTGCTTGCGCGTAGCTAAGTTCATTTGCCGATAGCCATTCAATTGTCAACAGACATGCCAAAGCACTGATAAGGTGTTGTAGCGATATGTTTTCGTTTTTCTTCTTCAGTCTTGGTTGGGGAGAATTTTTTAGCAGTGCTTACGATAGCCTATTTCAGGCTGGGTGAAAGACGCGATCAGTGCAGATTCAGACAGCTTGAAGGAGACTGAGATAAATGGATAGGGTTGGGTGAGATAAATTGGGATTTTGGGGGATTTTTGGGGATGTATTGGGACTGGGGTCTGAAAACGCTTTGCACTATGTGCAAAAGAAAAAGCCGGTGCAAAAACCGGCTTTTTTTGTGGCTGGGGCGAGGGCAGTCAGGTGTGCAGATGTCTTTGCAAGATGTCGATGATGAGCTCTGTGTCTTCGGGGGCCAATTCGCCGGTTTCCGGGTTGGCAAACAGCAGGCCGCGCCGTGGCATTTTCTTGGTGCCGAACTCGTGGTACGTGGCATAGGGGTGGGCGAAGCCGATGCGCACACTGTCTTTGTCTGCCTGGTGACTCAAGCCGCTCAGCATGTCGCCGTAGCGATCCAAAATGCGGGCATTGCCCGCGCGACCGGCGGCCTTGGCTGCCTTACTGCCGGGGCGCGGATAGGATTGCGCGGTACTGACAGCCCACGGGTGCCATGATCGGCCCAAAGGGTCGGTTTCGGTCTCGAAACGCGCGCTCACCCGGCTTTCAATCGTCGTGCCGATGTCCTCAAAAACGGGTTGCAAATCATCCAGCCTGGCCCGCAGGCGCTCCAGGTAGCTGGAAACTTCGCTGTTTTGGTAGTGAATGGTCAACATATGGGCAGCAATTGATTGACGAGGTGATGGGCCGTGGTTATGATGGATTCAATCCCGTCGATCGTTTCGGACGTTTAGCCCAAGGAGCCTTTCAGGCGGCACGCGGCAGACGGGTACTCTTTCATACAGCGCGCTTAAAAAGGGTTTGCACCGTCACCATATGGCGACGCACGCGAGCCGCAAACGAATACTTGAACGCGCCCAAAACAGCTTCCCCTTCAACCATCTTGCTTCCGTCTTTGGCAACAGGCGGATTGCCTGCGCGCAAAGTGGCGGCATTGAATATCTTGGGGAAAACGGCCAAGTCGGCCGTTGTAATCGGCACCTGACCTCGCAACGCTTCACGGGCATTCCCGTGCGCACGCAATGCGTGTGCAATGCCGTCCTGATCCAAGCCCACCAAGCAGCGCACACTCCTGATACTGGAGCACATCTGGCATGTGGTGGTGTTTGTGCGCGCACGAGCGAGCATGCGCGGGCTGAAATTAGTGGACATGTGGCGCGTTTCGCAGGGCGTGACCAAGCAGCTGACCTTGTTGAAAAAAGGCTTTGGTGCAATCGACGTCGAAGGCACCTTGCTGCAAGACCCGAATCGCCAGGGCGTTGGCATCAGCCGATTCATGCGCGCCACATTGGTCTAAATCTCAATCCCACCAACGACAAAGCCCGCCATTTGGCGGGCTTTTTTGTGCGCGCATGATTGACTGGGGTCAATTGGCGCTACGGGCGCTGCAAAGGCACCATGCAGGGCAATCAGTTCTGCTTTTCGGGGCGCGAAGACATGTAGTAGGTGAATGCAACCACGCTAATGACAACCATCGCTTGTGGCGGATTGGCTGCGACAAGTAGCCACGCACAGACCGCCCAAAGCAATGCACAACCAGTCCACAGAGCAAGGCGAAAGACGTTGTAGATCATGAGGCCACTTTAGCATGAAACAAGAAAATCTCAACATTCTCATCAAGGCCCGCCAAGAGGGGCTGGAGCATCTGGACAAGTTCATCAAATCACTGGAAGAGGCCGGTGGTGAGGCGGGCGAGTTCAAGGAGCGCGCGGACGCTCTGAACAAGGAGCTGGCCGAGCTGCAAAAACAGCAGGGGCTGATTGATGCGTTTCGCCACGCCAAGGAAGAGTCCCAAAAAGCCGCGCGTGCCTATGAGGATGCGCAGCACAAGGCGCAACGGCTAGCGCAGGCCCTGCGTGAATCGGAAGCGCCGACCCAAAGGCAGCAAGCCGCTTTTGCCAAGGCGCGAGCCGAAGTCAAAAAGACCGAGCAGGCTTGGCATGAGAGCCATGTGCGCCTGAGCAAATTGAGGCCCGAGCTGCAAAGCGCAGGCATCAATGCAAACAAGCTGGCGGATGCGCAAAGCAAGCTGCGCCGAGAGACCAGGCAGGCGCAACTGTCTATTGCGGGCTTGGTCAACGAAACCACCAAGGCCCGCATTGCCACGCAAGCGCATGCACAGGCCAGCCAGCAGGCGGCCGTCTCGCACCGCAAGATCAGCGAAGGCGTGCAGTCCATCAGCACGCAAATGGGGGCCTTGCGCAACCAGATGCTGAGCATGGTGGGGATCAATCTGGGCGCGCACATGCTCAAGGATGCGCTGGCCACGGCTGATGCCTATAAAAATGTCGAGGCCAAGGTCAAGTTGGTGGCGGGGGCCAATGCCGATTTGGCGGGCGAGATGGCCCGCATCAAGCAGGTGGCGATTGACACCTACAGCAGCCTGGATGCAACGGCCGAGCTGTACACGCGCATCATGCGCGTGGGCAATTTGACTGGCCAACAGGCGTTGGAGATTACGCGCACCATCAACCAAGCCATTCAGCTTTCTGGCGCATCGGCGCAGGCCAGTGAGGCTGCGGTGCGGCAGCTGGTGCAGGGCTTGCAATCGGGCGTGCTGCGTGGCG
>JAUMXD010000040.1 GCA_030529305.1 Allobrachymonas sp.
CAAAGGCAGCGTGGCCCTGCAAAACAACGATGTGCGCATCTCGCCCGATTCGCCCTTGCTGGCGCACAGCCAAGGCAAGGTGCTGTTTCACGAAAAAGGCTTTGCCCTACAGGACGTGAGCACCACCCTGCTGGGCGGCAAGGCCACACTCAAAGGCGGCAGCCTGAGTACTGCGCGGCGCGATGGCAGCCACCCGGTGCGCATCGAAGCGCAGGGCGACTTCACGGATGAGGGCCTGCGGCAAGAGCCATCGGTGGGCAGCATTGCCCAACTGGGGCGCTTTTTGCAGGGGCGCAGTGCCTACCGTGCCATCTTGCAGGTGAACCGGGGCACGTCAGAGCTGAGCATTGATTCCGACCTGGCGGGCATGGAAGTCAAGCTGCCTGCGCCCTTGGGCAAGGCTGCTGCGGGCAAGCTGCCTTTTCACTTTGCCAGCCGCATCACGCAAATGCAGCGTGCGTCTGGCGGGGCCGAAACGGCCACGCAGGATGAGTTGGACATTCGCTTTGGCCATGTGGTGCTGGCGCAATACGCGCGCGATCTGCGTCACGGCGACACACCCAAGGTGTTGCGTGGCCGCGTGGCTGTGGGGGCGCAGGCCGTGAAGCAGGCCCCGCCCATGCCTGACGAGGGCGTACACGCGCTGGTGCTGATGGATCGCGTGGATGCCGACGCCTGGACCCATGTGCTGGAAACCGGCTGGGGCGATCAGGTGCATGCCCCAGTGCCTTCTTCTGCATCCAAAGGCCGGGCCGCAGCGCTGAAAACCGCGCCCGGCCAAACGCTGGCCCAGACAAGTACTCAAGCCAAGGCTGCCCCTGGCCTTGCCAGCGCATCGTCCCAAGCCGCAAGTCATGCAACGAATGATGCTGCAAGCCAAGCAAGCAGCCACTCAGCGGCAGAAACCGCGGCGGGCAGCTATTTGCCCGATCAGTTCGCCATGCAAACGCCGGCGCTGGTGTTTGCCAAGCGGGTGTTTGAATCGCTGGTGGTGGGCGGCGCGCGCGAGGGGCGGTTGTGGAAGCTGTCGCTGGCGGCCAAGCAGCTCAACGGCTATGTGGAGTATCTGCAATCGGCCACGGGCGGAGCGGGTGGCGTCAAGGCGCGCTTGCAGCACTTGACCCTGGCCCCTGCCAACGTGGAAGAGGTGGGCGACTACGTGCGCCAAACGGCCGACCCGAAAACACTGCCCGCGCTGGATATTGACGCGGCCAATGTCGATTTGGTGGGCTACAAATTCAATCGCATCGCCCTGCGTGCCAGCAACAGCGCTCAGGCCCGGCCAGCTGGGGCCGATCTGGTGGACGATGCCGTGGCGCACAACGCGCGCAGTGCCTGGCGCATTCATGAACTCACGGCGCAAATGCCGCAAGCCCGCTTGCAAGGCAGCGGGGTCTGGGGCATTCGCCCGGCCAACGTCGCCAACGGCGAGGGCAGGGGATTGAACCCGGCCGATTTGGCCCGGCGCTTCGTGTCTTTGCAATTGAACGTGCAAACAGACGACCTGGGCAGCACGCTCGATCATTTGGGGCACAAGGGCCTGGTCAAGGCCGGGCAGGGCAGCGTGGCGGGCACCCTGCGCTGGCAAGGCTCGCCCGTTGCTTTCGATATGGAAACGCTGGCGGGCGAACTGCGACTGGACGTGCGGCGCGGCCACATCACGCGCATCGACCCCGGCGCTTTCAAACTCATCAGTCTGCTGAGTCTGCAGGGCCTGACGCGCCTGGGCAGCATCGCCGAAAAAGGCTTTGCCTTTGACCGCATCGACGGCAGCCTGCGCGTGGCGCGCGGCGTGGCCACAACCGACAACCTGGCCATTGCCGGTGCCATGGCCGATGCCAAGCTGAGCGGCCAAATCGCCCTGGCGCCCCAAACCATTGATCTGCACGTGGTGGTGCAGCCCAAGGTGGACTTGAGCACGGCGGCCCTGGCCGCAGGCGTCATCAACCCGCTGGTGGGGGTGGGCAGCTACGTGGCGCAATGGGTGCTGAGCAAACCCATCAGTGCCATGGCCACGCAAACCCTGCACGTAAAAGGCCCCTTGGGTGATCCGGCCGTGACGCGGCTGCAAGGCAGCGAGGCCACGCGGATGGAGCAGCAAGTGCTCAAAGGCCATACCGGGCCTGCAACCTTCAACCCCTTGTGGGATTGGACGCCCATCACTGGCCGCCGTTTGCAAACGGGAGATCAAGCAGGGCAGCAAGGGGCGCAGGCCCAGCCACCTGCTGAAGAGCCAGTGGAACTGAATGAAGGGCAGCAAGAGAAAGATGCGCCATCTGATGCCGCATCAGCGCCTGTATCCGCGCAGCCGCCAGAAGCATCGCAAGGGAATCTGCCCGTGATGCAGTCTGCGCAACAGCCTGCGCCTATGGAAACGGTACCAGCAAAACCAGCCGCTAACCCCAACCCTGCCAGCAGCGCGGCCAGCTCTGCACTGCAGCCACAGCTCGCGGCATCGCTGCCAGTTTCTGCTGCTTCTGCACCTACCTCTTCTGCAGCTTCTGCTGTGCGCGCCAAGCGGCCCAAAGCACGCCAAAACCGCTTGCCTAAAACCATGCGCATGCCCGCTTCGGCAATGGTGCAGTAGTCCATGCAATGGGCAAAGGAATAAATAGCCCACGCAATTAGGCAGCACTGTTTGTCATCAGGCCAGCTGCTAAAGCTTGCATTCGGCCTGACCCTGCCGCAGATACGTAGGTACAGGCATAGCCGCAGCGGTAACGGAGTTTGTACGCGGGCCGGTTCAATGCGGGCCATCCCCTACAATCGGCGCAACCAAGGCTTTAGGCGGCAGCAGGCATGGCATGTGCTGGCTTGTTGCGAACCACTTGACATGAACACTTCGCTGACCCCCCTTTCTCTGGACCAGGTGGCCGACCACTTGGAGCGCATGCTGTTGCGCTATGAAGAGCTGCAAAAATCCAATGCCTTGCTGCAAGCGCAGTTGCTGGAGGTAACGCAAGAGCGCGATGCCTTGCGCTCCCGCTTGGCATCGGCCCGGGCACGGGTGGACACCTTGCTGGCGCGCATGCCTGCCGCCGATACGGCTTCTGCAGCCAGCCATGCCAGCGCAAATGTTGCAGGCGCTGCGGCAACGGGCAGCAGCAGTGGGGCGGTCAGTGCTGCTGGGGTCAATCCAGCTGCTGCGGCTAGCAAAGGTCCGCAGCAGGCAAACATCGTGCCCACATCACTGTTGGCCGCGCTGACGGCACGGCCTGCCAAGCCTGAACCGGGGGCAGCGCCCTCTTCTGCATGGGGCGAGGAAAACACATGAGCATGAAACAGATTCAAGCGCAAATCATGGGACAGACCTATGTGCTGAGTTGCCCCGAAGAGGCCGAAGCGCAAATGCAGCAATCGGTGCAGCGCGTAGATACGGCCATGTGCAAGATCCGCGACGCAGGCAAAATCCGCGCGCGCGACCGCATCGCCGTGTTGGCCGCTCTGAATCTGGCTTTTGATTTGGTGGAGCGCGAACAGCAGGGCGGCTTCAATGGCCTTGCTGCAGTTGATACGGCCTCTGCGCAAGCCACCTCGGCACAGCCCAACGCGCTGTTGCATCCGCGCATGCAGGCGCTTTTGCAGCGTATGGAAGACTTGCTGGCGGAAGACGGTAAATTGCTGTGACTGATTTCGCGTATACAAGCACTTGATGCCTGATGCATCGTCGCATTGATCATTGATAAATCTCATCGCAATTTCAGGGCAACCGCTTGCGGGCGGTTGTGTGTTGATAAGGGTAGGGTTGCAGTTCTGATAGGACGCAGCAGCCTTGCCTAGTCATTAGGCTTTACTCCTTGCCATGACATCTTTTGCCAAATGCTCATCAATCAACAGCTCCATCGGCGTGTTTGATAGCGGTGTGGGTGGCTTGAGTGTGCTGCGACAATTGCTGCAACACTTGCCGCAAGAAGACCTGGTTTACCTGGCCGACAGCGCTGGGGCGCCCTATGGCGAGCGCAGCTCTGAACAAATTGCTGCGCGCAGCCTGCAAATCGCCAACTACTTGCAGCAACAGCATCACATCAAAGCCCTGGTGGTGGCGTGCAACACGGCCACCAGCCACGCGGTGCAGCAACTGCGCGAGCAGCATCCGCAATTGTTGTTGATCGGGATTGAACCGGCCATCAAACCTGCCGTAGCGCTTTCAAGCACGGGGCATATCGGCATCATGGCCACACGGGCCACGGTGCAAGGCGCCAAATTCGCCCGCCTGGTGCAAGACTGGGGCGGCGAAAACCATATCCACGTGCAAGCTTGTGATGGCTTGGCGCTGGCCATAGAAAACGCGCTGGACGGTCAAGCCAACCCCGACGGGCAAACCGTGCAAAGCCTGTGCCAGCGCTACTGGACGGCCTTGCAAGCAGCTGCCAGCGAAGCCGCAGATGCAGCAGGCGAATCAAGCGATGCCGCCTCGGGCGCGATTGATGTGCTGGTGCTGGGCTGTACGCATTACCCATTTGCCGCTGATGTGCTGCAAACTTTGGCGGGCGATGCTGTGCAGTTGATTGAACCAGGCGAACCTGTGGCCCGGCAAACGCAGCGCTTGCTGCAACAGCATGGACTGTTACGGCCAGCACTCGGTGCAGGGCAGACCGCTGCTGAGCAGATTCAGCCAAGCCGTTTGACGTTGCTGGCTACTTCCAATCCACAGCGTTTGCAACGGGCAGCGCAGCAATGGTTGGGCGTCACAGCTGAAGTGGAAGTGGTTGAGCTTTGAAGAGCTGGACAAGCGTTTCAGTTAAGCCAATCCATCTGACGGGGTGTACAGCATGGGGCGACAGACTTATTCTCATCTATTGCAGTCCTCCATACGTATTTAATAGCTGTGACTCAAGTTCCGAACAATACAGCAGGCTGCTCATGAATGGGCATAGCGTTAAGAAGCTTCAGGTGATAGCAAAGAGAGTTCAAACAGGTTTGAAATAAGTTTGGTGCTTTCTCCTGTTTGTGCATTTATAACGGATAGCTTCAAAAAGCCGGGCAGAGCACAGGAAAAAAACATGGAAATCGAACTCAAAATCTTGGACGAACGCATTCGCCAGCACATGCCTGCCTATGCCACGCCAGGCAGTGCTGGTTTGGATTTGCGCGCCTGCATTGATCAGCCCTTGGTGCTGCAGCCCCGTGCTTGGCAGCTGGTGCCCACCGGCATGGCCGTGCATTTGCATGATCCGGGTTATGCGGCGCTTTTGCTGCCACGTTCTGGCTTGGGGCACAAACATGGCATTGTGCTGGGCAATCTGGTCGGCCTGATTGATAGTGACTACCAAGGCGAGTTGATGGTGAGCGTGTGGAACCGCAGCGACACGGCCTTTACCGTGGAGCCGCTGGAGCGCATTGCCCAAATGGTGATCGTGCCCGTGGTGCAAGCGCAATTTCGCGTGGTGGATGAATTTGCTGCCAGCAGCGAGCGGGCAGCAGGCGGCTACGGCTCCACTGGGCGGAAATAAACGCGAACGTAGGTGCTGGTTTTGCACCAGCTTGTTCCAGCCGCCGCATCGTTGGTGAGTAACGGGCGGTGCATAGGAGTACGGCTTCTTCTTCGGCTTTTTAATTGGAGCGCAGCAGTTGCGAAGCGGGTTGCCAAGCCTTTCGGTTCGCATTACTCAACTCTTAACGCTGTTTGACTTCTTCCACCAGCGCTTTGAACTCGTCCACATCCTCAAAGCTGCGGTAGACGCTGGCAAATCGGATATAGGCCACTTTGTCGAGCTTTTTCAGTTCGCGCATTACCAGTTCGCCCAAGCGGCTGCTGGGCAATTCCCGTTCGCCAGAGGTCAGCAGGTTTTCTTCAATCTGGGCGATGGCATGATCGACTTGATCAATACCCACATGGCGCTTGCGCAACGCAAGCATGAACGAGGCTTGCAGCTTCTTGCGATCGTAATCGACCCGGCGCCCGTCTTTTTTCACCAGGATGGGAAAGTGCACCTCGGCTCGCTCGTAGGTGGTGAAGCGTTTTTCGCATTTGCTGCATTTGCGCCGGCGGCGAATGGTGTCGTTGTCTTCTGAAACGCGAGTTTCAACCACCTGGGTGTCGGGGTGAGAGCAAAAAGGGCATTTCATTTTCAAATACAAAAAATATGGGGGCGAAGGCCCCCATATTTGCTTTTCATCATTTGTAGACCGGGAAGCGCTTGGTCAGCTCAGCCACCTTGGCGCGCACGGCAGCCAGGTTGGCTTCGTCGCGCGGGTTGTCGAGCACATCGGCCACCAGATTGGCGGTGGCGCGTGCTTCTTCTTCCTTGAAGCCGCGCGTGGTCATGGCCGGGGTGCCGATGCGCACGCCGCTGGTGACCATGGGCTTTTCCGGGTCGTTGGGAATGGCGTTCTTGTTGATCGTCATGTGCGCGGCGCCCAGCACAGCCTCGGCTTCTTTGCCGGTGATGCCCTTGGCGCGCAGATCGACCAGCATCACGTGGCTTTGCGTGCCGCCGCTGACGATGCGCAGGCCGCGCTGGGTCAGCGTTTCGGCCACCACTTGCGCGTTTTTCTTCACTTGCGCGGCGTACTGTTTGAACTCGGGCGAGAGCGCTTCTTTGAAGGCCACGGCCTTGGCCGCAATGATGTGCATCAACGGGCCGCCTTGCAGGCCGGGGAAGACGGCGCTGTTGATGGCTTTTTCGTGCTCGGCGCGCATCAAGATGAAGCCCGAGCGCGGGCCGCGCAGGCTTTTGTGCGTGGTGCTGGTCACCACGTCGGCATGCGGCACGGGGTTGGGGTATTGGCCGCCGGCGATCAGGCCGGCGTAGTGCGCCATATCGACCATGAAGATGGCGCCCACGTCCTTGGCGACCTTGGCAAAGCGTGCCCAGTCAATCTCCAGGCTGTAGGCGCTGGCGCCGGCCACGATGAGCTTGGGTTTGCTTTCGTGCGCTTTTTTCTCCATCGCGTCGTAGTCGATGGCTTCCTGCTCGTTCAGGCCGTAGCTCACCACGTTGAACCACTTGCCGCTCATGTTCAGCGGCATGCCGTGGGTGAGGTGCCCGCCTTCGGCCAGGCTCATGCCCATGACGGTGTCGCCGGGCTTCAGGAAGGCGAGGAACACCGCTTCGTTGGCGCTGGCGCCGCAATGCGGCTGCACGTTGGCGGCTTCGGCGCCAAAGAGTTCTTTCACGCGGTCGATGGCGAGCTGCTCCACCACGTCCACGTGCTCGCAGCCGCCGTAGTAGCGGCGGCCGGGGTAGCCCTCGGCGTATTTGTTGGTGAGCTGGGTGCCTGCGGCCTCCAGTACGGCGGGCGAGGCGTAGTTTTCGCTGGCGATCAGCTCGATGTGGTCTTCCTGGCGCTGGTGCTCGGCCTGGATGGCGGCCCAGACGTCGGGGTCGGTATGGGCAATGGTGTGGGTCGATCGATTGAACATGGCAGTTTCTCGTCAAAAAGGTTGACTCTTGCGCAAGGTTTGGCAAGGCTGCCCAGGCGAACGGCTGATGCATGCACGGCGTGCGTGCTGCTGCACACTCCCCCGTGGTGGTAGCGGCGGGGCAGGCCCGCGCGCCGGTCCACGTCAATGACTGTTGGCTGCAGAGATGCGGCCCAGCCACCTATCGCCAGTCGTGCGCAGCGGCTAGTGTAACGTATGGTTGCAGGGCTGGCGGGGATTTTGGGCTTTGAAACCTTAACTATTGGCTGGCGGAAAGTAGCGATACCAGGCGTTGTAAACCGAGCAGGCGGCGCAAAAGGCGAAGGCCCATTCCAGAAAAGAAAACACCACCAGCGCCGTTGCCGGAATGCGCCACTGCGGTTTGCCCAGCAAAAACAATGTGAGGGCAACCGTGCTGGCAATGAACAGCAACTTGCCTGCAAACATTTTGGCGCCAGCGTTTTCTTTTTTGCCCTGCCAGCCCATGTGCATGAAGATTTTTTTCCACATCAAATGCGAAGGGCATTTGTGGTGGCCGATGAAGCCTTTGACCAAGCCTTGCAAGGGCAGGATGACCAAGAACCAGGGGCTGACGAAGAGTGCCAGCAAGCACAAGGTGAAAACGATGAAGGCTTCCCAACGGATGACGTGAGAGAAAACGGGCGGAATGTCGAATCGCAACATGAGCAGCTCCTAAGTGGTGTGTGGGTGGGATAAGTTGGCTTGAACTTGAATGGATGCAGTTAAAAGCGGTGCGTTGCGGTGCAAATGCCCAAAGGGGTGAGGCTTGGCAGCCTGCATAAGCAGTCGCGCCTTGGTCGATCAAGTCAAATGCCAATTCATTTAATAGTGAATTATGAGCGATTGAAACAGAGTGTGCTGCCGGTTGAGCCTATTCCCTCTATTCAATCATGTGTAAACAGCTGTGGATCATCTGCTGCACGTATTGGTGAGGGCAAGCAAAAAAGCCAAGGCCCGCGTGGTAGCGAGCCTTGGGTCTTGGTTGTATTGGGCTGCAGCGATTGAACGATTAAGCGTTCAAGCAATCGTTCAAGTGATTGACGCAGAGAGCAAGCCGTGCAAGTCAAACTGCCTTGATCGGCACGTACAGCTCGCTGCCAGCGGCGCGGAACTCGGCGCTTTTGGCAGCCATGGCCTGTTCCAGTGCGGCTTTCTGGTCGGCAAAGTCGCGTACCTCTTGCGAGATTTTCATTGAGCAGAACTTGGGCCCGCACATGCTGCAGAAGTGGGCGGTTTTGCTGCTGTCTTTGGGCAGGGTTTCGTCGTGGAATTCGCGCGCGGTGTCGGGGTCCAGGCCGAGGTTGAACTGGTCTTCCCAGCGGAATTCGAAGCGTGCCTTGCTCAGGGCGTCGTCGCGCGCGCGGGTGGCGGGGTGGCCCTTGGCCACGTCGGCAGCGTGCGCGGCGATCTTGTAGGCGATGATGCCTTGCTTCACGTCATTGCGGTCGGGCAGGCCCAGGTGTTCCTTGGGCGTGACGTAACACAGCATGGCCGTGCCCATCCAGCCGATCATGGCCGCGCCTATTGCCGAGGTGATGTGGTCGTAGCCCGGCGCGATGTCGATGGTGAGCGGCCCCAGGGTGTAGAAGGGCGCTTCGTGGCAGTGCTTGAGCTGCTCGGTCATGTTGGCCTGGATCATGTGCATGGGCACGTGGCCAGGGCCTTCGATGATGGTTTGCACGTCGTGCTTCCAGGCGGTTTGCGTGAGTTCGCCCAGCGTGCGCAGCTCGGCGAACTGGGCTTCGTCGTTGGCATCGGCCAGGCTGCCGGGGCGCAGGCCGTCGCCCAGGCTGAAGCTCACGTCATAGGCCTTCATGATGTCGCAAATTTCTTCGAAGTGCGTGTAGAGAAAGTTCTCTTTGTGATGCGCAATGCACCATTTGGCCAGGATGGAGCCGCCACGGCTGACGATGCCCGTCACCCGATTGGCCGTGAGGTGGATGAAGGGCAGGCGCACGCCAGCGTGGATGGTGAAGTAGTCCACGCCTTGCTCGGCCTGTTCGATCAGCGTGTCGCGAAAGATTTCCCAGCTCAGGTCTTCGGCCACGCCGCCCACTTTTTCCAGTGCCTGATAGATGGGCACGGTGCCGATGGGCACGGGGCTGTTGCGGATGATCCAGTCGCGCGTGGTGTGGATGTTTTTGCCGGTGCTCAAGTCCATCACTGTGTCGGCGCCCCAGCGGATGGCCCAGACGAGTTTTTCCACCTCTTCTTCGATGCTGCTGGTGACGGCGCTGTTACCGATGTTGGCGTTGATCTTCACGAGGAAGTTGCGGCCGATGATCATCGGCTCCAGCTCGGGGTGGTTGATGTTGGCCGGGATGACGGCGCGCCCGCGCGCCACCTCGTCGCGCACGAATTCGGGCGTGATGAGCGACGGAATGCCTGCGCCCAGCGCATTGCCTGCCAGGCGTCGCTCGCGCGCGGCGTCTTGCAGATACTGGGCCATCCACTCGCGGCGGCCGTTTTCGCGGATGGCGATGTATTCCATCTCGGGCGTGATGATGCCTTTCTTGGCGTAGTGCATCTGCGTGACGTTGCCGCCTGCGCCCACGCCGCCCTTGGCACGGCGCGGCGGGCGTTGCAGGCCGGCGGCCTCTGCGCGAAGGCGGGCAATGCGGGCTGCGTCGCGGTCTTCGTTTTTGCCGCCATCGTCCAGCGCCACGCGGGTGCGGCCGGTGTAGGTCTCGGTGTCGCCACGCGCTTCGATCCATGCCTGGCGGGCGGTAGCGGCCAAGCCCTGGCGCACGTCGATGTTCACGGCCGGGTCGGTGTAGGGGCCGGAGGTGTCGTACACGGTGATGCGCTCGCCATTGGTGAGCGCAATTTCACGCATGGGTACGCGGATGTCGGCTTGGCTGCCTGTGACAAAGGTTTTGTGAGAGGCCGACAAGGGCTGGCGCGTGAGCTGTGTGATGCGCTCGCCCAAGCTCTGGTTGGCAGATGCTGCTGTGACGGGGGCGATGGAATCGAGCGGGGGAGGGGTGGGCATGGCAAGGGCTCCTGATAGGGGTGTGGCAAAAGGGGCTCCCTGCCTATGGCTGCCATGGGTTCAGATGCGAGTGGCGTGGGTGGCAATCGCGCAGTAGTAATTAGTAATCAATACTGCAGGGGCTTGCTGGCATCTGCGTAGGCGTAGCCTGAATGAGGTGGCTGCGCGCGGGCATGGCATGGATAGGCGGCTCTTCTTCCGCCGGTATGAACCGGTTCAAGTTCGCGGGTTTGGTCACTGCTGGGAATTCGACCATCTCAGCCTGCTGCGGCAGACACCCCGGAGCACGCTGCGATTGTAGTGAGTGCAAAGTCTTCTCTGGCCTGGTTGTTAACCCTGCACGACGATCGTTGTAAAAACCCCAGACACGGCGCACAGTTGGTAACAGATAAGTAATAGGATCAGTAATAATTGCACTTTTGGTTACAAAGGTTGCAGCTATGGCTACGATGGGCAATATGGAGCGCGTCTTGCGCTTGATGGCGGAAAAGAATGCGTCAGACGTTTTCATCTCCGCCAATGCACCGGTGATGATCAAAATCAACGGCAATATGGTGGCGGTCAACCCGCAGCGTATGACGGCCGATACCTGTCTGGTTTTGCTCAGGGAAATTTTGAGCGAGCAGCAAATCGAGGAGCTGACGCAGTTCGGCGAGATGAACGCCTCGTTTGCCTTGCAGGGCGTGGGCAACTTCCGTATCAGCGTGCTGCGCCAGCGCGGCACATATGCCGCAGTCATCCGTTACATCCCCATTGCCATTCCGGCGCTCGATACCTTGGGCCTGCCGACCGAAACGCTGATTGAATTGGTCATGCGCCAGCGCGGGCTGATCTTGATGGTGGGCGCCACCGGCTCGGGCAAGAGCACGTCGCTTGCGGCCATGCTGGACTACCGCAATCAGCACCGCAGCAGCCATATGCTGACGATTGAAGACCCGATTGAATTCGTCTTTGACAACAAACGCAGCATCATCAACCAGCGCGAGGTGGGCACCGATACGGCCGACCGCCAGGTTGCTCTGAAAAACGCCATGCGCCAGGCGCCTGATGTGATTCTGGTGGGCGAAATTCGCGATCGCGAAACCATGTCGGCTGCGCTGGCTTATGCCCAATCGGGCCATTTGTGCTTGGCCACACTGCACGCCAGCAACAGCTATCAAACGCTCAACCGTATCCTCACCTTCTACCCTGAAGAGGTGCGCGAAACCTTGCTGGGTGACTTGGCATCGGGTCTGGCGGCCATCGTTTCGCAGCGCTTGCTGCGCACGGTCGATGGCAAACGCGTGCCCGCCTGCGAGATTCTGCTCAACAGCAAGCTGGTGTCGGAACTGATCGAAAAAGGCGACATCCTGGGTGTGAAAGATGCCATGAGCAAGTCGATGAGCGAAGGCTCGCAAACCTTTGAAGAAGACATTGCCCGCCTGATCCAGTCGGAAGTGGTGTCGCGTGAAGAGGGCTTGATGCATGCCGATTCGCCCACCAACCTGATGTGGCGCCTGCAAAACACTTCGGCCGACGGTGCCAACAACAGCGTGGCCGATGTGCAAGACGACAGCACCGAGCCGCAGTTCTCTGAAATCACGCTGGATATGGGCGATGACGACTGAGTCTGTACCGAAGCAGCGGCTTGTTTTAAGTGCCTAGCCACTGGGTGGCTTGCCTGTACCGAGCGCGCGTGAGCTGATTCAACGCTCCAACAACCCGCTTGGGCCAAGGCGAGGCAGTGATAGTCCTTGTGTCCGCCCTTGCTGCGGATAAGTGGCATCATCCATGCAGGCCCGTGGTATCTAGAACGAAGCCAGCAAGCCGCTCGTTAGCCCTTCAGCGGCATCGTCAGTTTGCAAAGCCGCTGCTTGCTGCGTGTCAGCGCTTTTCGGCTTTAGGCAGGTTTGTGCGTGGGCCGCTTGGTTGATATCAAGCCAGTTCGTTCGTCATTTTTATTTGCTATTCGCATTGAATAGCCCGATTTCCTATGTCAACTCCCGTTTCATCCGATCTGTCTGATTTGCGTGCCTTGCCGGATGCCGCTTTGCAACTGGCCCGGCAATTGATTGCTTGTGAGTCCGTCACGCCCGCAGATGGCGGTTGTCTGGATGTGATCGCCGCAGAGCTGGCACCGCACGGCTTTGTTTGCGAGCGCATTGATCGCGGGCCGGCCGACTTTTTCGTGCGCAATCTCTGGGCCTTGCGCCCCGGCAGCCGGGGCGAGCAGGGGTCCACTGTGGTGTTTGCCGGCCATGTGGACGTGGTGCCGCCCGGCCCGGCCGAGCAATGGGCCTCGCCCCCGTTCGAGCCCACGGTGCGCGATGGCGTGCTGTATGGCCGCGGCGCCAGCGACATGAAAGGCCCGCTGGCGGCCATGATCGTGGCTGCGCAAAGCTATGTGGCGGCCCACCCGCACACGCCGCTGAACATCGGCTTTTTGATCACCAGCGACGAAGAAGGCCCGGCCAACGACGGCACCGTGGCCGTATGCCAGGCGCTGCGCGAGCGCGGCGTGCGGCTGGATCACTGCGTGGTGGGCGAACCCACGTCCGTGCAACGCACGGGCGACATGATCAAGAACGGCCGCCGCGGCAGCCTGAGCGGCAAACTCACCGTCAAGGGCGTGCAGGGCCACATCGCCTACCCGCATCTGGCCAAAAACCCCATCCACCTGCTGGCCCCTGCGCTGGTCGAGCTGGCCGCCACGCAGTGGGATGCGGGCAATGCGCACTTTCCGCCCACGAGCTGGCAGGTCAGCAACATCCACGGCGGCACGGGCGCAAGCAACGTCATACCGGGCACGGTCACGGTTGATTTCAACTTCCGTTTTTCTACCGCTTCAACGCCCGAAAGTTTGCAGCAACAGCTCGAAGCCGTGCTGCAGCGCCACGGGCTGGATTACGACCTGCAATGGACTTTGAGCGGCCTGCCATTCTTGACCGAGCCGGGCGCTTTGGTGGATGCCGCGCGCCAGGCCATTGCCGAAGTTACGGGCCTGCAAACCGAGCTTTCCACCAGCGGCGGCACGAGTGATGGCCGCTTCATCGCGCAGATTTGCCCGC
>JAUMXD010000041.1 GCA_030529305.1 Allobrachymonas sp.
GCTCAGCTTTGTGGCCAGCCACTGCACGGACGATCGCCAGGCGCTGGAAAACGCCATCACCACCCAAGCGCGCACGCAGCTGGGCCTGCCGCAGCTGCACATCATCCGCACGCCTTTGGAAAAGCGCGCCACCTTCATTTGCAGCCCCGCCCTGCAACGCCCGCCCATGCAGATTGCCAGCGGCCTGCTGGCCTGCGGCGACTACGTGCAAGGCCCCTACCCTGCCACGCTGGAAGGCGCGGTGCGCAGCGGCCTGCAGGCAGCAGAGGCTTGTTGCGCATAAACCAAGCCCGTTTTTCTGTTTTTTTAAAACAGGCAACGGCCATTCGGTGCATACGCCTGAGCACGAATAAAAAATGCCCCTTGTTTGGGCAAGGGGCATTGAATATCGAATTACAAACAGGTAACTACCACAGGCGGCTATTGAACCCCATCAGTGGCATGACGTAATGCGTCCATGCAATCAAAATCAGCCAAATCGCCACCAGTTGAATCATGCCGTATTTGAACGAATCCCAGGTGGAATACTGGTCGGTCAAATAACTGATATTGGCCGGCTTGGAGTTGAAATACAGCACGTATACCTGATTGATCATGAAAGCCATGGGCAAGCAAAAGCCGACCAAATCCCAGCCGTAACGCTGCGCAATGGCAATGATGATGGGGAACAAAATCAAGGTGCGCGCTGTTTTGCTCTCACTCACCAAGGTGGTAAAGCCAAACACTGCACTCAAAACGGCAAATATGATCAATTTGCCCATGCCGTTGGGGTCGATTTCCAGGCCATCAAACAGCTTGTGGATATACATGCCCACGATATCCGTTTTTTCCATCATGCCGCCCAACACATAAGCGCCGAAGCTGAAAATCAGCATGTGCCAGGGGATATCGGCATCGTTCCACTTCATCACACCCAAGGCGGGCAGTTTGGAAAACGAAGGCATCAGCACCACAATGGCGCCAATCAAGGCCACCACTTCGGCCCGCACGCCAGTGAGTTTGGATGTGGCCCAGAAAAACAGCACCAGCAAAAACACGATGCCTGCTTTAATCTCATTGGCTGAAATGGCACCCAGCTTGTCGTACTCTTGCTGCAAGCGCTCCATGCCGCCCGAGAGTTTGGGCGTGGCATCTTCCTTGCTGATCGGGAAAATGAATTTCGTGCCGCTCCACCAGGCAAACAGACATTGAATCACCGCCAGCGGAAACAAGGCGATGAACCAGTCCTGATACGTCACCAGAGCACCGGCTTTTTCAAGCATGGCAACCGACAGCAGGTTGGCAGCCGACCCCGTTAAAAACGCACTGGCCGACACATTATTGGCCAGCAAATTCAGCAACACCATATTGCGCCCTACGTTGTTGCGATTCGCGCCGCCGGTTGCACCGTAAATGGCCGAAATCACCATGAACAAGGGCAAAAGCAATGCCGTTTTGGCCGATGTGGCGCTGATGAAAGCACCAAACAGCAAGTTCAAGGCCACAAAGCACAAAAACAGCATGGTGAGGTGGTTTTTGGTGCGCAATACCAGCATCAGCGAAATGCGCTTGGCCAAGCCTGTAGTTACCAAGGCACTGGCCAGAATGAAACTGGCGATATTCAAAATCATGACCGGCTCGCCCAGCATGGCAAAAGCGGGCCGCATTTTCATGATTTTGGTGAGAATGACCGCGACGATCACGATCAAAGAGGTGAGGTAATTGGGAATGGCCTCGGTCACCCACAACACCAACGATGCCAGAAAAATGCCCAGCGCGCTGTAGCAGGCGGCTGGCGGCACTTTGGTCTGCGCCTCGAACATCTCAATGGTTCCGCACCACTGAAAATGGTAAAAAACGAACAAAAACACCGCCAGTGGCACGCCCAGCAGCTTCATGTAATGCATGAATCGGCCGGACTTGATCTCTTTGAATTTCTCCAAAGAGTAGTTGTTCATGTCCAGCGGGTCAAAGCCCAGTGTATTTTTCTGATCCATCAACCACCTCTCAAAAAAGTATTGTTTTTCTATCAAGCCTTCTTTTCAAACCTGTGTGATGCATTCACATGCCCACGACCTGCTTGATTGCACGGATATAGCTGGTGTTTTTCATGCCAGACAAGCCAAGCGCTTCCACCACCGATTGAATTTTGGCGTAATCTTCGCTTTCGCAACAAGCCGTTTCGATTTTTGCGCCATTGATCCATACTTCGGCGTATTCGCAAATCACACCATCCACCGAAAAACCATAGCGCTTTTTCGAAACTTCTGCCGCACACAAATCAGGGTGATTTTTCACCATTGTCAAAAAATCAGAAAAACTGCATTCTGTTTGATTGCACGGCACATCCACACGCAGTTGCGCCATGATCTGTTCAAAGTCTTGCGCTTTCAAGGGAAAAGAAAACTTGCCGTTGGGTTGAAAAATTTCAAACCCTTCGGTCGTTTCGCCGGTTTTGAGCTTGATGTCCAGTAATTGATCACGCACTTTGATATTGGCTTCGTTGGTTTTGCTGGAAACGAAGTAGGTTTCAACAGGCATGTCACGAATGGCATACAGGCTGGCCTTGGCCGACCAAATGGTTTTTTCCAGCTTGGCAATAATGCCCTGCCCAAACACCCTGAATTCAGCCCGCGGTTTAATGGCTTGCGCCTCAGCCTGCGTCATTTCCTTGTTTTTGGCCATTGCAGATTCGACAGAACTCATTGCTTGCTCCATGTTGTGTAGGGATGTGCCACCAAGTTGTTGTTGAAGTAACGCGGATCAGACGAAACTTCTTCTCCAACCCAGCTCGGCAAATCCAGCGCCTGTTGTTCATCTTTTAGCTCAACTTCGGCTACAACCAGGCCTTGGTTATCGCCCAGAAATTCGTCAATTTCCCACACCAAGCTGCCTTGCTTGATTTTGTAGCGCCTTTTTTCGATGATGGGTTTTTCCACCAATTCATCGAGCATTTGCTTGGCATCAGCAAACGGAATTTCGTATTCAAACTCCAGCCGCGATACGCCTGCGGTGATGCCTTTGATGGTGATAAAGGCTTTATCAGCAATGGTGCGTACCCGCACCACCCGTTCTTTGACGCTGTTCAAATACCCTTGCCGGTAGAGCACACCTTCGGCGTTTTCTTTCCAAGTTGTGCCTTTAACCAGAAATTTGCGCTCGATTTCTTTAGCCATGCAAAACCCCTCTTAATTGAAGCAGCCATAAAATCTCCGATTGCTTCATTTTAATAAGTGAAAATAAAAACGAAAACACAAACCCACAGCAAAATTAAACAATTATTACGCACTCTTGCAGAGTTGCCTTACAATCAGCCGTTTTCAGCCCTGAGAACCGCAAGCACAGGGCTAGACCACTTCACTCCCTTTTTATGCAAGCTCTTTGGATGGCGCTGGGTGCGCTGTTTTTTTCCATCATGGGCGTATGCATCAAGCTGGCCTCGCCGCATTACGGCACGATGGAGATCCTGTTCTATCGCGGCCTCACGGGCATCCTCATTTTTTCTGTCTTGATGCGGGTGCAGCGCGTGCCTTTGGCCACACCTGTGTTGGGTCTGCACATCAAGCGCAGCTTTCTGGGTGTTACGGCCATGGCGCTGTGGTTTTACGGCATTGCCCATTTGCCTTTTACTGTGGCCATGATGCTCAACCACATGAGCAGTGTTTGGATGGGTGTGATCCTGATCGGCCTGGGCTGGTGGCACAGCCGCTGTTTGCTCTACCCCAAGCTGATGGGCGCGGTGCTGCTGGGTTTTGCGGGCGTGGTGATGTTGCTCAACCCTTCATTCGCTGGCGCGCAACCCATGCGGCTGCCTGTGGTGCCTGCTCTACTCGCCCTGTTGGCGGGATTGTTGGCCGCCTTGGCCTATATGCAGGTGCAGTCGCTCGGCCAGGCGGGCGAGCCCGAACAGCGCACGGTGTTTTACGTTTCCATCGGCACGACCTTGCTTGGCCTGGTGGGCACTTTGGCGCTGCACAGTGGCTTTACCTGGCCCGAGGCGCGCACCGTTTGGCTGCTGCCTGCCGTGGGGCTGTTTGCTTCGCTGGGGCAATGGTGCCTCACGCGGGCTTACACACGCGGTGCTGCCTTGGTAGTGGCCAGTCTGCAATATCTGGGACTGGCGTTTTCTTCGCTGTTTGGCGTTTTTCTGTTTCACGAGCATTTGGCGTGGACGGGCTGGCTGGGCATGGCCCTCATCATCGTGGCCGGCATTGCCGCCACCGCCTGGCGGCCCAAGGGCATCAAGCCCGTGCAAGTTCCATCGCCTTCTTCATCTTCTGAACCATGTCGTACCGCACCCTGATTTCTGCCGCGCAGTTGCACGCCTTGCAGCAAAGCAGCCAGCCTGTGATGGTTTTTGATTGCAGCTACAACCTGGCCGCCCCCACTACCGGGCAGCAGCAATTCGCGCAAGCGCACATTCCCGGCGCACGCCATGCCGATCTGCACGATCACTTGAGTAGTCACCACCCCCAACGTGCGGCCAGCCAAGGCCGGCACCCTTTGCCCTTGCCAGAAGACTTTGCCGCCACCCTGCGCCAGTGGGGCTTTAGCCGCAATATGCAGGCCGTGGTTTACGACCGCAACGGTTGCAACTTCTGCGGCCGCCTGTGGTGGATACTGAAATGGCTGGGGCACGAGGCGGTCGCCATACTCGACGGCGGCTTGCAAGCTTGGCAAGCGGCAGGCTATGCCACAGCAAGTGGTGCCGATGTCACCGATCCAAGCACACCCGGCGACTTTGCCGTGCAAGCGCCTTTGGCCGAACTGGTGGATACGGCCACCGTGCACCGCAGCCTGAGCGATGGCAGCCTGCTCTTATTCGACGCACGTGGCGCGGCGCGCTACCGTGGCGAAGTCGAGCCGCTAGATCCCATCGCTGGGCATATTCCCGGAGCCGTCAATCGCCCGTTTACCGACAATTTGCAGGCCGATGGCCGCTTCAAACCCGCCACCGTTTTGAAAGCAGAGCTCGCCGCCCTGCTGCCCGCTGGATTTGTCCCTAGTCAACAAAGCGCCCAAACAGCGTCAGGTGATGCCACATCGCCTCATGCCCAACAAACCACACTTGGCGCCACTGCAAACGGTGCACCAAAAGCCGTGGTGTACTGCGGCAGCGGCGTCAGCGCCATTGCTACCCTGCTGGCGCTGGAACTGGCGGGCTACCCGCGCCCGGCCTTGTATGCGGGCAGCTGGAGCGCCTGGAGCAACACCCCCGGCCTGCCCGTTGAGCGCGCTTGATGACCTACCCACAAAACAAATAGACAGCAATGAAAATATACTCATCAAAGACAAACACAGATCATGAAGCAATCGACGTAAATCAAACAATGATTGCAAAAATATTTTCCAAATAAAACGCTGTATTAGTATTATTGTGGCAACATCATTTTATTTTTTCAATTTGAACCATGAAACAACTGCTTGAATTTGTGCCGCTGGTACTTTTTTTTCTGGCCTATAAGCTCAAAGGCATTTATTTTGCAACCGGTGTGTTGATGGCTGCCACCGTATTGCAAATGGCGGTGATTTATGCGCTGGATCGCAAGCTCGCCATCATGCACAAGGTCACGCTGGTATTGATTGTGCTGTTTGGCACCATGACCTTGCTGCTGCGTGATGAACGCTTCATCAAATGGAAGCCCACTGTGCTGTATGTAGCCATGGCACTGACGCTAGCTGTGGCCTTGTGGGGCTTGAAAAAAAACCTGCTGCATATTCTGCTGGGCGCGCAACTCAAATTGCCCACGGGTGTGTGGCACCGGCTCACCATTGCCTGGGTAGCCTATTGCTTGTTCATGGCGGGCATCAATGCAGTGATGGTGATGTTTTTTACCACCGATCAATGGATCAGCTTCAAACTCTGGGGCTATGTGTTTCCGCTTGCTTTTCTGGTTGGGCAAGGCGTTTATATTGCCCGCCATTTAAAAGACGAAACTTCCATCAATTAAATCCTTCCGTCAAATATCCTAAAAATATTTGCCTTTTAGATATTCATTGATCTTTTATGCATTCAGCCCACATTCCTACCGCTGCCCAGTTAGAAGCCGCTTTGCAAGCCGTCCTGCAGCCTTCCTCCTTGCAGGTGGTTGACGAAAGCAGGCAGCACATCGGCCACGCCGGGGCCAATGGTTTGGGTTATGGCACGCATTTCCGTGTGCGTATTGCCGCCCCGGCCTTTGCCGAGCAGCCGCGTGTGGTGTGCCACCGCCTTGTGTATGATGCGCTTCGCCCTTTTATTGAGCAGGATCAGGGCATACACGCCTTGGCCATTGAAATCATCAAAAGCTGAATCTGTCACAACCCATTCAACTCTTTATTAAATCGAAATTTATCCAATTAAATCAATTGACTAACAGCCATATTTCACTAAAAACATGAAAAATCCTTTCACCCCATCGCTTCGCCAGTTCTGCGCATCAGCCCTGCTGCTGGGCTGCGCTGTTTGCGCCACCACAGCCTTCGCGCAGAACGTGGCCGTCGTCAATGGCAAACCCATTCCCAAAGCGCGGCTGGATGCCGCTCTGGCCCAGTTTCAGGCAGACGCCACCCGCAGCCAGCAAGCTCTGCCACCCGATCTGGAAGGGCAAATCCGCGCCCACTTGATCAAAGAGGCTGTGATCGTGCAGCAGGCCGAAAGCCGCAAACTGCACCTCACGCCCGAATATGCCGACAAAATGGCCAGCGCCCGTGGTGCCATTCTGGGCAATATGCTGTTTGAGCAATACAAGAAAGACCACCCCATCAGCGATGCTGCTGCCAAGGCGCAATACGATCGCGTGCTGGCCAGCCTGCCAGACTCAGCCCAAGGCGGCCTGGAATACAACGCCCGCCACATCCTCGTTAAAACCGCTGAGGAAGCCCGCAAACTGCAAGCCGAACTGGCCGCGGGTAAATCGTTCGAAGCGCTGGCACGCAAACATTCGATTGACCCCGGCTCGGGTAAACAGGGTGGTGAGTTGGGTTGGTCGCAGGCTGAGGCTTATGTGCCCGCCTTTGCCAATGCGCTGAAAAAGCTCAAAAAAGGCCAAACCACATCCGCGCCAGTTAAAACCCAGTTCGGTTATCACATCATCCGCCTGGAAGACAGCCGCAAACCGCAGCCCCCAGCCTTTGAAATGGTGAAAGAACAAATCAAGCAGCAAATGCAAAGCGGGCAAGCTGCGGAATTTGAAAAATACCTGAGCGAGCTGGAGAAAAAAGCGCGCATTCAGTAAAAGCCAATTTGTTTTTTATTTTTGATGGGTTACAGGTTCATCCGTAGCCCATTCATTCGCCCATCTACGAGCCAGCTTCTGCACTGGCTCAATTTTTTAGCGCGGCACTGGCTTCCGATTCAGCTGCTGCCCGGCGCATGGTGGCGCGGGCCAAGCCTGCTTGCACCACGCCCATTACCACCACCAGCGCCACATAGGTCATCATCTTGCCGTCACGCCCAAAGACGACAAGCCCCGCCAACAACACTGCTACGCCAGCACTAAACAGATAAAGCCAATGGCGCTTCCAGCGCACGGCTACTTGCACGCGTCTGCTGCCCAGCCAATGCAAGGCCAGCAAACCCGTGGCCAGCCAGGCTGCAGGGGCCACGAAATTGAGCAGGTGATTGATTAGCGTTAAAAACCACATATCGTTTTTTGTTTTTGCGGGTTGCAGGCCGCAGCCAAAGCCCCATGCAGCGCCCAGATACTGCCCAGCAGCCCGGCGCAAAAATGGGCCGATTCTATAATTGCGGGCCATGGCAGTTTGGACATTGGGCTTGAATCACCGAACGGCTCCGCTGGATTTGCGGAGCCGCTTTGCATTTGTGCCCGAACAAATCGAAACCGCCCTGCACGAGTTGCGCCAACAGCAAACGCAGCAGGGTTGGCCTCTTGCCGAGGCGGCCATCATCTCCACCTGCAACCGCACCGAAATCTATTGCGCGGGTGAGCCCAGCGCCATCCACAGCACCCTGCACTGGCTGGCGCAAAAAGGGCGCGTGCCCACCAGCACCCTGCACGATCACACCTACACCTGGCAGGCAGACGAGAGCGCCCGCCACGCCTTTCGCGTAGCCAGCGGGCTGGATTCCATGGTGCTGGGCGAGCCGCAAATACTGGGCCAGATGAAAACCGCCGTGCGCACCGCCCAAAACGCAGGCAGCCTGGGGCGCACGCTCAACCAATTGTTTCAACGCAGCTTTGCCATTGCCAAAGAGGTGCGCAGCAGCACCGCCATTGGCAGCCACAGCATCAGCATGGCCGCGGCCGTCGTCAAGCTGGCTGCGCAGCACCTGGGCGATTTGCGCCAAGCACGTATCTTGTTTGTGGGCGCGGGCGAAATGATTGCGCTGGCCTGTACGCACTTTGCCGCCCAATCGCCCCGCCAAATCACCATTGCCAACCGCCGCAGCGAACGCAGTGCAGCCCTTGCTGCACGTGTAAACGGCCACAGCATGATGCTGGCCGAGTTGCCCCAGCGCCTGCACGAATTCGACGTGGTAGTAAGTTGCACCGCCAGCACCCTGCCCCTGATCGGCCTGGGCGCGGTAGAGCGCGCCGTGCACACGCGCCACCAAAGCGGCCAAGGCCCCATGCTGTTGGTGGACATGGCCGTACCGCGCGACATCGAGCCTGAAGTAAAAGACCTGCCCGGCATTCACCTCTACACCGTGGATGACTTGGCCGCCTTGGTACAAACCGGCCAGGCCAGCCGCCAAGCTGCCGTGGCCCAGGCCGAAGCCATCATCGACAACGGCGTGCAGCGCTTCATGCATTGGCTGCAACAGCGCGATCCCAGCTCGGGCCTGGTGCCGCTGATCTGCCAGGTGCGCCAGCAGGCCGAGCACTGGCGTGCGCAAGAACTGGCGCGCGCTCGCAAACAATTGGCTCGCGGCGAATCGGCCGAAGCGGTGCTCGAAAGCTTAAGCCGCCGCCTCAACAACAAAATGCTGCACGGCGCCCTGCGCGAGCTGCACCACCCCGAGGCGGATAGCCAATTACCAACAGCCGACTTGATGCAAAGGCTTTTTTTGCACAATCGCCCATAAATTTACCCTTTGTTGCATCACAATCAGCCTGCAAACGGCCAGAGCCGTTTTAGCGCCTGCGGATGATCCCAACTGTGCAGCGTGGGAAAAGCAGTAGAGGTCAATCATTTAACAGATGCGCCATTTGCTCATGCAAATGGCAGAGCATCGCCCGCAACGAGGCAATCAGTTGGTTGGCTTCGCTGCTTGAATAGCGTTTGTCTGCTCGATCTTGACTGCACAGCCCTTGCCTCAATCTTTGCCATACGCCGTAAAAAGATCGTCTGCAAGTGCCTGAATCGTTTTAATCGCTCTTCGTTTTGCTCGCTTAGCTACATTCACGTTGAATTTGCTTGTTCCTCTTTTTCAAACAGGCATGCTTTTTGCTGTTATCTGACATTTGCCAATCGCTGGCTCACTGATTCAACAATCTGGGAGAAAAACCCAATGACAAGCACAAGAAAAACCTGGTGGTATGCCGTAGGGCAAGAAAAAATCGGCCCCTGCTCAGGCTCTGAGCTGATCGACCTGGTGCCTCAGGGCAAACTCTTTCCCGATACCTTGGTCTGGAAAGAGGGCATGCCTAACTGGGTACCTGCCAGCCGCATCAAAGGCCTGTGGCAAAAACTGCCCGCTAACCCGCCTGCTGTACCGCCCCTGCCCGCTTCTACATCATCAATTGGTGCAAGTGGTATGCCTATACCTCCCATGCCGTCGCAACAGTCTGATCAGCAGTTTGGCGGCTTTACCCCACCGCCTGCGCCGAAAGCATCAGCCTGGCCTGATGAAGAAGAAGACTACGAAGAAGAACTGCCTGCACGTGAAGAAATGACCTTTAAAAAGGCTGTTCAACGCTGCTTCAAGAAATATTTTGATTTTTCTGGCCGTGCCAGCCGGGCGGAGTATTGGTACTTTGCTCTTTTTTATTTTCTGGTTAGCCTTCCATTCATGCTTCATCTTTTTGCAACAGGGGATGCTGAATCGCTCGTTGCAAAAATAGGTGACATCATCAGTTTGGCACTCGCTTTGCCAAACCTTGCTGTTTCTACACGACGCCTGCACGACACAGGCCGCAGCGGCTGGTGGTTATTGATCGCCCTTACAGGTATCGGTGCTTTTGTTTTGCTTTATTGGTACATCAAAGAAGGCGATGACGGTGCCAACGAATACGGCTACCCCGAATGAAAGCGCCAAAAATAAACCGCCGATATTTCAATAATTTGAATTGATTTTGCCACTGTGAAGCCCTTTCTCCGCACCCAACTCGCCCGCTATGCCGAGCGCCTGGGCGAGTTGGACTTTTTGCTCAGCCGCGAAGACATCATGCAGGACATGGACAAGTTCCTGGCCCTGTCGCGCGAGCACAATGAGGTGACGCAAATCGCCGGGCGCTGGCAGCGTTATCAGCAGCTGGAAAGCCATCTGGCCGATGCGCGCGAAATGCTGGCCGACCCCGACATGGCCGAGCTGGCGCAGGAAGAAATCAGCAGTGGGGAGACCGAACTTGCCAAGCTCGAAGACGAATTGCAGCGCCTGCTGCTGCCCAAAGACCCCGATGCCGCACGCCCGGCCTATGTAGAGATTCGAGCGGGCACGGGCGGCGATGAATCGGCCCTCTTTGCGGGCGACCTGGCGCGCATGTACACCCGCTACGCTGAAGCGCAAGGCTGGCGCGTGGAAACCATGAGCGCCAGCCCGGCCGAGCTGGGCGGCTACAAGGAAATCGTGCTGCGCATGGAAGGGGCCGACAGCGCCGACACCCACACGGGCGTGTACGGCACGCTCATGTTCGAATCGGGCGGGCACCGCGTGCAGCGCGTGCCCGTGACCGAATCGCAAGGCCGCGTGCACACGAGTGCTTGCACCGTGGCCGTGATGCCCGAACCCGACCCCGCACAGGCCATTACGCTCAACCCGGCGGATTTGCGCATCGACACCTTTCGCGCCAGCGGTGCGGGCGGCCAACACATCAATAAAACCGATAGCGCCGTGCGCGTGGTGCACTTGCCCACAGGCATCGTGGCCGAATGCCAGGATGGCCGCAGCCAGCACAGCAACAAGGCCAAAGCCCTGCAAGTGCTGCAAGCGCGCATTCAAGAAAAAGAACGCAGCGAACGCGCCGCCAAAGAGGCCGCCACACGCAAAGGCCTGATCGGCAGCGGCGACCGCAGCGACCGCATTCGCACCTACAACTTTCCGCAAGGGCGGCTGACCGATCACCGCATCAACCTCACGCTGTACAAGCTGTGCCAGGTGATGGAAGGCGACCTGGGCGAGGTGCTGCAAGCCCTGCGCCACGCGCGAGAGGCCGAGCAGTTGAAAGAGCTGGAAATCAATGCTTGATGCGGTGAAACCCGTTCTGGCACAGCGTTGCAATTGCCAATTACCAGTTGCGCTCAACCTGCAAAGGACTACAAACAAAAACGGTCCAAACTGCCTTCAAGCGCTTCGGTTTTAAGCACTTTTCAGCCCCTCTTGGATCGCTGAGAAACTGGCGCTATTGGCTTTGATTGCCAAGCTTTTTATCCATTCAGGCTACCTCTGCAGACTCTGCCTTGAGCCTTTGTTTTCGTTTTGGCAGCGCCCAGCAAAGCGCTTCATCAAACACAGGCGCAACACCCTGCCCTGTGTACTGCACCAGTGCTCTCGCCTTTTCACTGCAATTGATGCGGCTTCAGCCCCAATAAGTGGCGCTTTTCCACTGCCCCAGCATGGGGTATCACTGAAACAGGCTTTGCTGTGCCGATGTGTGAAATGAGCTAGCTCTTTAAAGGCTGGCTTGTGGCGTTAGCTGCTCGGCCTGTACCCGCTGCCCGTTTTGAAAAGCAGCCACAAAAGCCGTGATGATCGGTAGCATTTCGTACATGCTGCTGATGGTGCGCTTGGCACCGGCCTGCAACAAATCAGCCGCCGTCACCACCGGGTTGGCAGGCAGGCACAGGCCAATCACTTGCGCGCCAGCTGCCACAGCCGCACGCACGCCGGTAGGCGTATCTTCAATCACCAGGCAATGGGCGGGCGGCACCTGCAAGGCCCGCATGGCGGCTTGGTACACATCGGGCGCGGGTTTGTTGCGTGGCATTTCGTGCCCACTGAAAATGCGTCCTTCGAACCAGGGCAGCAAACCGGTTTTTTGCAGCTGCAAGCTGACTTTGGCACGATCCGCGCCCGATACACAGGCAATGCGCCCATTCGCCATGGCGTGGGCATGGGTTACTGCCTCGGCCGCGCCCGGCACGCTTTGCAGATGCTGGCGCAGGGCTTTGTCGCGCTCGGCCCAGAAGTATTCCAGCCACTCTTGCGTGAATGGCTGGCCGGTGCGGGCTTCGATCAAGGCCGCCTCATCGCGCGTGGCCTTGCCTACGAAAATGCGCATGCATTCAGTGAGCGTCATCTCCCACCCGCGCGCGGCCAGCAAATCACGCAGCACCTGCATGGTGAGCGGCTCGCTATCGACCAAAACGCCATCGCAATCGAACAAAACGGCTTGCATAAAATTTGAAAATCAATTGTTGTGAATGGAGAAATATCTATTTAAAAACAAAAATAGGCAAAACAATACAAGACGAACAATCCACAGAATGCAGTAAACAAACCAAAGTGACGCCTGACCCATTTCTTTTTATCTTTGCTAGAGGAGTAACTCCATGAAAAAAGCAAAAACACTAACAAACTGACTGAAAAAGAAGATACAGGATACAAAGTTAAAACAAACAGGTATCCAGAAAACATGACAAAAGTCATCAAAATGGAAAATAAGACCCATCCCAAGGCAAATTCCATAGCAATTCCTTTTTTATCGTCAGCCCATCGAATCAGCTATTTGGTTTTTTATTCAATTGCATCCAGATATAACCAACGCCCCTGCTCGCGCACAAAACGGCTGTGTTCGTGCAAGCGGTGGGCGCGGCCCTGGCTGCGGTAGCGCGCCACAAAAACAACTTCTGCCCGACTATCGCTGATGGGAAGGTAGCGTTCGATTTTCAAGCCCAGCCATTGCACATCGTCGTCCAGGCTCAGGTTTGGTGGGCAGGTGCTGGGGTGCCAGCTGCGGCGCAGGTAGGCCACATCGCCCAACACAT
>JAUMXD010000042.1 GCA_030529305.1 Allobrachymonas sp.
TCTCGGTGCGGGCGGGATCCAGCACCAGGCTGGCCTGCTTGTAATAGGTTTCGGCGTTGGCCTTGACCTGCTCGGCCGTGAGCGGCGGGCGTGTGGTGTTGCGCCCGCTGGGGTCGCCAATCAGGCCGGTGAAATCGCCAATCAAGAAGATGACCTGGTGGCCCAAGTCTTGCAACTGGCGCATCTTGTTCAGCACCACGGTGTGGCCCAGATGGATGTCGGGCGCGGTAGGATCCAGCCCCAGCTTGATGCGCAGCGGCTGGCCCGTGGCCTCGGCCTTGATGAGTTTTTGCAGCCAATCTTCTTGCGGCAGCAGTTCATCGCAGCCGCGCAGGGTTACGGCCAGGGCGTGCTGCACAGCTTCGCTGGCCTGGCTGGCAGCAGGTAGATGGGTAGAAGAAGCGGAATCTGTAGTCATGGCAATGTCAATTCGTCAGAGCCGGAACAAAAAGGCTCGATAAGAAAACAGGCAAGCAGGCTGGGCAACAGGCCCGTGAAGCGCGCCCACGATGGGGCTAGGGCCGAGAAACGCTTGATTTTAGTGGCGCACTGCATGTCTTGTGGCCGTTTCGACTCTTTATGGGGTGATTGGGCACAACGCCGCACAGTCACGATGCAAACGCATCAGCAACGCGCCCGCGCTTGGTGCCGAACGCGGCACAATCGGCACCCAACACGCCGCACAACGCCAGTTTGCATGCAGTTGCCCATGCAAACGCATAAGCGGCGGCTCACCTGCCACGCCCATCCTTTCTCAGCCCCCATGAGCCAACCCGCCACTCCACACACTTCTCCCCAGCCGTTTTATTGCATCGGCCTGATGTCGGGCACTTCGCTCGACGCCGTGGATGGCTGCCTGCTCGCCATCACGCCCACATCATCTAAGGACAACACGGCACACCCCACCACCCTGCACCAACTGGGTTTTGCCAGCCAACCCTTGCCAACCGATTTGCGGGCCGAGCTGCTGGCCCTCAACACCCCGGGCGAGAACGAGTTGCACCGCGCCGCCCTGGCCGCCAACGCCCTCACCCAGTTGTATGCCGATGTGGCCGCTGAGTTGTGCGCACACGCCCGGCTCAGACCACAACAGATCGCCGTGATTGGCGCACACGGCCAAACCGTGCGCCACCGCCCGCAACTGTTTGATGGCAGCGGCTACACCCTGCAACTGCTCAACGGTGCCTTGCTGGCCGAGCGCAGCGGCATCGCCGTGGCTTGCGACTTTCGCAGCCGCGATGTGGCCGCCGGTGGGCAAGGCGCGCCGCTGGTGCCCGCCTTTCACGCCGCGCTGTGGGGCGATGCAGGGCAAGTAACTTCCGGCCAAGAGGCTGCCGACGGACTGGCCGTGCTCAATATCGGCGGCATGGCCAATATCAGCCTGCTGCTACCCGGCCAGGCCGTGATGGGTTTCGACTGTGGCCCGGGCAATGTGCTGCTGGATTTGTGGTGCGCCCAGCACACCGGCCAACCCTACGATGCAGGCGGCCAATGGGCCGCGCAAGGCCAAGTGCACACGGGCTTGTTGCACCAGATGCTGGCCGACGATTACATCCAGCAGCCCCCGCCCAAAAGCACCGGGCGCGATCATTTCAACGCCGCCTGGCTGCAGCAGCAACTGCAGCCTTGGCCGGAGCTGGCAGCGGTGGATGTGCAGGCCACCCTGCTGGCGTTTACCGTGCAAGCCGCTGCGCAACACATCCAACGCCATGCGCCCGGCGTGCGCCAACTGCTGGCTTGCGGCGGTGGGGTGCGCAACACGCAGCTCATGCACACGTTAGGCCAGGCGCTGCCCGGTGTGGCGATCGCTTCATCCGAGCAGCGCGGCATCGACCCGCAAGCCATGGAAGCCGCCGCCTTTGCCTGGCTGGGCCTGCACACCCTGCTGCGCCTGCCGCTGAACCTGCACGCCGTGACTGGCGCACCCGGCGCACGGGTGCTGGGCTGCTTGTATCCGGCGTGAACAGGCCAATCATCAGCCCAAGGGCTAAAGCCATTCAAGCCAGCCGTTTTTCAATGCCTTTTTCAGCCCTTACGGAGACCATGCGATGAACAAAACCGTGCTGTCCATATGCACTGCGCTATTGATGCTGGCCGCTGCCCCTGTTGGGGCGGCCCAGCCACCGTCTGACCATGATTTGGGCCAGGCCATGCAAACGTATTACAAGCGCCCCGATCCGGCGCGGGCTTTGCTCATCATGCAAAGGCTGCTGGCCTCGCCCGGGTACAAGCAGCAATCGAGTCAAACCATCTTGTCCAACTACTGGGGTGCCGCTGTTTTGCAGCGGCATCCAGCCCAAACCATGACGTGGTGCCAAGCCGTTCAACAACACGACGCGCAAACCCAACTGTATGCGTCAAGCCTGTTCTTCATGGCGCAAACGCCAGACATGGAGCAATGTTTGCAAAGCCTGAGCCTGAGCGCGCAACAACGCCAGCAACTGTTGAGCCAGCAACCCGCCCAGCCCTTGCAGCAAGCCATCACCCATCCGCTGCATCTGGATTTGTTGTGGGCGCACTTCTTTGCCACAGGCCATGCTCAGGCAGTTTTGAAAATAGCAGACTACGCCGTAGCCAACCGCGAGGTGCTGACCGAGCAGATCGAGCACCCCACCATGCTGGACGCACGTCGCCTGCTGCTGGAGCAAGCCGCACGCTGGTCGCTGCACAGCAACGCGCAGCAAGATCCACACGTGCGGCAAATTCTGGTGCGGCATGCCCAAACCCTGCAAGCCGCCGAGCGCAGCTGGCTGGAGCAAAACGTGCTGTCATCCTCCCCAGACAAGCGCCGCACGCGGCCGCGCCCATCCAAGAAGCATTGAGCGCCTGGCCAGCCCCCGCCACCAACCGCCCGCCCCTCTTGCCTATTTCACAACTGCGCCTGCCGCTGAACCTGCACACCGTGACGGGTGCGCCCGGCGCACGGGTGCTGGAGTGTTTGTATCCGGCGTGATGCTGCCTGTGCCTTCGGCCAGCGGAGAGTGCGTGCCGCCGCTCGCCACCTGCGCAACCCGCTTCAGCTTGTGCGCCAACCGCCAGGCGGTGGTTGGCTGATCTGAAACTCAAGCAGCCGTCGATTGCCTGCGAAGCCAATCCGCCTTGAAGATCGGCACAAAATCGACCAGATAAAGGGCGGCAGCCACCAGCAGCAAGGGCACCAACACGAGGCTTGATTGCATGCCGCTCAGGGCGGCTGCCACGATCAGGCAAGCGAATGCGGCACGGGTCAGCTTCGGAAAATCCATGCGCGCCACGCCGTTGTGGCGCAGCCCAACGGTCACGATGATCAGCCACGCCATGCCCGCAAGATAGCCCACGGCCAGCAGATGCCGTGCCGCATGCGGATCGTGCCCCAAAAGTTGCGCCAGGCCCAGCCAGAGATAGGCGCACGCCCCCAGCAGCTGGACGACGTAGTAGATGCGGATGTAATGCTTGCGCAGCAATTCGCTGTAGTGCAGCTCGCGCAGCTTGGCCAGCAGCATCAAGCCGCAGCCCACTGCCACAAAACCGGCCGTGCGCGGCGGCAAGCAAAGCTCGGCAGCGGCATAGAGCACAAAGCAGCTGGCCGCCAGATTCCTGTACACGGGGTTGGGGATGAATACCGGGTCTTTCAAGCAGCTGTCTTTCAGCGCCTCGGAGCCCAGCACCAGGCTGATCCGAAAACCAATCAGGCAGGCCGCTGCCGCATGAAGGTGCATCTGCGCATGCAAAAAGCGTTCGCCCGCGCCAAAGGCATGCGCTGCTTGCGATGCAAACAACAAAAACAGCACGAACAAAATGCCCGCATGCCCCGATTTGCGGTTGCGGATGACCAGCCAGCTGCAAAACCCCAGCAAGGCCAACCAGAACGCTGCCATGCAAACAGATGCGCCAAGCGGCCAAAATGCCGCCGCCAGCACCGCCACGATCCATGCGGCCAAGGTAGCCATTGCCGCGCCCAGGTGGCTCTTGTCGTTTGTCCATATGGGCATGGCCGTGAGCAAAAAGCCTGCATACGCGCAAGCGGGCAGCAGCCCCCAAAAGAACACGCGATGAACATGCGCCATGCCTGCGCCCGCCACCAACGCCAAAAGCCCGGCCATGCCGAAAACCGCCGCTGCCGTAAAAAACACATGCGTGGGGCGCATGCAATGCCATTTATCCATAGTAACGAATGCCCTGAAAGCGCTCTGCCACGATTCTTTCTTCATAAGCCGCACTGCGTTCGGAGAGTTTTTCTGTCAATGTGATTTGCTGCTTCACTTGCATGCCCTTGGCTTCGAGCAGAAAAATCTCATGGCTGAGCCGGGCCGCCTCGAACCGATCGTGCGTCACCAGCATGCACGCCAGGCCTTCATGCTGGATCTTGTGCACCAGCATGGCCACGAGGATGTCGCGCAGATCGCGATCCAGCCCGACAAAAGGCTCGTCCAGCAAAGCCAGATCGCAACCGCACAGCAGCAGGCGCAAAAAGGCCACGCGCTTGGCCATGCCGCCACTGAGCTCAGACGGATATTTGTGCAAATCGCCCGAGCTCAGGCCAATCTGCTCAGCCAGGCCGAGCACGGCTGCGGTATCGGGCTGCTCCATGAAAACGCAGATGTTTTGCATGGCGTTCAGGTTTTCCAGCAAGCGGTTTTCCTGAAACAGAAAGCCGGTTTTGCGAAAACCATTGCTGATCTGCCCCGATTTGGGTGTGACCAAGCCGCTGATCAGGCGCAGCACCGTGGTTTTGCCGCACCCGCTGGGGCCGAACAGGGTTTTCACTTCGCCTGCTTGCAGTTGCAGATTGAAATCGCGCACCACCACATCGCGCAGAATGTCGAAGCGCAGGTTTTGCAAGACCAGCATCAGCGCCTCCAGGGCATGAACAAGATCTCCAAAGGCTTGGTGATCAGATATTCGAACAAGGAGACGCAGACAATCACCAGCACCACATAGGCCATCACGGTCGATGTTTCCAGCATGGCCCGCGCATCGGCAATCTTGGCACCCATGCCGTCGTTGGCGCCCAGCAGCTCAGCCATGACGACCACTTTCACGCCCATGGCCACGGCCACGCTGACGCTGGCAATCATGTACCCCGTCAAATGCGGCAGATAGAGGTAGCGGATTTTTTTCCACAGCCCCGTTTTGTAGGCATCAAACAGCTCTTCGCTTTGCTTGCTCACGCTGGCCATGCCCTTGGCCGCACTGGCAAAAGTCAACGGCGCAACGATGACAATGATGGTGAACAACACGCTGCGATGACCAAAGCCGAACCAGAACAGGGCCATGACCACCCAGATGATGGGCGGCATGGCCAGCAGAATGGTCATGGCCGGCTTGAGCATGGCCATGAGCGTTGCAAAGCGGCCCGCAACGAGGCCAAAAACCGTGCCCAGCAGCAGCGACGCCCCAATGCCCACCGCCATGCGCCACAAAGACACGTCCAGCCCATTGAGCTGCGCCTGCAACAGCAGCTCCCAGGCGCGGCGCAGCACATCCAGCGGGGCGGGCAGCATGAATTCGCCAAACGCGGCGCTGCCCCAATCCCACAAGGCAAACAGAACGGCCGCAATGGCCAGGCTGGCAAAGCCGCCCCACAAATAGTCAAGGATGTAAAACACGCGAGCCTGCCGCTTGCGGATCTTGTCGGTTTTGATCATGGGTTGTGCACCATGTTTGGCGAGTTGTTTGGCAAGCCGCGTTCAGCCCCCAAGCGACTGAGTGCACGCTGATGAACGCATGGCAAACAGAACCGGGCATGGAAAAAAACAGCTGGCCGCCGCTGATGAAGCATTCAGGCTTCGGCTTGCAAGCAGAGCCATTTGCGCACCAAGCAGACTAAGCACTACGGCTTGTGTCCAAGCGCTTTCCAAACGCGGCCGCATCCTGGCGCTTGCATTGCCCGGATTTGTATTGCCCAGCCGCAGCGCCTGTTATCAAGCGCCTTGGCACAAGCCGCCAAGCGGCTGGCAGCCAGGCAGAACAACGGGCGCGCCCAGCATGCGAGGCATCGGGTACTGCCACGACTGCTGCTGGGCGGCAACGGCTTGCTGCCCCAAGCGGCCATGCCCCTCTTACATCAGGAAGAAGGACTCGTCCGGCATCTTCCCGCCCAGCAATCTGGGGTTGAGCTGCATGAGAACTTCGTAGAACTGCATGATTTCATGCTTCAGCTCGCTGCCTTTTTGCACCGTCAGGTTGGAAAAAGCAATGCCTTGGGCAATGGCAGGAACGGGGGCGGGCAGATAGTTCTTGCCTATTTCCGCCGCGCTTTGGCGGTTGGCATTGACCCAGCCCAGCGCCGCTTGCAAGTCCTGGTGGAACAGCTCGAACTCTGCCCGATGGCTGTTGTAGAAGTCCACGTCCGCAATCAGGCCCGCCAGCGGCACCACCGGCTTCGTGCCAAAAGCCTGCCCCCAAGCCTGGGTGATGTCAAAACCGCGCAGCACATTCACGCCCATGCTTTTGCCCTTGAGGATGCTGGCGCTGGCCAACGGTTCCGGCACCAGCATGGCATCAAAGTCCTTGCCCAGAAACAGGCCAACCGCTTCAGGCGGGGTGGGCGCATAGCTCACCTGGATTTTGGAAATATCCAGCCCCAGCTTTTTCAGCAAGGCCTGAAAAACGATATCGGGCATATCGTTTTTGAAGGGAATGATCACGCGCTTGCCAATCAGCCCTTCTGGGCCGGCAATGGATTTGTTTTTGCAAACCAGTTGAATAATGCCTTTGGTCAGGATATTGACCATGCCCACTTTCTGCCCCTGGTTGCGCAGGTTCACGCCCACATTGCTTGGGCTCATCATCACCTTGAATGCGCCACTGGCAACCCCTGCCCGCAGCTGATCGGGCGAGCGCCAGATTTTCAGCGACACATCGGCCTGTTTGGCCAGCTTGCCTTGCTGGGTTGCGGCGGCAATCACCACGCTGGGCATGGCTGGCGCGCCATAAATGGTAAAAGCCTGCTTCTGTGCGGCCAGCAGGCGGCCATGCGCCGCGCCCGCCAGCGCAAGCGCCGTTGTGGATTTCAGAAAGTCACGTCTTTGCACAATCTCTCTCCCTGTTGAAATGTCGGATTACCCTTGGCAAGTTGCCCGAATGCGCATACCTTGCCCCCCCAGTATTGCCTTGCCACACTCATCGCTCATCAACTGGTCTGCACGATTCAAGGCTTGGCACTCTCAAAATGCGGCATGCAGGCTCAGCCAGTACGTTCGCCCAGGCGCATGCACCACACGCGGCGACAATGCCAGCACATGGTTGCCGCTGATGAATTCGGCATATTTCTTGTCGAGCAGGTTATTCACCCCGGCTCGCAAGCCGTATCTGTCTTTGAAGTTCAGCCCGGCGTACAGATCCAGCACGGCAAAGCGTTTGGCGGCTTCTTTCTGATCGATGCCTAAACCGCTCGAAGCCTCAAAATCCCCTCGCGTTTGCTTGTCAGCCAGGCGAACGGCCGCCCCCAGGTTGTAGCTGCCAGAGCTGAAGTAATTTTTGTAATCCAACTGCGCACTCAGCTCAAACGGGCGCATTTGGTACAAGGCGCGGCCATCGCTCTTGTTTTGCCCGTAGCTGTAAGTGGCTTTCATGCCCGCCGCCCAGCGCGCATTGAAGTTGTAATGGGCGTGGGCGCTGGCCACGAAAATATCGGCATCCACATTGCGCGTGACAAAACCGCCGCGGCGCAAAGCCACCCCGTTCTGGCCACGCGCACGGTCGTAAATGATCAGGTTCTTCACCTGGTCATACACCATGGTGCCACCCACCTGCCAGCCGCTTCCCAGCAAGGAGTTGTGATAGCCCGTGTAGGCCTCGTTTTTCGCATCGGCCGTGAACTTGATGAAGTTGTGCGCTTCAGGCTTGAGTCGCGGGTTGCCCACAACCGCGGCAGACGGGTTCTGATCCAGCAAGGCGCCATTGCGTGTGTTGTGAACCAGCGCTGCCAACGAGTTGAAGCGCTCGGTGTTGTCGGGCATGCGCTTGATGTGCGCCAGGCTGAGGCTGTATTGCTGCAGCTCGGACGGCGTGAAGTCGTACTTCAACTCGCCAGAAAATGCACGGTTCTTGACCTTGCCATCAAAGGCAAAGCCGTAATAGTGCTTCCAGATCTGCTGCGGGCTGGCGAATCGCAGCGCGGGGTTTTGCGGATGGGCCATGCCGGCCCGATTTTTCCGAACCTCGGCACTGCTGTGTTCGTAGCTCAAGCCCAGCCCCAGTTTGTGCGCCTCATTGAAGCGGTAGCTGAGCGTGTTGCCCAGTCGATAGCGGTCCGTATGAATATCACCAAAGCGGTAGCCCGTGAGCACATCTCGCCGCGGCGTATGCAAATAGCGCTCGCCGTTATGCCTGTCTTTCTGATAGCTCGCTGACGCCGTGTTGTGCAAGGCCCCCCAGCTTTTGTCATATTTGAGCGACGCATCAAAAATATCGCGCTCCAGCTCGACAAGCACCCTTTGCCCCGCCGCTTGGCGCAGGCTGTAGTTGTCGGCCTGCCGCCTGATATGGCGGTAGCCCAGCTCAGCCTGCACGGTATTGCTCAAATCGGCCGGGCCAAGGCGCGCATGCAGTTTGCCGATGTAGCGATCGGTTTTGACCGCATCGTTCTGGAAGTGCGGCTGTTTGTCATCATCAATCTGATCGTGGATGAAAGTGAGCTTGTACTCTTGATTGGCTGAGGGCACCCAACCTAGAACGGCAGCCTGATTGAAGCGCCGGTAGCCCCAGTCCACCTGTTGGCCCGCACCATCTTGGTACCCATTGGCCTTGGTGTGGTTGATGTTGAACAGGCCATAAAAATTCGCTCCGCGTGCCTGGGTGGTGAGTGATTGATAGAAGTTTTTGCCATAAAAGCCAGCGCTTGCCTTCAACGGCTGTACGGATCGGTCAATCTGCCGTGTCACGAAATAGTAGTTGCTGCGATCGGTGTGATCGAACTGGTTTTCCGGCATCTGGGCTTGCGCCGCAACAGGAGGAATCGGCTTGGGCGGAGCAAATTCTTTCAAGGCATGCACCGTATCCGGGTTGGCCAATTCTTCAGCCGCCACGCCGATACTCACCAAGCCGGCAGCCGTGATCAAGATCGCTTTTTTCATCGCCTTGTTTCCATTGGTAAATTCTAATAAGAATCGTTCGCGAATTCTCCAATAGAAAAACCGTCTCATCAAGCGCTATCCATACCCTGCGTAGTGTCTTTGAGGGGCAGAAACCCCCACCCAGCAATGGGTCAGCGCGGTGCCCCATCACTGGCAGCAAGGCATCAAAAAATTGCGGCAAAAGCCCAAGCAGGCATGCCCCTAGCCTGGCTGGCGCGCAGGCGGCGGTGCAATTTCGAACACCTGGCGCAGATAGGCCAGGTAGTTTTCATCGTCGCACATGCCTTTGCCGGGCGTGTCGGAAATCTTGGCCACGGGCTGGCCGTTGCAGCGCACCATCTTGATGACGATTTGCAGCGGCTCGTAACCCAGATCGTTGGTGAGGTTGGTGCCAATGCCGAAGGCCAACTGGCAGCGCCCTCGAAAACGCTGGTACAGCTCGATGGTGCGCGGCACGGTCAGCCCGTCGGAAAAAATCAGCGTCTTTGTGCGCGGATCCACGCGGTTTTGCACGTAGTGCGCCAGCATTTTTTCGCCCCAATCGAAAGGGTCGCCGCTGTCGTGGCGCGCGCCGTCAAACAGCTTGCAAAAGTAAAGGTCAAAGTCGCGCAAAAAGGCGGCCATGCCATATACGTCAGACAAGGCGATGCCCAGGTCGCCGCGATACTCTTTGGCCCACATTTCAAAGCCAAAGACTTGACTGTCGCGCAAGCGCGGGCCCAGCGCCTGGCAGGCTTGCAGGTATTCGTGCGCCATGGTGCCCAGCGGCGTGAGGCCCAGCTGCATTGCGTACAGCACGTTGCTGGTGCCCGCCAGCTGTCCGCCCGCGCCTGTGCCCAGCCCCGCCATGAGCTGGCGCAGCAGCCCCGCATGCCAGCTGCGCGAAAAGCGCCTGCGCGTGCCGTAATCGGCGATCTTGAGTTGCTCCAGCCCAGGCGCCTTGAGCTGCGCCATCTTGGCGTGCAGGCGGCGGTCGCCCTCGGCCACGTCGGGCTGCGGCTGGGTGTTGCGGAAGTACACCTCGTTGACGATGGCCAGCAGCGGAATCTCGAACAAGATGGTGTGCAGCCAAGGCCCGCGGATGGTGATGTCGATCTCGCCATTGGGCAATGGGGCCAGACTTACGTATTTTTCGTTGAGCTTGAACAAGCCCAGAAAATCCACGAAGTCGCTCTTGATGAAGCGCAGCGCGCGCAGATAGTCCAGCTCTTCATCACTGAAGCACAAAGTACACAGGTGGCGAATTTCCTCGTGGATTTCTTCCACATACGGCGCCAGCTGCACGCCGGGGTTGCGGCACTTGAACTTGTATTCCACCTGCGCGCCGGGAAACTGGTGCAGCACCACCTGCATCATGGTGAATTTGTACAGATCGGTATCGAGCAGGCTGTGGATGATCATGATGAGCCGGTGGATGGTTGCTGAAGGCAGGCCGGGCGCGGATTAGGCATGAGCAATTGCACGCCCGTGCGATGTCCGTATGCGTGTGACGACAAAAGTGTACCCAGCACACGCCCCTTGTCAGCGACACAAACACAGTCGCAGCATGGGCTTTGGGATGCTTGCCCACCTATGCTGCGAGCGACGGCACAGACGCCCAAAACAAAAGCACGCCCCGCCGCCGCAAGCGCCTGCGCCAGCACCCGTCAAACCGCCATTTCGGCCAACCATTGCGGCACACTACGCGGATGCAAGCCCAGCAGTTGCTGGGCGCTGATTTCAGGCGCACTCACATGGCACGGCACCTGCGCCCACACCCTCACGCATCGGCTCAAGCGTTTCGGGCGCCATGGCCTCGTCAACCGCACCGCCTTTTCCGAAACCACGCCGCGCGTGGTCTATGCCCTCACTCTGCTGGGCGCAGAACTGCGCTCCATGCTCGAGGCCATGCGCCGCTGGGGCGATTTCGTGATGGATGATTTGCTGGGCAATGACAAACAAAGCACCGCCTATAAGGCAGCGGATACGTGGGAAGGCCAACATTGAGGCCTCCCCTCGACCAAGCCCCAGTCACAGCAGCAAATTTTTCAACGCATCAACCGCCTTGAACGTCACCAGCCCGTCATCGCCGCGCGCGGCGAAGTGCTTCTTGCCGCATTCGATTTTCAGGCGTTCATCGCGGCGCAAGTCTTTTTCCCTGGTGCTGGACTTGGTTTCCGCCACGAAATACACCCGCTTGTCATTTTCAAATACCAGTGCCCAATCCGGGTTGTAAGTACCCAGCGGGGTATCAATCTTGAAGCGGCTGGGCAGTTTGAAGAAAAAGCGCACGTTCTGATCCAGTGCACAGTCGCGTGCAAAGCGACTTTCCACATCGCTGTCGCTCAATACACAGTCGAATGCCGCAGAGTCTGAATCCAGCGGCTGCGCCTGCATCAGCGTTTTGCACAGGGGCGGCGTGCGCGAGCTGCTGTCTTGCGGATAAATGCTGCTCAAATAAGTCTCCACCTCTTCGAACAAAGTCATTTCATAACGGCGGCCATTGATTTCGCGGTACTCGATGCCTTCCACCTGCAAAGCCTGCAAAGTGTCTTTCATGGCACTGACCACCATGTCCAGAAAAGCCTGTGGGTTAATCAACAACTCATCCAATCGCCCGCAGCCATCCAGAATGGCAAACGCGCTGGCGCGGCTGATATGCACACGGCTCTGTATGTAGAAGTACACATCCGGCACCACGGCAGGCAAACGCGCCTCTTGCCGTTCCATGCTGCGCATCACGCCACTTACCCCTTCCGCGTCCATCACGATTTGGGCTTTGCTGGCTTGCACCTGGGGACGCTGCACGGCCGGATATTGCTGCTTATCGCGCAACAGCCTCACACACTCATCAATCAACCTGCCCGTATCCAGCCTCACGCTGTAGCGCGTTTGGTAATTGATTTTTTGCCAAATGCCATCAAACAGCGCCTGCTCCTCGGCGCTCAATGCCTTGCGCTGCATCCGTACCTTGGCACGGGCATTTTTCGTGCGGCTGCTGAAAGAAAGGCCTGTATCTTCCTCAATCTCTGCTTGCAATTTGCGCGCAAAGCTGTCGTAGCTTTCATTGGCCACCACAGTCAGTACGTTGATGTTTTTGTCGTGCACCCGCTCACCCTGTGCATTCACGCACAAGCGCAGGCCACGGCCGATTTCCTGGCGCTTTTTCAGTGTGCTGTGCGTGTCGTTGAGCGTGCAGATCTGAAACACATTGGGGTTGTCCCAACCTTCTCGCAGCGCCGAGTGGCTGAAGATGAATTGCAGCGGCTCGTCCAGCGACAACAGCCGCTCCTTGTCGCGCATGATGAGCGCGTAAGTGTCGTTATCCTTTGCGCTATCGCCGCCGGTATCTTTCCAGACCATTTGTGCCTTGCTGCCCTTGCCTTTTTTGTCGCCTGAAAAATAGCCGTTGTGTACCTCGCTGGCCGCGTGCGTGACCAAGCCCGGATATTTGCTGGCGTACTGCGTGAATATTTCCTCGAACCACTGGGCGAATTTGCCCGGCTGCGGCTGGCCGTCGGCATCGTATTGGCGGTAATGGGCCACTTTGTCGATGAAAAACAGGCTCAACACCTTGATGCCCTTCGGCTGCAATTGTTTCAGCTTGGCAAAATGCGCCGCTATGGTGCGCTCCATCTGGTAGCGCTGCACTGCGTCTTGTAGCGCATCTTGCCGCTGACCCACGCGCAGCACGCGTCCACCTGAAAACTCGATTTCCTCCGCACGAATTCCATTGAGCACATAGCCTTCGGCGTAAACATCCCGGCCTTTGGATTTTTCGTGCAAATCTTCGCCGAGCTTGAGCGTGACCTCTTTGCGCAGCACGCCGGTTTTGCCATTCACGTCCACGCG
>JAUMXD010000043.1 GCA_030529305.1 Allobrachymonas sp.
ATCAAGTGTTCTGGGGCAAGCGGATTCGCACGCACAGCTGGCAGTTTCCGCAAGGTGGCATCGACCGTGGCGAATCGCCCGAGCAGGCCATGTACCGTGAATTGCACGAAGAAATTGGCCTGCAGCCGCACCACGTGCGCATCGTGGCCCGAACACGCGATTGGTTGCGCTATGAAGTGCCCGACCGATTCATCCGCCGCGAAGCGCGCGGCCACTACAAGGGTCAGAAACAAATCTGGTATCTGCTGCAAATGCTGGGCCACGATTGGGAGCTGAACCTGCGCGCCACCGACCACCCCGAGTTCGATGCCTGGCGCTGGAACGATTACTGGGTGCCGCTGGATGTGGTGATCGAGTTCAAACGCGGCGTGTACGAAATGGCGCTGACCGAGCTGGCCCGCTACCTGCCGCGCACCGAAAGCCGTAGCCGCTACTTGCGCACGGGCGCCCAGCACCGAGTGCGCGATCGGCAAGCCGCAGCAACGGTGGGCAAAGAGCCTGCGTCGGGCCTGATCTTGCCGCAGCAGGCGCAGCTTGGGTCGTCGTCGCTTGAGGTGCCTGCCTTATCAGAACAGATGGCTGGCTTGCCTGCGGCAGATGCCGTGTTGGCGCAAGCGGATTCGGCTTGTGCTGCAGGCTGCGAACATGGCTTACAGGAGTCAAAAGAATGAGCGCACACCGCATGATGAAAATGCCAGCCTGCAAGCCTTTGCGCTGCGCTTGGGCCTTGTTGGCAGGCGCAGCTTTGGCGGGCGCTGTGCAGGCGCAAGCCACGGTGGACGACCCCGAAGTCCTCTGGCGCGAACACAACGTGCCGCCCGCACCGGCCTTGAGTACGGCGCACATGGTGCAGATCGACATGCCTGTGTATTCTGAAGTGACGGTGGGTGTGGATGTGAACAGCATCCAGGTCAATAGCCAGGATGGCGTGGTGCGTTACGTCACCTTGGTGCAGGGGCGCGATGGCGCGGTATCGGCTTATTACCAGGGCGTGCATTGCAACACCTTTCAGGGGCGTACCTATGCGCGTTATCGCTTCGACGCGCCCACGCCCGGTTGGGAAAATGTGGACGAGCCTTGGCAAGATCTGAAAGAGAAAAAATCCCGCTATGCGCGGCTGGTGGCCCAGGCCGGCGCTTGCGAAAACTACGTGCCTGCGCCCAATACACAGCAGGCCCGCCGCCTCTACGCGCGCAACGCAAAATGGCAGGGCGTGCAATGGCCGGTGCCTTCTGCGGCATCGACATCACCTGCGCAGCCTGCTGCAGCCAAGTAATCAGTTATCTGAACGGAGCTTGCCTTTGCTGCGTGATGGCGTGAGGGCAATCGCTCCTTCCCACCCAAGCCCCTTGCTGGTATGGCAAGGGGCTTTTTGTTGCGATTGCAGCGGGGAAAGTTGAAGGGCGACTGTTATCTGAAACAGCGCTTTGCTCCAGCGGCAAGCATGCAATGGATCAGGCGATGGCGCTCGGGTCACTAAGCTGTTGGTGGCCGATTGAATACTGCGCATCAGCGCTGCGGCGCAGCGGCTGCTGCTGGCATCAAGCCACGCTGGGCCAGCGAAACGAATCGCCCTTGCGCCACGATCAAGTGGTCGAGCACGGCAATGTCCAGCAACCCCAGCGCTTGTTGCAAACGCTGCGTCAGCACCAGGTCGGCTTGCGAGGGCTCGATGTGGCCGCTGGGGTGGTTGTGCGCCAGAATCACGCCAGCTGCATGGTGGTGCAGGGCACGCAGCGCCACTTCGCGTGGGTAGATGCTCGCCTGGTCAATGGTGCCGGTGAAGAGCGTTTCCATGTGGATCAAGCGGTGCTGCGTGTCAAGAAACAGCACGGCAAAACATTCGTGCGCCTTGTGCGCCAGATGCATTTGCACGTATTGCGCGGCCAGTTCCGGGCTGGTCAGGTCAGCGCCTTGCTGCAATTGCTGGGCCACGGCACGGCGGGCCAGTTCCATCACGGCCAGCAGCTCGGCGCGCTTGGCGCTGCCGCCCAGGCCCTTGATGGCTTTGAGCTGCGCCGCATCGGCCGAGAGCAAGCCGGCCAGCCCGCCGCAAGTATCCAGCACCTCTTGCGCCATGAGCAGCACATTGCGCCCGGCTGTGCCCGTGCGCAGCAAAATGGCGAGCAGCTCGGCATCGCTCAGGCTGGCGGCTCCGCGTGCCAGCAGCTTTTCGCGTGGCAGGCTGTGCGTGGGCAGATGGTCAAGTCCCATGATGCAGGTGTTGGCTTGTGCTTGGCAGCTTGAAGTGAAGAAAGCGTGGGCGCTTCAGGCCGTGCGCCTGATGATGCTGGCCTAGCCAGCCGAGGCATTGTGCCGCATGGATGCAGACGGTCAAACGCGGTGGCGGTTTGTGCTCTGGGCCGTATTGGCCTCAAACAGGTTTTATGCCTGGCTGCGCCTTGTTTTTTTGAGCGGCTTTTACAATACCGGCCAACGCATTTCGATAACGCTCTTCCTTGCGGAAGCGACATCGCACGCAGCATGCGAGCGGCATCCATTGCTTGAATCGCTGCCCCTGATTTTTCTTTTTCTGCCGCTGGCCCGCTGGGCGGGCGGCGCTTACCCATCATGGCCGACCCGACCACCGCTTCCACAGCCACCGTCCAGCCCGATTCTTTCCTGACCTTGCACTATCGTCTGGCGGGGGCGGAGGGTGACATCGTCAACACCTTTGCCGATGCGCCAGCCACCTTGCAAATGGGCGATGGCACTTTGGCCGAGGCGCTGGAGCAGCGCTTGCTTGGCTTGGCCGAAGGCAGCCACATCACCTTCGATCTGCCCGCAGGCAGTGTGTTTGGCGAGGTGGACCCCACCAAGCAGCAATGGGTGCCATGCAGTGAGGTGGGCGAGTCTGATGCGGAAGACGAGCAACGCTACGTGGGCGAGGTGCTGCAGTTCACGCTGCCCGATGGGCAAACGCGCGTATCGGCCCTGGTGGCTGCGCGCGATGCCAGCAACGCCCAGGCGCCGCGCGTGCTGCTCGATTTCAACCACCCGCTGGCTGGCCAGGCGCTCACCTTTGAAGTGCAGATCATCGGCATCTTATGAAGCAGCACACGCCCTCCTCTTTGCCCGATCAGTTTGCCTTGCCTGCCGCAGATGCAGCGGCTGCCACGGCTGCAGCCTCTCCGGTGCGCGAAGTGGTGCTGGCTGCGCCGCGCGGTTTTTGCGCAGGTGTGGATCGCGCCATCGACATCGTGGAGCATGCCCTGGCCAAGTTCGGCCGCCCCATCTACGTGCGCCACGAAATCGTGCACAACACCCACGTGGTGAACGATTTGCGCAAGCGCGGCGCGATCTTCGTGGAAGAACTGGACGAAGTGCCCGCAGGGGCCACGCTGGTCTTCAGCGCCCACGGCGTGAGCAAGGCCCTGCGGCAAGAGGCCGAGCGGCGCGGCTTTCGCATCTTCGACGCCACCTGTCCGCTGGTCACCAAAGTGCATGTGGAAGTGGCCAAGCTCGCCAAAGAGGGCTACGAATTCATCATGATCGGCCACAAGGGCCACCCCGAGGTGGAAGGCACCATGGGCCAGCTGCGCACGGGCATCCACCTGGTGGAAAGCGAAGCAGACGTGGCCCGCGTGCAGCCCAGCCAAACCGAAAAGCTGGCCGTGGTCACGCAAACCACGCTGAGTGTGGACGACGCGGCGCAAATCACCGCAGCCATCAAGGCGCGCTTTCCGCAGATTCGCGAGCCCAAGCAGCAAGATATTTGCTATGCCACGCAAAACCGGCAAGACGCTGTCAGGGTGCTGAGCCAATCGGCCGATCTGGTCATCGTGGTGGGCAGCCCCACCAGCAGCAACAGCAATCGCCTGGCCGAACTGGCGCTCAGGCTCGGCGTGCCCGCCTATCTGGTGGACGATGCATCGGGCCTGCAGCCGCAATGGTTCGAGGGCGTGCGCACCGTGGGGCTGACCGCGGGCGCCAGCGCGCCCGAGGTGCTGGTGCAGGGCGTGATCGAGCGCATCCGCGAGCTGGGTGCCATCTCGGTGCGCAATATGGACGGCGTGCGCGAGCCGATGGCCTTTCCGCTGCCCAAGGGGCTGAAGTTGGAGGGCGATGCTGCATCCGTATCCCAATCTGCACCCGCTGCCTGAAAGAAGGCGGCCGCGCAGAGATCAAGCCATTGCCGCGCGGCCTGTTTGTTTGCTGTCACCACTGATTTTCAACATCTGATTTTTCAATCACCATGCTAGACATCACCCTGCTGCGCAAAGACCTTTCCAGCGTCATCGCCCGTTTGCAAACCCGCAAAAACCCCCAGCCCTGGCTGGACGAAGCCGCCTTTCGCGCGCTGGAAGCCGAGCGCAAAACCTTGCAAACCCGCACCGAGGATTTGCAGGCCCAGCGCAACAGCTTGAGCAAGCAGATCGGTGTGCTCAAAGGCCAGGGCGACCATGCCGGGGCCGATGCCGTCATGGCGCAGGTGGGCGGCATCAAGCAAGAGCTGGAGCAGGCCGAGGTGCGCTTTGCCGCCTTGCAGGCCGAGATCGAAGCCATCTTGCCCGGCGTGCCCAATCTGCCGCACGAAAGCGTGCCCGTGGGCGCGGACGAAACGGCCAACGTCGAGCTGCGCCGCTGGGCGCCGCAAGGCGGCGTGGGGGCTGACCCGCAGCCGCTGGGCTTTGCTGCCAAAGACCATGTGGATCTGGGCGCGCCGCTGGGCCTGGACTTTGATGCGGGCGCCAAAATCACCGGCGCGCGCTTCACCGTCATGCGCGGGCCCATCGCGCGACTGCACCGCGCGCTGGCGCAATTCATGCTCGACGTGCAAACGCAAGCGCACGGCTACACCGAGTGCTACACCCCCTACATCGTCAATGCCGAAAGCCTGCGCGGCACCGGCCAGCTGCCCAAGTTCGAGGCTGATTTGTTCGCCGCGCAAAAAGGCGGGCAAGAAAGCGAAGAGCAGCCCGACCACACGCCGCTGTATCTGATCCCCACGAGCGAAGTGCCGCTCACCAACCTCGTGCGCGACAGCATCGTGGCCGAAGCTGATTTGCCGCTCAAGTTCACCGCGCACACGCCCTGCTTCCGTTCCGAGGCGGGCAGCCACGGGCGCGACACGCGCGGCATGATTCGCCAGCACCAGTTCGACAAGGTGGAAATGGTGCAAATCGTGCACCCGCAAAAAAGCTACGAAGCGCTGGAGGAAATGACCGGCCACGCCGAAGCCGTGCTGCAAAAACTCGGCCTGCCTTACCGCGTGGTGGTGCTGTGCACGGGCGACATGGGCTTTGGCGCCACACGTACGCACGATCTGGAAGTGTGGCTGCCCGCGCAAAACACTTACCGCGAAATTTCTTCAGTGAGCAATTGCGAAGCTTTCCAAGCCCGGCGCATGCAGGCGCGCTTTCGCAACGCGCAAGGCAAAACCGAGCTGTTGCATACGCTCAACGGATCGGGCCTGGCCGTGGGCCGCACACTCGTGGCCGTGCTCGAAAACTACCAGCAGGCCGACGGCAGCATTCGCATCCCCGAAGCCTTGCAGCCTTATATGGGCGGTGCTACGGTGTTGAAAGCGGGTGCGTAAATAAATCCCTGAAAACCACGCCAGGCCTGCGCTTGCGGCGGCTGGGGTGTGATCGCGGTCGCAGCAATTGCACCCGCTGCCCATTGTGTGCAGAGGGCGTATCGAACATGGGCAAGGGCATAAGCTGTTGCTGGCACGCGCATGTTCATATGCAAGCGCATCTGCCAGGGCGCTGCTCCAAGCGTGCGTTGGCCATCATGCCCGCACCGCTGCTCGGCATTTCGCCAATTCTTTTTCTACTCACCAGGGGCCGCAGCATTTGCGGCCCTTTTGCATGTGTGGCTTTGGCAGGCGGCTTGCTGCGTGGGCGGGACTTTGCTAAAAAGCACGCCAACAACAGGGAACGGGGGCGCATCGCATGAACCGCACAGACAGCAATCTTTTTGAGCAAGAACATGCCCGCATCGGCGCAGGCATGCAGGCGCATTTGCTGGCCTTGGTGGGGGCAGACTTTGCCGAAGCCTTGCAGCTCTTCGATCGCTGGCTGCAAGAGCTCATGCAGCACATCGCCATCGAAAACGAGCAATTGTTGCCCCACCTGCCTGCCGATGCGCGTTGGCCCGCGCGCATGTACGAGCTGGAGCATGAGCGCATCACCTTGCTGGCCGATGAATACCGCGCCCGGCTGGCGCAGGTCGCCCAACAGCCCCCCAGCGATGAGCCGGCGCGCCGCCAAACGGTGCTGGATTTGCTGGACGCCACCCATGCCCTGCGCCACTTGCTGGAACACCACAATCAGCGCGAAGAAATGGCGCTGGCGCACGAGCTGCCGTTGGCCTTGCAGCAAGCCGTGTGGCCCGCGCAGCTGGAGCCTCCAACAGCCAGTCCCACAGCCAGCGCAACTAATTAGCCAGCACTAACAGTCAATGTGCGCTATGAAGCTTGAACGAGCCGGAGATGCCGTGGGCCAACAGGCACAAAAAACGATGCAGCCGTCGGTATCGCTTGTGCCGCCGCATGCGAACAGGTCACAACGCGCTACAATCACGAGCTTGCGCCGCGCGCCGATTGACCACAGGCGGGCGGCCAGCAAAAATGCAAGATGTGCATCGCGGAAAGATGGCAGAGTGGTCGAATGCGCCGGACTCGAAATCCGGTTTACAGGTCTTCCTGTAACGAGGGTTCGAATCCCTCTCTTTCCGCCAGTTTTTCAGCCCATGTTGTCCAGCCCACTGACGTTAAGCGCAGTGGGTTTTTTGTTTGGGGCATGGGGCTTGCACGCCTCTTGATACAGCTTGGCGCACAGCTGCCTGACGCCATCATCAGCAGCATCAGCGCAGTCCGTGACAGCACCGCGAGCGCTGCCGAAGCGCCAGGGCAGCTCACCCCACTATCGCGCGCCAAGGCTTGCAAGCCCTGCGCGTTGCCGATGGCGCATGGGCTATGGGGCTTGCCAGGGCTGCGGTGGTGCGGCTGCTGACGCGGACAACGCGCTGGGCGCACGTGATGGTGTCAACGCTGATTCAAGCAGTGGTGCAGGCTGTGGGCAGGCTGTGTGGCGGGCGCTGTTGGCGCAAGCGCCATCACGGGCGGCCTGGGTTGCTGGGGGCGCTACGATGGGGTGTGTGGCACAGCGCACCGGCCTAATAAACACCCCGGAAGCATTCCAGGCCATCGTTGATGGCGGGCACAAGGTTGCCGGCGCAGGTTTTACGCGGGCAGTTGGCAATTGGGCCGCATCGTTTTGGCTGTGGGGCAGGGCGTTTGAGCGTTGGCCCAGGTTTGCGCTTCGCACACCATGCCATGCTGCGGCGCTTGAGTGCTGCAAGGCGTCGAGAATGGGACGGCAGATAGGGCGCGGTGCTTTCTTTGTTCGAATTTTGTTCGAATCGCTTGTGCTCCGGGCGTGGCCTGGCCGAGCGGTTTTTTTGCAAAACAACAATCCGGCAAAGGCATTGGCGCAGATCCGGGCATTTGCCTTGCTGCTGTGAAACTGCCGCAAAAAAGCGGCCCAAGCCCGCAACAAAACTCAAAACATGGGGCAAAAATGCTGCAAATCGCAAGAAAAATCTCACGGATGTGACCCGGGTCACCAAACCTTGCGAGGAAATCAAGTACATTCCAAGCTAAGCCTAAGGTAGGCTTGCCCTCTGCAGAGGGTTGTTTTTTCCATTCGAAAGGAACAAGTAATGAATTTGACTTTAATGCTTCCTCAGCAGAACCTGGTTTTGCGGGCATTTGCAGCCTTGATTGATGCTGCGCCCAGCAAGATCCAATACGATGAACACTTGGCGTTCATCAAGGATAATGGTGTTGACGGCTACGTTGCCGCCCTGAATGGAATTTTTGAGCATGTGTCTGATGCAGACTTGGCTGCCGCGCTGCTCAAAAACACCGGTCTGGACACGATTGACCTGGAAGGCGATGGCAATACGGACAACATGGCCGTCGCCACAGCTTTCGTCCAGTCCCATGCAAGCAACCGCGTGGGCGCCATGCTGGATTTGACAGTCGAGTTGCTCAAGCTCCAATCGGGCACGGATGCCGTGGCAGGCGTTGCCAAAGCGTTCAAGGCCAAAATCGATGGCGGCTACGCTTATGCAATCAATGAAGCCAACACGGTGATTCAGTACTACAGCCAGGCCCGCGAATTTGCCCTGAGCGATGGCAAGGACGTGTTGACCGGCTCTGCCTTGAATGATTTCTTCAAGGCGCACATCCAGCACAACGACAACACCCTGCAGTCGGGCGACGTTCTGGATGGCGGTGCAGGCCGCGACGTGCTGTATGCCGATATCGGCAACTCGCAGAACTTTGCCATCACGCCCGAAACCAGGAGCATCGAAGATGTCAAGATCCGCTCCCAGGCTTTGGGCCAAGACTCCTCGGACGGCAACCTGAATGCCCGGGATGTCAAGATCGACGCGCAGCGCATGAAGGATGTGCTGAACTGGGAAAACATTGACAGCCGTGCCGACCTGGTGATCGAAGATGTTCGCATCAACGACAACCAGATCACCAAGGACATCACCATCACCATGCGTGACACCCAGCAGGGTCATGTGGACTATGGTGTGTACTTCGACCAGAACTCCCTGCGCAACTTCACCAACGCCGATTCGCAAATCAATTTGCGCGTGCTGGATACCCACAACACCAATCTGCTGGGCAGCCCCAGCCTGAAAGACAGCCCCTACGGCAAATTCGTCTTTTATGCGAAGGAAACGGGTTCTCCGGCCCCCTTTGCCCAGATCACGTTTGAGAGTCAAGAAATGCAGGACGCTCAAACGCTGGGTGAAATGGTGGCTGCGATGCAAAAACTTGCAGATGCGCAGTTCGGCCCGGGCGCGGTAGGCGTTGAATTGGGCGCCATTTACAACGTGGTTGATTCGGTGAGCGGTAGAAACGTGCAGGGCAGGGAAATCGTGATCAAGGCCCACGGCAACATCACTTTCAACACCACGCTGGCGGATTCTGGCTGGTGGTCCAACGGGGTCGTACCCCCTGTTTCCGGTCTGTATACAGACTACAACACGGCTGTTCAGGTGGACACTCAATTGGTTACTTCCAAAGTGGTGCTGGACTATGTGGGCCGCAGCTCCAACGGTGGCGATCTGGTGATTGGCGGCACATCGATCGGTGACACCTCTACCTCCAAGGGTGTGCAACGCTTCGAAATCGAGGTGCAGGACGACAGCCGCCTGCAAACCATTTCCTCGACCAACAACACCCTGCGCGAAGTCAGCATCGTCAACGGCGAAACCGACCGCGTGGCAGATGCCCACACCACGAAGGAAGAGGGCGCAGGCCTGCTGCGTGTGAATGGTCAAGTGCCTGGCGCGGCCGCCGTTGCTGCGCAATTGCCTGGCGGTTCGACCAGCCTGTACGGCTTCCAGGATGTGCGCCTGATTGACGGCTCTGCCATGAAGGGCAAGCTGGAGTTCACGGCCGAGCTGACAGACGCTGCCCGTGAAAAATACCTCAAGCTGAAGGATGTCCAGCCTGATCCGCTGGCAGAAAACGTGAAGGTGGCTTACAGCGGCGGCGCCAATGGCGACAAGATGGTGGTGGACATCGACGCCACGCTGACCGCTTCGCGCAGCACCGTTAAAGTGGGCATGGCCGACTTCACGTTCGACTTCAATGGCAATGCAGGCAATGACGAAATCAACGTCGCCATTGACCGCAACAGTGTGGCTTCTACCCGCGAAGGCGCTGAGCACACGCTCAAGGATGTGACGAAATTCGACACCATTCTCGCGGGTGATTTGAACATTCTGCGCGGCAACACCGAAGCTTGGTATCACAACCACCGCAACAACGATAACGTGCGCATTGATGCTGGCGAAGGCAATGATGTGATCAAGACGCCTGGTGTGGGTGACTTCTTCATCTTTGCCGGTACGGGCTCCGATACCGTCTATGCCGACAATACGGGCGCTGACCAAGTGAACATTGGCGGCGCGCCTGTGCGCAGCAAGGCCGCTTGGGTGTTCAATACCGACAACCAGAACTTGCCGGCTGATGCTACACAGCAGTTGGGCAATCTCCAGTCCGAGGAAGTCAGAACCGTTGCTTCCTACGGTGTGGAAGTGCGTGTCAACTACCGTGGCTTGTTGTCTAATCGCATTGCGATTGATGACAAAGCAGACTACCAAGCCACCCAGCTGGACATCAACCAGGCCATCAAGAAAGCCATCAACGACGACGCTGTGCTCAGCAAGCTGCTGCAGGCCGAAGACGGCCCCCATGGCACGCTGGTGGTTCTCTCCAAGGTGGACGGGGTTCATAACGACGTTGCGCTGGATGTCCAGTTCTTCGATCCGCCTTTGGCGAGCCTCACCAATGAAGTGGTTGCCGGCTACAACGCGGCCAACGGCTTGGCTCTTGCCAACGCGGCGGCTGTGCTGGCTGATATCCAGGCGAAGGTTACGGCAAACGCCCCGGGTTCTCTGGCTTTCGAAGGCTATCTGAACACCCGCATGGGTCTGGATGATGCTATGGCGAACGTGGACGGTGATATCAGCATCACGACCAGCGACAACCTCATCTTCCCGGGCGTGGACAACGATGTTGACGTGATCGTGCTGGGCACGACAAGCGACGGCGTGACCGAGCTGGGTTCGAGCAATGATGTGGTTGCTTTCCAGGGCGTGTTTGGTCGCGATGTCATCGTGAACTTCAACGCAGGTGCGCTGGCTGTAGGCGGTGACCAGGTCGACTTCACGAGAGTGGGTGGCCGCGGCACCCTGCTCCAGGCTTGGAAACCTGTGATCGCGGTTGAAGCCGCTGCAGTCGATGGCCAGATCGAGCGCGTGGCTTACACGAACGCAGGCCCGTTGCGCAACGACTCGGTAGAGGCAGTGAAGGCGCTGTATCAGGCGACTGATAACGTGGTGCGCGCCGCTGCAGCCACCGAGATTTATGTGGCAGTAGATGCGGCGCGAGTGGGCCATGTCTACCAGGTGATTGACGGCACCGCCGCAGGCGATTTGCAAGTCAACTTCTTGGGTCAGCTCACCATCGCCGGCGATCCGACTGTTGCCACGGCTTTCGACTGGACAGTGGCTGTGGGCGGCAACTTCGCTGGCTGATTTCCTTGCCTGTGTGCGCCTGCGCCAAGGCAGTTGTTGGTGCAGGGCGAAAACAGGCGGTCGGTGGCGTGCAAATGTTGCCGGTTGCCTGTTTGGCCACAAGGCGCATCCGTCAGAAGCCAAGCGGCTCGCCAGAGCCGCGCGGCTTTACTACCCCGCTTTCGCAAGGAGGCGGGGTTTTTTCTTGCCTCGAGCAGCCGTTCCTGTTGCGCCCAGGCATTCAGCCGTTTTTGCAAAGAGGTTTTTTGTCTTGCCGTGCCCGGCTCGGCCTAAACGACAAGCCGCTTGCCGCAAGAAGGCGGTTTTCTGCCCAGGGCGGCAAGGCGCAAGGGCCAGCGCCAGTAAAAAATAGGCAGTGAGAGGAAAGCAGGAAAGCGGCCAGCCTTGGAAGCGTGCGGCGCTGTGGCCTGGAGGGAGAGAACGGGGGGCAGGGCAGAAGGCTGTTGCCGCGCCAATGGCAAGGGAGCTATGCGCCTGTTTGCGATCATTTTGCAGCGCGATGCAATCGGAAAGGGGCCAGAGAGGGATGCGGGCGCAAGCCCGGGTCTGCGGCGAAGCAGCATGATCCGTGCTGAGCGCCCCGGATGTGCAGGGAAGGCGCATGCAGCGCGGTGCGGAGCCCAGTTCGAGCGCCTGCGGGAGAGTAGTGAGCAGCTGCTCGAAAAAAGAGGGGCGTTAGGAGGGGCGTTTTTCGGAAGTCTTGCGCAAAAGCAGGCTGCCCAGGGGGCAACTGGGGCCAGCGAGAAGGCCTGGCAGAAAGGAGCAGGCAGGCCAGCAAGCGGCAGGCTGGAAGGGTTTGCCCTGAAATACGCAATGGCTGGCCTTTTGTGCGGCGTGGCGTGCTGGGCAAGCTTGTCTCGTTTTTGCGAGCGATGCGGGGCAGAACGACGCCAGGCTGCCAGGCAAGGTTGCCCAAAGCGCGTCTGGAAGCAAAGTGCGGCAAAACAAGATACGCTGGCCGACAAC
>JAUMXD010000044.1 GCA_030529305.1 Allobrachymonas sp.
ATGCTGGCCACAGGCAATTCGGCCGTGGCAGCCATTGATCTGCTCAAGGCGCAGCGCCCCAAATCCATCCGCTTTGTATGCCTGCTCACCTGCCCCGAAGGCATTGCCGCCGTACACGGCAAGCACCCAGACGTGGCCATTTACACTGCGGCCATCGACCGCGGCCTGAACGAAAAAAGCTACATCGTGCCGGGCCTGGGCGATGCGGGCGACCGGATTTTCGGCACTCGTTGATCGGTTTTTTTCGGGAGACTCCCCATGATGATGTTGCGCCCTTCTCTCCTCACCGCTTCTGCCCTGCTGGCTCTGTGCAGCGGCTGCGCCCTGGCCTCTGGCCCAGCGGATACGGCCAACCACCCAGCACCAACAGCATCGTCATCCATGAGCACCTACCCTGCCCCCCTCACGCCCTTGCAAGAGACACTCAAGCCTTTTCCGGCAGCCAAGGCCAGCCAAACCCGCTGGGTGATTCAGCTGCCACCGCAAAGCGACGAGGCCGACTGGCGCGTGGAAATCATCCCCGGCCAGCAGATGCAGGTGGATTGCAACCGCCGCCGCTTGAGCGGCAAGCTGCACACCCGCACCATCAACGGCTGGGGTTACGACTATTACGAGTTCGTGAGCAAAGGCCACGTGGCCACGACCCTCATGGGCTGCCCGCCTGGCAGCCAGCGCCAGGCCTTTGTGGCGGCCGAGAGCCTGATGCTGCGCTACAACAGCCGCCTGCCGCTGGTGGTGTACACCGACAAAGCCTATCAGGTGCAATACCGCATCTGGCGTGCCGAAGCACCCCGGACAGCTCACGCACAATAAGGCATCCTGCTCAGCGAGGCAGCAAGCCGCTGCCTTACTCACCCGAACAAAGAAGGTAAGCCAGATAACAAATGGCTACATCCGACTGAGCGGCGGTGTCAGGCTGCTGCCAGGCTGCGTTGGTTTGCTTTTATGCCGTTTTTTAATTGGCCCGGCTTTGACCATTCGGGCCGCTTTTTTAGAAAGACCCTGCCATGACGCCATGTCCTCATACTGCTCACACCACTCGCTCCATCACACGCCTGGCTGCCGGGTTAGCCGCTGTCGCTCTCGGCACCCTAGTTGGCACGGCACAGGCGCAGCAAGCCCCTGCCGACGAGGCTTTCGCCCCCAACACCCTACTTGCCGCGGCCTTGCAGACCCTGCAGCAGGTGGATGCCAAACAAGGCAACGTCCTACATGCGCAGGCCCCTGATTTCGTCAAAAACGCCATCAAGCGCAACGCTTTCAGCAAGGGCCTTGCACAAGAGCGCGACAAGATCGGCACCATCAGCGCACGCCAATGGGTCAGCATCAATCGCGTAGTGATGACGCCTGCCCCCAACCAAACGCCTGTGGCCTGCGCCAATGTGCGCTTTGTGGCTTTGCAGCAAAACACACCCGTGGGCAGCGAACAAGTGAGTCTGTGCTGGGACCAGCAACAGTGGCGCGCCACGGGCTACCTGGCGACCAAGCCTTAATGCTCCTTGTGACCACTTGGCTTCGTGATCGCTTAATCTGATTGGCTACATAAGCCGCCCGCAAGCGGCGGCTGTGCCGCTTGCCCAGTGCCTTCGTTGCCATTCAGCCGGCGTGAGCAGCTGCTTGGCAGCGGCTCCACCCCACATCGCTCATGACTTTTGGCCCCGTTCAGCCCCTTGCCTGACGGGGCTTTGCCACATCTCAACCCCCACCACAACGCAAAATCAGGCACAAAAAAGCCCCGCTGGATAGCGGGGCCGTATATAGGCTTGATAGGTACTTGGCGAGACTGAATCAAGATCAGAAGATCCATTCAACCACTGCACGCCCCCTATCTTTTTTCTGATCTGCGCACTGTGCCAGAGAGGCCACCATGCGCAGCTTATGCAGATGCGCGCATCAAGCCTTGCTGCTGCGGCCAGATTTGGTGCTGGTGCTGCTCGTGTTGACAGCAGCCATGGCACCTGTCATGGCGTTGAAATTGCTTTGCGCCATGTCAGCCGCTTGCTTCACGGCTTTTTGCATCGATTCAAAAGCGGTGTTGGCAGCCGTCACCATATTCTTCATGGCAGCCACACCGGCCTCGCTACCTGCAGGGGCATTTTTGCTCAGGCCGTCCAGCGCAGCGGCGAACTTGCGCTGGTTGTCTTGCACCTGGGCTTCTACCACTTTGCCCAGCTCAGCCGTAGAGTTGGCTGTGATTTCGTACAGGTGGCGGCTGTAGGCTGCGGTTTTTTCAGCCATGGGTTGCAGCAGGCGCGCTTGCACGGCCAGCAGCTCTTGCGCGTCTTTGGCGTCCAGCGCAGCCTGGGCCGATTCAGCTACATCGTTCATAGCGGCTTTGGCGGCGGCCATGTTCAGCTCGACGATTTTTTCCATGCTTTCGAAAGCCTTGTTGGTCAAGCCAAACAGAGTTTCCAACTGGGTCTTGTTGGCCGCGGCGATTTGTTCGGGCGTCATCATGTTTTGTGTCCTTGTTTCAATGAGAGATTGCTATCCGTCCTGAATCCGTGCTTCATTGCTTCAACACAAGGTTTCAGGCGCCTGCATATTTTGCTGCAGCGCAGCATACACGCAAGTATAGTGCGCTTGGCTCAAGATGCAAGCCATTTTTGTGCGGCGCAGCAAAAATGATGTTTTTTGGCTGCGGCTCGCTTCAAAAGCGTGCTTCCAAAACACGCTTGCCTTGATTCCCATCAAATGTCCACGCCCAAAAAGCCGCCACTTTGATGCATCCATAGGCGGGCATACAAGCCGCCTTGCTCAATCAGTTGGGTGTGCGTTCCCTCTTCCACGATGCGCCCCTGATCCAGCACCACCAGCCGATCCATCGCCGCAATGGTCGAAAGGCGATGCGCAATCGCAATCACGGTTTTGCCTTGCATCAACTGGTACAGGCTTTCCTGAATGGCGGTTTCCACTTCGCTGTCGAGCGCACTGGTGGCCTCGTCCAGCAAGAGGATGGGTGCGTTTTTGAGCATGACGCGCGCAATGGCAATGCGCTGGCGCTGCCCGCCCGAAAGCTTCACGCCGCGTTCGCCTACTTGCGCCTCGTAGCCTTGGCCGCCCGCGCCGTCGTTCAGGGTCTGGATAAAGTCGTGCGCCTGCGCGCGCCGCGCAGCTTCGATCATCTCGGCTTCACTCGCATCAGGCCGGCCGTAGAGGATGTTTTCGCGAATGGTTCGATGCAGCAGTGCCGTGTCTTGCGTCACCATGCCGATGGCTTGGCGCAAGCTGTCTTGCGTAACCTGGCGAATATCTTGCCCATCGATGCAGATGCGGCCCGTTTCCAGTTCGTAGAAGCGCAGCAGCAAATTGGCCAGGGTGGACTTGCCCGCGCCAGACGGCCCCACCAGGCCGATTTTTTCACCGGGCCAAAGCGTGAGGTTCAGCCCGCTGATCACTTCCTGGCGGGCAGGCGCGGCAAGGTTTGCATCGGCAGGCAAAGTTTTGTCGCCCCGTGAAGCAGCCGCGCCATAGGCGAAACGGATGTTTTCAAAGCGCACCTCGCCCCGGCTCACCTGCAAGAGCCGGGCATCGGGCGAGTCCACCACCTGGTTGGGCTGGCTGAGCATGCCCATGCCGTCTCGGATGGTGCCCACGTGCTCGAACAGCATGGCGCTTTCAAACATGAACCAATGCGCCATGCCGTTGAGGCGCAGCGTCATGGCGCAGGCCGCAGCCACGGCGCCAACGGTGATCAGCTCCTGGCTCCACAGCCACAGCGCCAACCCCGTAGCGCCCGCAATCAGGCTGAAGGAGAGCACGTTGTTGCTGATGTTCAAGCCGCTGACCATGCGCATTTGCCGGTACACGGTGCGCATGAATTCCTGCATGGCGCCTTGGGCGTAACGGCTTTCGCGCCCGGCATGCGAAAAGAGCTTGACGGTGTGGATGTTGGCGTAGGCATCGGTCACGCGCCCGGTCATGAGCGAGCGCGCATCGGCCTGCTGTTGCGAGATGCGCGCCAGCCTGGGGATGAAATAGCCCAGCGCGCCCGCATAGGCCAGCACCCACAGCACGAGGGGCAGCAGCATGAGCGGATGAAACTGACCCACCAAGGCCACCAGGGTGATGAAGTACACGACGACGAACACCATCACATCGCACAGGATGTTGCACATATCGCGCACGGCCAGCGCCGTTTGCATCAGCTTGGCGGCCACGCGGCCTGAAAACTCGCTCTGATAAAAGCCCATGCTCTGGCGCAGCATCAGGTTGTGATACACCCAGCGCAGCCGCATGGGCAGATTGCCGTTGAGCGCCTGCATTTGTAGCATGGCGTGCAGGACCGACAGCACAGGAATGCTCACGATGGCCAGCGCCAGCAAAAGCAAGGTGCGCCCCTCTTGCTGCCACAGCTGCGCGGGCGGCACGTTCGCCAGCCAATCCACCATGCGGCCCAGAAAGCCGAACAACAAGGCCTCCAGCGCAGCGATCAAGGCCGTCAATGCAATCAGCGCGGCAAAGTGCTTGCCCAGGCCATGCAGCGAATAGCGGATGAAGCCCCAGAACGAGGCAGGCGGTATCTGCGCCTGCGGGTGGCTCGCATCCAGGCGCGGATAGGGGTCGATCAGGTTTTCAAAAAAGCGCAGCATGGAAAGGCTCACTTCAAAGGGGCCATGAATGCGCCCGGCGAGCGCAGCCAGCGCGTGCGGCCCGCAGGGATGGCGTCGTGATTCATGACAAAAAGAGCAAAAAGCGCGGCCGCCCGGCAGCCCCCGGCAATCGCTCCTGCCACCGCAACCACTTTCACATATCAGGAATTATCAGCGGCACATGATCGGCCACACTGTTCGTGGTTGCCAGCACCCAGCTGCAAGGCGCGTGCGCTGCGGCTTCTGGGCCAGCTGGTGGGAGACTCGTGGGGCAACTGGCAAAGCGACTTACAAGGCTTCGTCCGCTGCCGCGGCAGATGCGCCCTTCGTTGCTGGCCCTGCCGAAACCGCCGGACTGGGCGGCTGCCACATGGCCAGGGCATCGCGCAGGCCGCTGTCGCTGGGCCCCTGGAAGATGCGCAGGCCGAACTCGGGCAGGATCGCCAGCAGGTGATCGAAGATGTCCGACTGGATGGCCTCGAACTCCACCAGATCGGTGTTGGTAGAGTAGCAGTACACCTCCAGCGGCACGCCCTTTTCGGTGGGCTGCATCATGCGCGCCAGCAACCACATGTCTTTGCGCAGGAAGTGGTGCGCCTCCAGATAGCGCTGCACGTAGGCGCGAAAGGTGCCGATGTTGGTGAGGCGGCGCTGGTTCAGCGGCACAGCGCCCATTTCCGGCCCCAGCTCGCTGATAGCCATGGCGCGCGAGATGTGCACTGCCGTGCGCTTTTCGTTCAGGTAATCGGCCAGCAGCTTGATCTGGCTCAGGCGGTCGATTTCCACATCCATCAAAAAGCGGATGGAGTTGGCATCAATCTGCAAGGTGCGCTTGATGCGCCGCCCGCCCGACTCCATCATGCCGCGCCAGTTCTTGAAGCTTTCGCTCATCAGGCGCCAGGTGGGAATGGTGACGATGGTGTTGTCCCAGTTCTGCACCTTCACGGTGTTGAGCGCCACGTCGATCACATAGCCGTCGGCATCGGCCTGCGGCATGTCGATCCAGTCGCCCACGCGCAGCATGTCATTGTTTTCGATCTGCATGCCCGCCACGAAGGAACGGATGGTGTCCTGAAAAATGAACAGCACCACGGCCGACATGGCGCCAAAGCCCGAGAGCACGATCAGCGGTGATTTATCAGACAACACCGCAATCACGATCACGAAAGCAGCCAGCCACACAAACAATTGGCCGAACTGAACGTACATCTTGACCGAACGCGAGCGTGCTCGCCCATGCTCGGCCGCGCGCTGTGCGTACACGGCCAGCACCGCGTCGAGCGCGCACAGCAGCGTGCGCGCCACCACCAACACCGTGAGCGCCAGGGCCACGTTTTCGATCACGCGCTTGGCCATTTCGGGCAGACGCGGCACAAAGCGCACGCCAATGTGCGTGATCAAAGGCAGCACGATGAACGACACGCTGCGCAACACATCGCGGTGCAAAAGCACCGCCAGCGGGCCGCCAGCCTTGCGGCCCAAGCGCTCCAGCAAGCGCCCCAAAGTCGCCCGCAGTACCCACTGCAACACGCCCGCGCCCAGCATCAGCGCAGCCAGCGCCAACGTGCTTTGCAGCCAGTGCGGCACATCACTCATCTTGTGCCAATTCAAAGATGAAAAAAACTTTTTACTCCAAGCCATTTCGCTCACGTTTCGCCCACGACCAGACCACTCAAAAATACCTTGGCTTCTATATCTTGATTTTCAAATCAAAAAAAACCGCTTAACTTATTGATTATGACCCTTTAATTTTTTAGTTCAGCCGACCTTTTCAGCCGGGAACCAATTCACTGCAACCAGAATCAATAAAAATGAAATATACAAAACAACGAACAAAGCAAACAGCCAGCTCATGGATGCGCCATTTCGCAAAGCAGGCTCCCAAGCCCACAGCCAAAACGGCACCACCCGAGCCATTTGCCCCACAAAACCGGCCCGGTCAGCAGCGCCAACACGCCCATATACTTAGAAGCTTTCCACATCAATAATGGAAACGGTGCCTTTTGCCGCCCCAAACTTTCTGAACACCACATCACCGCCATGGGAAAATATAAAAAGGCAAAGATTGGCACCATAAAAACATAGTATTGACTGATTAATTGCACATGATTAAGCATCAGCCCCTCAAAAAACATTGAGCGCATCAATCCGCATTTAAAATTGATCGTCTTTTACAGCTTAAAAAAGCCAATTGCGCAGCTACCGCAATATCTGCTCTTACGCTTTGTTTTAACGCATGGCATTCTGACATAAACGCCTTGCAAAACGTGCTGCACTGCGTTAAGTTCAATGCTCTGTTTGAAAAAATCGAGAAAAAATGCACCCGCCTGTTTACACTTGCCTGTGCAGTATGCACCGATGCATTGCCTCACCCATTGGAATGAAAGGAGCTTTTCCATGTTTTCACTCAAGCACCGCACAGCCCTGGTCACAGGCGGCAGTCGTGGCATTGGCAAAGGCATTGCCACCACGCTGCGCGAGGCAGGCGCCCAAGTGCTGATTGCCAGCCTTGATCCCTCAGAGGGCGAAAAAACTGCCGCCGAAATCGGCGCGCACTTCGTGCAGCTGGATGTGCGCTCGCAAGCCAGCTGCGCTGCTGCGGTAGCCGATGCCGTGCAGCGCTTTGGCAAGCTGGACATTCTCTGCGCCAACGCGGGCATTTTTCCCAACGCGCCGCTGGCGACCATGACCGAAGCCGACTGGGATCAAACACACGCCATCAACCTCAAAGGCACCTTCTTCATCGTGCAAGCCGCTTTGAAAGAGATGCAGACTCGGCAGTACGGGCGGGTGGTGATTACGTCATCCATCACCGGCCCGGTAACTGGCTTTCCGGGCTGGGCGCATTACGGCGCGAGCAAGGCCGGGCAGCTAGGCTTTATGCGCAGTGCGGCGCTGGAATACGCGCGCTTTGGCATCACCATCAATGCGGTGATGCCTGGCAACATCCTAACTGAAGGGCTGCAAGCGCAGGGCGAAACCTATTTGAACCAGATGCGCGCGGCCATTCCCACCCACACCTTGGGCACCCCGCGCGACATTGGCACCGCGGCCTGCTTCTTCGCATCAGACGAAGCGGCCTACATCACCGGCCAGACCCTCATCATCGACGGCGGGCAAGTGCTGCCCGAATCGCCCGAGGCGCTGTTGTAACACCCCATCCCACAGCAACGGCTGCTGGCCTTGCAAACCACAACGCCCGTCATCCCTGGTAAAGATGACGGGCGTTGTTCCTTTTCTACGGCCGACTGCTCTCGTACCGCGTCGCCTGTGTACAGAACGGCAGCATCGTTTGCCGCAGCTTGGTTTTTGAAAAAAAGCAACAAAAATCGGGTACAGCTTGGGCGCCCAGCACGGCCTGCATTCTCGCAGCCCATGCTTTCGATACTGGGTGCATCAACTCGCCCATCTCATCAGCGGCTGAAGTGATCAGCTGCATAGTGCATGACCATAAACAAGCGGTGGCAGAATAGGCATCAATCAACGCAGCCACGCCGCTTTTGTTGGCACGGCATGCGATGAATGCTGTTGTTTTTGACGCTTTTCAGGAGTTGTTGCCATGTCTGCCTTTGCACGCATTTTTTCTACCCGCCCTGCTGGCTCGCAACCCCGCCGCCTGGGGTTGCTGGGTGGCTTGCTGGGCCTAGCGGCTTTGTCGGCCTGCTCAACTGTTTCATTGCAGCCCGGCGCAGAAAACCAGGCGGGCATGTACGGCCAGCCTTATGGCAACACAGCCTATGGCCAGGCAGCGGCCAATACCTATGGCAGTGGGGCCATGCGCGCACCGGTGGTTGAATCCAGCCTCTACAGCGATGGCCGCATGGTGGCAGCCCCTGCGGGCCAAGCTGCTGTAGGGGCCCCGATTGGCGCAGCGGCTGGCGCGCCAGTTGGAACCCAACCCGGCACCTATGCAGGTGTTGGTGCAGGCGGCACGTCCACCTCACCTGCGGGTGCCGCGACAAACATGGCCACCTTGAACGGCCCGCATCTGCAAGCTGGCACCTTTGCCAGCCAAACCAGCGCAGAAGGCATTGCCAACCGCATTCGCAGCCAAGCCCCGCAGTTTGCGCAACGGGTAAGTGTGCAGCCTCGTGGCAGCAATTGGCGCGTGTTGATTGGCCCCTTCGCCAGCGATGCCGAGCGCGCCCAGGCTGCCCAAACCATTCGCAATGCCATTGGCAGCGAGGTAGTCAACGCCGCGCCTTGAGTCTGCCCTTCTGCCTTTCTGTTCTGCTGCGCAGGCCCGGCCCCAGCTGCATGTGGTGCTGCGGGGTTAACGCATCGCCCCGCCAGCAGACCGATTCGTGCGCATATCTGCAAGCCCTGCCTTTGCAGCTCGCCTTGCCTTCATCCAACTGATCGCAGGGCCAGACTGGTACGGTGTTTGCTAACTGTTTAGCAGCCCGCACGCCTCACCCTGCAAACACGCACTGGCTCTTGGGCATGCACTGTTCTACCCAACCATGAACGCTACCGCCGCCCCACTGCCTCGGCGCATTGCGCATCTGGACATGGATGCCTTCTTCGCCTCGGTCGAGCTGCTGCGCTACCCGCAGCTCAAAGGGCTGCCCGTGGTGATTGGCGGCGCGCGCAGCGCAGCCGATGCAGCCCTGGCCGAGCAATACGGCAGCCGCACGCAAGAAATTCCGCCCACCGCCTTTCGCCGCCTGCGCGACTATGTGGGCCGCGGCGTGATCACCACCGCCACCTATGCCGCCCGCCCCTTTGGGGTGGGCTCGGCCATGGGTTTGATGAAAGCCGCGCGCCTGTGCCCGCAGGCGATTTTGCTGCCGGTGGATCATGAACGCTACCGCGACTATTCGCGCCGCTTCAAGGCCATCATCACCAGCATCGCCCCCGTGATGGAAAACCGCGGCGTGGACGAGGTGTACATCGACTTCACCCACGCGCCCGGCGGCCAGCACGATGGCGGCCGCACGCTGGCCCAGCAGCTGCAACGCAGCATCTTCGAGCAAACGCAGCTCACCTGCTCGATTGGCGTGGCCCCCAACAAGCTGCTGGCCAAACTCGCCAGCGAATTCAACAAGCCCAACGGCATCAGCATCGTGCAGCCCCATGAGCTGCAAAGCCTGATCTGGCCCCTGCCCTGCCGCAAACTCAACGGCATTGGCCCCAAGGCCGATGCCAAGCTGGCCGCACTGGGCATTCACACCCTGGGCGAGCTGGCCGCTTGTGACCGCTTTTGGCTCATGGAGCGTTTTGGTCGCAGTTATGGCGCCTGGCTGTTTGAAGCCGCCTGGGGGCGAGACGACAGCCCCGTCGTTACCCACAGCGAGCCGATCAGCATCAGCCGCGAAACCACGTTTGCGCGCGACCTGCACGCCGTGCGCGACAAGGCCGAGCTGGGCCGCATCTTCACCGCGCTGTGCGAGCGCGTGGCCGGCGACCTGCAGCGCAAAGGCTATGTGGGCAAAAGCATCGGCATCAAGCTGCGCTATGCCGACTTTCGCATCGCCACACGCAACACCACCATCGGCCACTACACGGCCGATGCGCGCGAGCTGCGCCGCGTGGCCGGCCTGTGCCTCAAGCGCGTGAACTTGCAACAGCCCCTGCGCCTGCTGGGCGTGCGCGTAGGCCATTTGCTGCCCGCCAACGACCCAGCGGCCATTCACCACCCCGCAGCCAATGCCCCAATGGGTGAGACGGGCGAGCTGTTTGCCGGTGATTCAGTCAGCGAAAGCGCCGACAAGCACTGAAGCCACTCAAGCGCCTGTCGCCTGTTTTCATTGATTAGCAGCGGCCAACAAGCAACGTCCACGTAGCCGTGTCCAAACCACCCAAAAGCCGGCTTCCAGCCCCGCAGCAACACCGCCAGGCCCGATAATGGCGCCCATGTCTGAAGCCGTTTTCAACCGTACGCCCCTGTGGCGTTTTGTTTTTTCGCTGCTGCGCGGCATCGACCTGCCGCTGCTGCTGGGCACGCTGGCGCTGGTGGCCATCAGCCTCACGGCCATGTATTCGTCAGCCTACGACTATGCCGGGCGCTTCAATCTGCACGCGCGCAATATGGCGCTGGCGCTGGGCCTGGCCTTTGTGGTGATGCAGATTCCGCCGCAAAAAATCTCGCTGCTGGCCGTGCCGCTTTACACCCTGGGCATTGCCCTGCTGCTGGCCGTGGCGGCCTTTGGCATCACCAAGAAAGGGGCCACGCGCTGGGTCAACATCGGCGTGGTGGTGCAGCCCAGCGAGCTGATCAAAATCTCTTTGCCGCTGATGCTGGCCTGGTGGTTTCAAAAACGCGAGGAGCAATTGCGCCCGCTCGACTACGTGGTGGCCGGCGCCTTGCTGCTGCTGCCCGTGGGCCTGATTCTGAAGCAGCCCGATCTGGGCACCGCGCTGCTGGTTTTGATGGCGGGGCTGGCTGTGATCTTTTTCGCGGGCCTGCCCTGGCGGCTGGTGCTGCCGCCCATCATTCTGGGGGCTGTCGGCATTTTGTTGCTGATTCTGCTGGAGCCGCGCCTGTGCGCCGACGGCGTGGAGTGGTACGTGCTGCGCCCCTACCAGCGCGAGCGGGTGTGCACCTTGCTCAACCCCATGCGCGATCCGCAGGGCAAGGGCTTTCACATCCTGCAAGGCATGATCGCGATTGGCGCGGGCGGCTTGTCTGGCAAGGGCTTCATGCGCGGCACGCAAACCCATCTGGAATTCATCCCCGAGCGCACTACCGATTTCATCTTCGCCGTCTACTCCGAAGAGTTCGGCCTACTGGGTAACCTGCTGCTGCTGGGCGTGTACCTGTTTCTGATCTGGCGCATGCTGTGGATTGCTGCCCACGCACAAACGGCTTTTTCGCGCCTGCTGGCTGGGGCCATCGGCATGATCTTTTTCACCTACGTATTCGTGAACATGGGCATGGTCAGCGGCATCCTGCCCGTGGTGGGCGTGCCCCTGCCCTTCATCAGCTACGGCGGCACGGCCATGCTCACTCTCGGCCTGGCACTGGGCATGGTGTTTGCCATTGGGCGCGAGAACAAGCTCCAGCAGCACCGCAGCGGTTTATAGATAAATAGACCGGCTGCCTTGATGGTGTAAGCCAATAATGAGCACTCAGCACTCAGCCCCCATCCGGCACCACCTCTTGCGCATAGGCATTGAGCGTATCGAGCAGGGCTTGGCCGCGTTCGTCAGCAGTGGGGTAAAGCGCATCCAGCGCTTCGAGTAGGTCGTCCACCGTGCGGGCGCCGCCTTCTCCATCCAGCAAGCGGGCGGCACAGTGGGCCTGCCACTGTTCCTGCTCTTCGTCTGAAAGCGACTGCGGAAAGTTGCGCGCGCGATAGCGCCAGAAGAGTTCTTCCAGCCGCTCGTCTTCAAAGCCTGTGCGGGCGTCAAGCAGTTGATCGGCATTCATGCCACGCAGCGCATCGAGCTTGCGCCGGTCGGCCGCGCTGATGAAGCCGCCATACAG
>JAUMXD010000045.1 GCA_030529305.1 Allobrachymonas sp.
CAGTGGTCTTGCCCGCGCCGGTGGCGAGCTTGAGCGCCAGCCGCATCAGGCCGGGATTGGCGTCTTGGTTGGCTCGGGCCAGATGGTCGAGAAAATGCTGGCCACTTTTGCCCAGTTGCGGCACCACCTCGGTCAGCCAGATTGCGGTTTCGGCAGCCTCGATTTGGCAAAAGAAAGGGCGCACGCCAGAAAATTCATGCGTGCGCCAGTGTTGCAGCAGGCGCGCGGTTTCCGGCGTGACCCGCCACTGCGAAGGCGGCAGCTTGCGCCAGGCATCCACCTCCTGCCGCACGGCATTGATAAGGTCTCTGTGGTAGAGCTGATTGTCGCTGCCGTGCTGGCTGCCCAGCGCCAGTTCGGCCTGCGCGTCCCTCGCCTTGCGCGGCCGGGGAATGGGGGTGATGAAGTCCGCGAGGCGGCGGCTGTCGATGACCTGCCCGGTGGGCTGCCCGGCCTCGTCCAGCGCCCAATGCCGGGCGGGGTACTCATAGGGCGAATTGAGAATGGGTTGCCGGAAAAAAGAATGGCTCATAAAGAGTTCATTTATGGGAAATACTCAAAATCATATTCTTTAATGATCAAAAGAGGGTTGGCCCCAAAATACGATTCTGACTTGATTATTCAACTCACTTCATACCCTTGAGTTTTTCAAAAGCCGATGCCATGGCCGTGGCGGGTGCGTTTGCGTTGCGGCCTTGCCCACGGTTGCGGTCGTTTGAATAGCCGCCGCGGCCTATGCCACGGCCTGCTGGTTCAAAGCGGTTCTCGCCTCTGGCATCACGGCCTTCGCGTTTGCCCGTGGGCGCGTCCAGCTTCATCGTCAGGCTGATGCGCTTGCGCGGCACGTCCACTTCCAGCACCTTCACTTTGACGATCTGGCCGGTCTTGACGATTTCGCGCGCGTCGTTGACAAACTTGTTCGACAGCTGACTGACGTGCACCAGCCCGTCCTGGTGCACGCCCAGATCGACGAAGGCGCCAAAGGCGGCCACGTTGCTCACGGTGCCTTCGAGCACCATGCCTTCCTTCAGGTCGGCAATGTCTTCCACGCCTTCGTTGAAGCGGGCGACCTTGAAGTCCGGGCGCGGGTCGCGGCCGGGTTTTTCCAGTTCGGCCAGAATGTCTTTCACCGTGATGGCACCGAATTGATCGGTGGCGAACTGCTCGGGCTTGAGGGGTTTGAGCAGTTCGCTGCGGCCCATCAATTGGTCGATGGGCTTGCCGGTGCTGACGATGATCTGCTCGACCACCGGATAGGTTTCGGGGTGCACGCCCGTCATGTCCAACGGGTTGCTGCCGCCGCGTATGCGCAAGAAGCCCGCGCTTTGCTCAAAGGTTTTGGGGCCCAGGCCGCTGACTTCCAGCAGTTGCTGGCGGTTCTGGAAGGCGCCGTGTTGCTCGCGCCAGCGCACCACGGATTTGGCCACGGTGGCGGATAGGCCCGACACCCGCGCCAGCAGCGGCGCGCTGGCGGTGTTCAAGTCCACGCCCACGCCGTTCACGCAGTCTTCCACCACGGCATCGAGCGCGCGGGCCAGCTCGCTCTGGTTCACGTCGTGCTGGTACTGGCCCACGCCAATGCTCTTGGGGTCGATCTTGACGAGTTCGGCCAGCGGGTCTTGCAGACGGCGGGCGATGCTGGCCGCGCCGCGCAGGCTCACGTCCACGTCGGGCAGCTCTTGGCTGGCGTATTCGGAGGCAGAGTAAACCGATGCACCCGCTTCGCTGATGACGATTTTTTCAATCGTGGGCGGGGTGATGCCGGGCTGGCTGGCCGCGATTTTTTGCACGTGCTTGATGAGGTCGCCCGCGAGCTTGTCCGTTTCGCGGCTGGCGGTGCCGTTGCCAATGGCGATGAGCTGCACGCCGTGCTGGGCGATGAGGCGCGCCAGGGTGTGGATGCTGCCGTCCCAATCCTTGCGTGGCTCGTGCGGGTAAACGGTGGCGGTGTCCACCAGCTTGCCGGTGCTATCCACCACGGCCACTTTCACGCCAGTGCGGATGCCGGGGTCCAGCCCCATCACGGCCTTGGCCCCGGCGGGCGCGGCCAGCAGCAGGTCGCGCAGGTTGTCGGCAAAGACCTTGATGGCGACTTTCTCGGCCTCTTCGCGCAGGCGGGCGAACAGGTCGCGCTCGGTGCTCAAGCTCAGTTTCACGCGCCAAGTCCAGCTCACGCATTTGCGCAGCAGGTCGTCAGCGGAGCGGCCCTGGTGGCTCCAGCCCAGGTGTTGGGCGATTCGGCCTTCGGCCAGGCTCGTCTTTTCGTCAACGGCCAGCGGGGTGATGAGCTTGGCCTCCAGAATTTCGAGCTGCCGCCCGCGAAACACCGCCAGCGCGCGGTGGCTGGGCACGCGACCAATGGGCTCGTCGTAATCGAAATAGTCGCGGAACTTGGCGACTTCGGGGTCGTTTTCGTTTTTGCCCGCAGCCAGCTTGCTTTGCAGCAGGCCCTCGGCCCACAGCCATTCGCGCAGGCTCTGCACCAGCGCAGCGTCTTCGGCCCAGCGCTCGCTCAAGATGTCGCGCACACCATCGAGCACGGCGGCAACGGTGGTGAAGTCTTCGCCGCCCTCGCCTTTTTCGGCTTTCACAAAAGGTTGGGCTGCCACTTGCGGATCCAGCGTGGGATCGGCAAACAACTGGTCGGCCAACGGTTCGATGCCGAATTCGCGCGCAATCTGGCCCTTGGTGCGGCGCTTGGGTTTGTAGGGCAGGTAGAGGTCTTCCAGCTCCTGCTTGGTGGGCGCGGCCTCAATCGCGGTGCGCAGCTCGGGCGTGAGCTTGCCTTGCTCCTCAATGCTTTTGAGGATGGCGGAGCGGCGCTCGTGCAGCTCGCGCAAATACCCCAGGCGCGACTCCAGCTCGCGCAGCTGCGCATCGTCCAGCCCGCCAGTGGCCTCTTTGCGGTAGCGGGCGATGAAGGGCACAGTGGCACCGCCGTCCAGCAGGTCGATGGCGGCTTGCACCTGGTGGGCTTGTACGCGAATTTCGCTGGCGATTTGTTCGGTGATGGAAAGAGACATAAGCAAAAACTTTGCAAAAAATCGTTGCGCAGTGAATGAATAACTATCCGGATAAATATCGATCGGATTGTTGTCAAAAAAGTATGGGCAGGATGCCGTAATGATCGTGGATGCTTATTGGGTTGCGTGCCGGGCTTGATTCATGCGCTTCCTGGGTGGGTGAAAAAGCAGAAGCATACATGGCGGATAGAAACAGGGGGAACATGAAATACGTGCCTGGAGCATGCATGAAAAAGGGCAAGCAATTGCTTGCCCTAATCGTTTACCTTTTTTGTGGGGTAAAGCCGCGCTGGCTGCTGTGTCAGGCAGGCTTCTTTCTGTCAGCTGATTACCAATTGATCATCAGCTCACGGCTTGAAATAACAGCCTGTAATTAACGGCCTGTTGATGGCAAGCGCGGTCTGCCATCACGCCGCACGGGCTTGGGCAGTGGTGCTTTTGCCGTTGTAGGCCATGGGTGGCAGACGGCGCATTTCGTCCATGGCGTGTTCGCCTTTTTCGTAGAGCGAGTTGGCACGGCCCACGATCAGGGGGTCGAGCACGCCGATGTTTTCCAGGTCTTTGTTGGTGTAGGGCACCTTGTTGAGCACATAACGCATGGCGTTGAGGCGCGCGCGCTTCTTGCAGTCGCTTTTGATGACGGTCCAGGGCGCGTCGATGGTGTCGGTTTCAAAGAACATGGCCTCTTTGGCGCGGGTGTAGTCGTCCCACTTGTCCAGGCTGGCCTTGTCGATGGGGCTGAGCTTCCACTGCTTGAGCGGGTGCAGTTCACGCTCTTTGAAGCGGCGGCGCTGTTCTTCGCGGCTGACCGAGAACCAGAACTTGATCAGGTGGATGCCGCTGCGGGTGAGCATGCGCTCGAACTGTGGCGCTTGCAGCATGAATTCGCGGTATTCCTCGTCGGTGCAAAAGCCCATCACGCGTTCCACGCCAGCGCGGTTGTACCAGCTGCGGTCAAACAGCACGATTTCGCCATGCGTGGGCAGGTTGCGGATGTAGCGCTGGAAGTACCACTGGCCGCGTTCTTCGTCGGTGGGTTTTTCGAGTGCCACCACGCGTGCGCCGCGCGGGTTGAGGTGTTCCATGAAGCGTTTGATGGAGCCGCCTTTGCCTGCGGCATCGCGCCCTTCAAACACGATGACGACGCGTGCGCCGGTTTCCTTGACCCAGGCCTGCAACTTCAGCAGCTCAACTTGCAAGGCGTATTTTTGTTTTTCGTAGTTGCGGCGGCTCATCAGGTTCTTGTAGGGGTAGCCGCCTTTGCGCCAGTTGGGCGCGAGTTCTTCGTCTGGCGAGACCTTGCCGCGCTTGCCCGAATCGGAATCGGATTGCGACTGTTCCAGCATGCGCTGCAAGGCAGCGATTTCGTCTTTGGAGCTGCGGCTGAGCAGAATCTGCATGGCGTGCAGCTTGTTTTCGGTTTGGTCGAGGATGCTGGAAATGGCCACCTCACGGCGCGTGAGCGCTTTGTGGGCGGCGTTGTGCACGGCCACTTTGGTGACGTTGGCCGGGGCGGTGTTGCCCAGCACCACGTCGCCCGATTTCACCAGGCGCGGGGCAGCTGGTTTGGCCTTGGCCGAACGGGAAGAAGACTTGCTGACACTGGCCGCACGCTTGGATTTGTGCGCGGATTTCTTGGCAGCCGAAGCAGGGGGTGGTTTGGGTTTGGACATAGACATGGCAATCAAACTCAGTAGTTAAAAAATCGTTTCAAAACGGTAAGTTACAACTTTTTGACCAGAACCTGGCTTTTCCTGTCCCAATTGTATTTGCGCTTGCGCGCTTCGGGCAGCCAACCGGGGTCTACAACGGTAAAGCCGCGCTTGATGAACCAGTGCATGGTGCGGGTGGTAAGCACGAAAATGCTTTGCAGCCCCATGGCGCGGGCGCGCTGTTCGATGCGGCGCAGCAGCTTGTCGCCATCGCCCTGGCCCTGCGATTGCGGGCTGACCGTGACCGAAGCCATTTCGGCCGTGCCGTCTTCGGGGTAGGGGTAGAGCGCGGCGCAGCCGAAGATCACGCCGTCGTGCTCGATCACGGTGTAGAGGTGGGCGTCGCGCTCGATCTCGTGGCGCTGGCGCTTGACGAGGGTGCCGTCTTCTTCAAAGGGCTGAATCAGTTGCAGGATGGCGCCCACGTCTTCGATGCTGGCTTCGCGCAGGCTTTCGAGCTTTTCGTCCACCACCATGGTGCCGATGCCGTCGTGCATGTAGATTTCGAGCAGGATGGAGCCATCCACCGCATAGGGAATGATGTGGCTGCGCTCCACGCCGTTGCGGCAGGCCGTGATGCAGTGCCCCAGGTAAAAGGCCAGATCGGTGGGCTTTTCAGGAAAGGGCAATTGCTGCAACAAACGCTCGGCGTCGGCCAGTGGCAGTTCGGTGTCGATGGGGTTGCCGTCGCCAGCCGGTTCCAGCGGCTTTTCGGGAATGCCGGGCACCTCGGCCACGAAGATGAGCTTGTCGGCATGCAGCGCACTGGCAACGGCCGTGGCCACGTTTTCCATGCTGAGGTTGAAGGCCTCACCCGTGGGCGAAAACCCCAGGGGCGACAGCAGCACGATGGTGCCCTGATTGAGCAATTGCTGGATCAGCGCCACGTCGATCTTGCGCACCAGGCCGCTGTGCTGGTAATCCACGCCATCCACAATGCCCATAGGCCGGGCGGTAACGAAATTGCCCGACACCACCTTGACCGTGGCGCCTGCCATCGGCGTGTTGGGCAGGGCCTGGCTGAAGGCGGCCTCCACCTCGTAGCGCAGTTGGCCGGCGGCTTCGAGCACGCAATCCAGCGCCGTGGCATCGGTGATGCGCACGCCCTTGTGGTAGCGCGGCTGCTGGCCCTTGACGACCAGTTGATCGTTCACCTGCGGACGAAAGCCGTACACCAGAATGATCTTGAGGCCCATGCTCTGGATCAGCGTCAAGTCCTGCACGATATTGGGCAGCTTGCCATCGGCAATGGCCTCGCCAGGCACGCCCACCACCAGCGTTTTGCCGCGGTGCATGTGGATGTAGGGCGCAACGGATCTGAACCACGGAACAAAAGTGAAGTTGAAAACGGCAGACATGGCGGTGGTTGGAATCAAGCCGGGGCAGGGCAAAGGTGCAAAAGTGCAAAAGCAACCGAGAACAGTAAAGCAGCCACCTTGCCCAACGATTGTTTGGCAGGGTTGGGTCATGCAAGGGGCAAGCAAAGGCTGCACAGCTATTGTGCATGGATTTGCCGGGCTGGCCGCACTGGTATTTCACCGGGGATTTGATGCAGAAAGCGGTGTAGCAGCCCACGCAAAACGCAGGCCGTGCAAGCGGAAAAGGCGGGCACATTGAATTGGCCTGGCAACAAGCAGCAGACTTGTTGGTTGTGCCAGAGCAAGCACCGATTGAAAGCGCTTGGGTGCAAGGCGGGCTTGCTAAAATCCGCCGCTTTGCGCTGTAGTGGCTGGGTGTTTGGGCCGTTGCAGCGCATCGTTCTGTTTCAGGTGCCCGTGTGTTGCTGCTGTTGCGGCAACCTGGGGTAAACGGGAACCGGGTGCGCCGGTGTGCAACTGCCAAAGTTCAAGGCAGATACGCACTGGCAAGGCCCGGACTGCCCCCGCAACGGTGAGCAAGTGCGGGTGCATCAGGCGCTGTGGTGTGCCGGGGCCGTTTGGCTCTGGCGATGGATGACACAGCGCAGTCACTGCTTGAACCGGCATGGAGCCTGCGGCTTCAGATGGGGTAGGGCGGGAAGGCGATGCATCAAGTCTTGCAAGTCCGGATACCGGCCTGAAACGTGTGGGCTGGCGGCCAAAGGGTGGCTGCTGGCAAAACTGGCCGCCTGCGGGGAAGCAGGCAAACCAATGCCCATGATCTCGACTCATGCTTTTTTCTGCTGCAACACGGCGCTGGCCGTGAGCTTGCGCAAAGGCTGTGGCGTGCCTGGCTTGGCTTGCCCCAAGCGTGCCGTGCGGCCTTATCTGCATCGAGTCTTTTCATGAAAACACCATTCCCTTATCTGGCCTTGGCAGCAGCCGTGGCCAGCGCCTTGCCTGCAGTTGCCTTGGGGCAAACAGCAGCCCAACAAAAAACAGCCATGACCAGCCCTGCGGCCCCGCAGGCTGACGCGGCCACTTTGCCTGTGGTGGTTACGGCCAACCGCGTGGAGCAGCCGCTGACCGATGTGCTGGCCGATTTCACCTTGATCGACCGCGAGCAGATCGCGCAAAGCGGCGCAGTGAACGTGGTGGATTTGCTGGCGCGCCAGCCCGGCATGGAGCTGGTGCGCAACGGCGGGCCGGGCACCAGCAGCAGCATCTACATCCGCGGGGCGGATACGCGCTTTACCGCCGTGTATGTGGATGGCGTGCGCGTCGATTCGCAATCCACCGGCGGCGCGCCGTGGGAGGCGATTGCGCTGGGTCAGGTAGATCGCATCGAAATCGTGCGCGGCCCGGCAGCGGCTGTGTACGGGTCAGACGCTGTGGCCGGTGTGGTGCAAATCTTCACCAAAAAGGGCGAAGGCGCTTTTTCGCCCTATGTGGCCGTTGGGGCAGGCAACCGCCGCACGGGCAAGGTGGAGGCGGGCTTTTCAGGCAAAAGCGGCGCGGTGGATTATTCGCTGGGGGTGGAACGCGCCACCAGCCGCGGGTTCAATGCCCGTGAAGATGGCAACCCCGACCGCGACGGCTACCGTCAAAACGCTGCCCACGCCCGCCTGGGCTGGCAGATCAACCCGGCGCACCGCCTGGATGTGACCGGCAGCCACAGCAAGATGGACGCGCAGTACGACGCAGGCCGCCATACGCGCCGCCGCCCGGCCACCACGGATGACCATGCCATCAACCGCTTGACGACCTGGGGCGCGACCTGGTCGGCCCAGTGGCTGCCGGCGTTCAGCACGCGCCTGTCGGTGAACGAATCGCGCCAGCGTTACGAAACCACGCCCTCGCCTTATTTGACCAACACCAAGCTGCGCAACTACCTGCTGCAAAACGCATGGAAGCAGGGTGGTCACACCTTCACCGCCGCGCTGGAGCGGCGCGAGGACGAACTCATCAACACTTCTGTGCCCCAAGGCCGCAAAGACCGTTATCAAAACGCCGTGGCGCTGGGCTACGGCTACAGCGGCGGCCCGCACACCCTGCAAGTGAATCTGCGCGCCGATCGCGACAGCGAATTCGGCAAGCAAACCACGGGCGGCGCGGCCTACGGCTTTGCCTTTGCGCCGGGCTGGCGTGTCACGGCTGCGGCGGGCACGGCCTTTCGCGTGCCCACGCTGTACCAGCGTTTCTCCGAGTACGGCCAGGCCAGCCTGCAACCCGAAAAAAGCCGCAATGCCGAGCTGGGCCTGCACTGGCAAAACCAGGGCAATCGCTTCGGCATCACGGCCTACCACAATCGCATCAGCAACCTCATCAGCTTTGGCGCGGCTGGCCCCTGCGCATCGCCTTGGGGCTGCTACAACAACACGGGCCGCGCCGTGCTGCGTGGCGTCACAGTCTCGGGCGCTTACCAAGTGGGCCGCGTGAATCTGCACGGCTCGGTGGATTGGCAAAAGCCGTGCAATGCCGATACCGACAAGCTGCTGGCCCGCCGGGCCGAGCGCCTGCTCAAACTCGGGGCAGATACGCGCCTGAGCACCGGCGCGGTGGACTGGACGCTGGGCGCTGAGCTGCAAGCCTCTGGCCGCCGCTACAACGATGCGGCCAACACCCAGGTGCTGGGCGGCTACGGCTTGGTGAATCTGTATGCCAACGCTGTGATTGCGCGCGATTGGCAGCTGCTGGCGCGGGTGGACAACGTGGGCGACAAGAAATACCAGCTCGCCAAAGGCTACGGCACACCCGGGCGCACCTTCTACGTGAATCTGCGCTGGGCGCCGCGCCGTTGATGGCCAATGCCTGAAAGCTGACCCCGCATCATGAAGCAGCCACAGCCTTCCACCAGCCAGCCCGGCAGCATGGCCTGCCCGGCGCTGCTGGTGGCGGCGCCTGCTTCGGGCCAGGGCAAAACCACCGTGGTGTCTGCCCTGGCGCGGCTGCACACCCGCCGGGGGCTGCGGGTGCAGGTCTTCAAATGCGGGCCCGATTTTTTGGACCCCGGTTGGCATCAGCTTGCCAGCGGCCGCCCCGTGCACAACCTGGATGTGTGGATGTGTGGCGAGCACGACCTGCGCCAGCGACTGCACCAGGCCGCGCAAACGGCTGATCTGATTTTGATCGAAGGCGTGATGGGCCTGTTTGACGGCCAGCCCAGCAGCGCGGCTGACGCGGCCCGCCTGCTGAATTTGCCCGTGATGGTGGTGATTGACGCGGCCAAAATGGCCGAAACCTTTGGCGCTGTGGCCTATGGCTTGCAGCATTGGCAGCCGGGCCTGCGCTGGGCCGGCGTGCTGGCCAACCGCGTGGGCAGCCAGCGGCACGCGCAAATGCTGGCGCAGGCTGTGCCTGAAAACTTTTTGGGCGCTTTGCCGCGTGGCAGCCACTTCAATCTGCCCGAGCGCCACTTGGGCCTGACCGCGGCGCAAGAAATGGACGATGCCCTGCAACGGCTGGACGCTGCTGCCGATGCGCTGGAAGCTACGCCGCTGGGGCAAATGGATGCAGCTGCTCTGCAGCGCTGGCGCACTGTGTTCCCAGCTGCGCCGGTCGCGCCCGTGCCGCCCCTGCTGGCGGGCCAAACCGTTGCCGTGGCGCGCGATGCGGCTTTCCAGTTCATCTACGCTGCCAATATCGAGGTGCTGCAGCAACTGGGCGCGCGCATTTGCTACTTTTCGCCCTTGGCCGACGCCGCCCTGCCTGCGTGCGATGCCGTGTGGTTGCCCGGTGGTTATCCCGAACTGCACGCGGCCACGCTGGCCGCCAACCGGCCGCTGGCGATCAGCCTGCATGCCCACGTGCAAGCGGGCAAGCCCGTGTGGGCCGAAGGCGGCGGCCTGCTGCCGCTGTTTGAAACTTTCATCGCGCGTGATGGCGCGCAGCACGCCATGTGGGGCTTGCTGCCGGGCCATGTGCAGATGCAGGCCAAGCTCGCGGGCCTGGGCCTGCGGCAGCTGTCTTTGCCTGGGGCAGAGGCACAGCCCTTGCGGGGGCACACTTTTCATTTTTCCACTTGCCATACGGCTGCGCCGGTGGTGGGCCATGCCCGCCGGCCTGGGCAAACCGATCTGCCATCTGATGCGGGCGAGGCCCTGTACGGCCAAGGCAGCGCGCGCGCGAGTTACTTTCACCCCTGGTTTGCTTCCTCGCCCGTGGCGGCTGCTGCTCTGTTTAAGGCATTTGGGGCAGAGCGCAAAAAGGATGTTTGAGATGAAACGCTTTTCTCTTTCACTGGCCCGCGCTTGGGCGGTTTGGGTGTCTTGGCATGCGAGGCGTGCCGAAAGGGCTTGTGGGACTGTGCAGGTCTCGCGGCTGCGCACATCCTGGCAACAGCGCCAACGTTGGCTGGCTGCTGTGCTGTGCCTGTTGGCAGCATCGGCAACATCAGTGGCATCAGCTGCGCAGGCTGCTGAAGTCACGGACGACCGTGGCCGCACTTTGCGTTTTGACAAGCCCGCCATGCGCGTGGTGAGCCTGCTGCCTTCGCTCACCGAAAGCGTTTGCGCACTCGGCGCTTGCCAGCGTCTGGTGGGGGTGGATCGTTATTCCGACTGGCCCGCGCAGGTGCAGCGCCTGCCGCAAGTGGGTGGCGGCCTCAATCCCAGTGTCGAGGCCATTGTGGCCCTGCGGCCTGATGTGGTGCTGGCGTCTGAATCGTCGCGCGCGACCGAGCGGCTGGCAGCCTTGGGCGTCAAAGTGGTGGCGCTGCGCACCCAAACGCATGCCGATGTGCGCAAAGGGTTGACGCGTATCGCCGCCATTCTGGGCCTGCCCGCCCAACAGGCCGATGCCGTGTGGCAAAGCATTGGGCAGGGCATTGCCCAGGCCGCACAAACCGTACCGCCTGCCGCGCGCGGGCAGCGCGTGTTCATCGAGGTGAGCCGCGGCCCCTATGCTGCGGGCGAGCAGTCTTTTATTGGCGAAACCTTGCGCATGCTGGGCATGAAAAATGCCGTGCCCGCCACGCAGGGGCCCTTTCCCAAACTCAATCCCGAATTTGTGGTGCGCGCCGACCCCGACTTGATCATCTTTGCCCACCGCGCCGCGCAAGATCAGGCTCTGTACCCTGGCTGGCAACAGCTGCGTGCCGTGCGGCAGCAGCGCCTATGCCGCCTGAGCGAGCAGGATGCGAATCTGCTGGTTCGCCCCGGCCCGCGCATGGCCGAAGGGGCTGCCGTGCTGGCGCGTTGCATTCAGCGAATTGGTGTTGCAAGCGGCGCTGCGCCAGCAGGCAAACCGCAGGCGGCAAAGCCTGCGCAAACCCTTGCGCCAGTTGCGCCTTGATGGTTGATTACCTTGGCTGATTCATTGGATTAGAAGCTGCCATGCCGGGTGCCACACACCTCTTTTCAATATCCACAAGCACTGGCGCTGCCCAGCGCCGGGCCTTGCTGCTGTTGGCGGTGTTGCTGGCGCTGGCTGTTGTGGGGCTGCTGGCCGGGCTGGGCATTGGCAGCACGGGGTGGGAATGGCCCTGGGCGGTGATCGGGGCAGGGGACTTAGGCGTTGTTGTGCCCGCAGTCGGTGACACGGCTGATGCAAGCACGGCTGATCTGGCTGATGCAGCCGCTGCGGCCGATGCCCTGCGCCTAATCGTGTGGGACATTCGCCTGCCGCGCACGCTGGGCGCTTGGCTGGCTGGCGCCTTGCTGGGCATGGCCGGGGCCGTGGCGCAAGGCCTCTTTCGCAACCCCTTGGCTGATCCGTATCTGTTGGGCAGCTCGTCGGGCGCATCGTTGGGCGTGGCTTTGGCGTTGGTGGCGCTGGGCGGCACGCCGTTTGCCATCGCGCTGGTGGTGCGCGTTGGCCTAACGGGCGCGGCCTTTGCCGGGGCCACGCTGGCCGTGCTGCTCACCTTGCTGCTGG
>JAUMXD010000046.1 GCA_030529305.1 Allobrachymonas sp.
GCCCGGCATTGAAGAGCTTGGCGTAGGCGATGCGTTGCGCGGCCAGCGCCAAGTCGGCCGAGCGGTCGATCAGCACGGGCGATTTGCCGCCCAGCTCCAGCGTGACGGGCGTGAGGTTGCGCGCAGCCGCTTCGGCCACTTGCCGCCCCACGGCGGTGGACCCCGTAAACACCAAATGATCGAAGGGCAGCCGCACAAAGGCTTGTGCCGTTTCCACACCGCCCAGCAACACCGCCATTTCGCCAGGCGAAAAATAATTGCTCACGGCCTGGCGCAGCAGCTGTGCAAAGCGCCCCGTGTGTTCAGATGGCTTGATCATCACCCGGTTGCCTGCCGCCAAGGCGCCCAACGCGGGCGAAAGCGCCAGTTGCAAAGGATAGTTCCAGGGCGCCACCACACCCACTACGCCCAGCGGCTGGCGCAGCAAGCGGTTGCTGGCGGGCCAGAACGGCAGCGCCGTGGGCACGCGGCGCGCGCGCATCCAGCTTTTGAGTTTGCGCTGCACGTATTTGATTTCAGACAGCACAAAGTCGATTTCTGCCAGCTGCGTTTCTTGCGTGGCGCGGTGGCCAAAGTCTTGCGCAATGGCTTGCACAAAAGCGTCGGCATTGTGCTCTAGCATGCGCTGCAAGCGATCGATGCGCTCTTGCCGCACCGCCCAGGTGGGATAGGGCATGGCCTGGTGTTCTTGCTGCTGCTGTTGTAGCACGCGCTGCATGGCCTCGGCAGAAGACTCTACCTCTTCAAATAGATCGGGCGTTGCCGGAACAGGCGCAACGGTAGATGCAGACACAGGGGCTGGCGAAGGCGCGCCAGAAAAAGAGCTGATGGGCGTATCCATATGGCCGCCCATGCTGCCAGAGGCATCTGCGCCTGGCAACGCCCCACGCTTGCGGCAATGTATGGCAATGTATCTGCATCACGAACGCGCCCGTCTGAACCGCAACATCTGCCGCTGCAGATGCTCACACTCTTAGAGCCTGCCTCTTTGAAATGAGCGTTGAAGGTGAGGCTGGCCGCGCGCGCAAAAAACACCACAAATGAAGACTGCGCGATGCCGCGGTTACGCGCTATTCACCAATCAACACCCAATCACACACACAGCCAATCACTGCCGTTTTCGGCATCGGCCAATTGCACATCGGCCAGGCTGCGGTTCAAAGCGGGGGCCAGTGCAGCGGCGGCCAGTTCGGGGCGGTTGTTGCGTTCGCTCAAATGTCCGGCCAGCACATGCCCCAGGCTGCTGTGGTTAAGGGCTTGCGCCAAGGCTGCGGCTGCGGCATTGCTCAAGTGCCCCAGGTCGCCTGCTACGCGCCGCTTGAGAAATTCCGGATAACGCGAGGCCGCAAGCAGTGCGGGGTCGTGGTTCGATTCGATCAGCAAAGCATGGCACTGCTGCAAGCTGGCCAGCACATGGGCCGTGGCATGGCCCAGATCAGTGGCAATGCCCAGCACCCGGTCGCCATCGCTACAGCGCAGTTGCAGCGGCTCGCGCGCATCGTGCGGCACGGTAAACGGTTGCAGTTGCAGGCCGCCCAAGTCCAAGGTGTCGCCATCGCGCGCGTAGTGCAGCAGACCCTGCCAATCGGGCGCGCCCATGCCCACATGCGTGCCCCGGCTCATCCACACGGGAATGCGGTGGCGCAGCACCAGCTGCTGCGCGCAGCCGGTGTGGTCCAGATGCTCGTGGGTGATGAAGACGGCGGCCAGCTGCTCCGGCTCCACCCCGGCCTGCTGCAAACGTGCGGTCAGCTGGCGCAGGGGCATGCCGCAGTCGATAAGCACCCAGCGCCGCTGCAGGCCGTCGCCCACTTCGATCAAAGTGGCATTGCCCGCGCTGCCGCTACCCAGGCTTTTGAAGCGCATGCTCATGGCGGATTTATTACGGCGTCTTCGTTATAGCGTGTGCCCCGCCCATGAAAAACAGCCGCCCGATGTGTTGGGCGGCTGCTTCAACCATGCAGGGCACGGATGGGCAATCACATGCGATTAATGAGGTAGTGATCAAGAGCGGCGCAAATCTTCGGCCAGCAGTTTGAGGATGCGAGCGCTGTCGCCAGCGCTGGCGGGCTGGCCGTTTTCCATCTGCACGCGCACCGCAGTGCCTGCGCCCTGGTTCTGCAACTGCACGCGATAACGCACGGCCTTGACTTCAGGCGTTTTGCGGAACATGCGTTTGAACCAGCCGGTCGGCTCTTTCTTTTCGGGCACGAAAGGCACATAGCGCACGTAGTACACAGCGGCGCTGCGGTCGCGGTCTTCTACCGTGAAGCCGGAACGATCGAGCGACAAGCCCACACGGCGCCAGGCGCGGTCGAAGTTGTCGGCCAGCACCAAGGCTTGTGCGGCTTCGTTGTATTGCACGCCTGCTTGTGCTGTTGTTTGTGCAGCGGCTGCGCCGCCCGCTTGGCCGGCTGCTTGCGACTGCTTGATCAAGGCCGAGGCCCGCTCGGCCGGTACGCCCAGCGCCACCATCATGCGGCGCAAGAATTCGTCTTCCAGCGCCGGATCGTTGGCGCGGGGCTGCCAGGCGGTGGTGGATTTGTCGCGCGAGGTGTACACCTCTTCCATGCCGCGCTGGCTCACGAAGATGTCGGTGCCGCCGCTGGCATTGGCCTCCAACCGGGTGCGGAAGCGATCGAGCTGGCCGGTGGAATAGAGAGAATCCAGCGCACGGCCCAAGGCGGCGCGGATGGGATCGAGTGGAATGTTGGCGCGGTTTTCGGCCCAGTCGGTTTCCATCACGCCGATCTTGCGATCTTCAACGGCCAGCACAAAGCCGTTGTCTTCCCAAAAAGCCTTCACGGGTTCCCACAACTCGGCAGGGGTGCGCTGCACCACCAGCCAGCGCTGGTTGCCGTCGCGCTTGATTTGCACGTCGCCCACAGCGGTGAGGGCCGTGGCCACGCTTTGCCCTTCGGTCTTTTTATCGCTGGCATAGTCCACCGCGCTGGCGCTGCCGGGCACGTTGTAGCGGCCGTCGCTGCTCAAGCGCGTCAGGTCAGGCGGCACTTCCAGCGGGTTGCCACGGCGGGCCGAGCGGTAGTCGATGCCGCCACCGCTGGTAGCGGTACAGGCCGTCAAGGCCGCGGCCAAACCAAGAAGGGAGAGTTTTCGCAAAGCGTTCATAAGCATTCGGTTCTCAAGCAGCGCAGGCGCTGCGCCAACAACAGGCCAACACAAGAAGCCCGACAAATGAGCGGCCCCGGCAAAGCCCGCTGGCCGCGACGACGCATCATAGCAAGCCAGCCGATTTCAGGGCGTTTTCGACCGCAGGCTGGTGGGCGGCGCTCAAGGGCGTGAGTGGCAAACGCAGGCCGCCGCCGCACAGGCCCAGGCGCTGCATGGCCCATTTGACGGGAATGGGGTTGGACTCTGCAAACAAATGCTTGTGCAGGGGCAGCAGCAGCCGTTGCAGGCGCATGGCCTCGTCGCGCTGGCCGGTCATGGCGGCCTGGCACAGGGCCTGCATCTGGGCGGGCGCCACATTGGCCGTGACGCTGATATTGCCCTGCCCACCGCACAGCATCAGGGCCACGGCGGTGGCATCGTCGCCCGAATACACGGCAAAGCCCTGGGGCACATCGCGAATCAGCCATTGCGCCCGGGCCAGATCGCCGGTGGCCTCCTTGATGCCGACGATGCCCGGAATCTGCGCCAGACGCAGCACCGTGTCGTGCTCCATGCTGGCCACGGTGCGGCCCGGCACGTTGTACAGCACCATGGGCAGGTCGCCCACGGTTTCGGCAATTTTTTTGAAGTGCTGGTACTGCCCTTCTTGCGTGGGCTTGTTGTAGTAGGGCACGACTTGCAATTGGCAATCGGCGCCCACGCTTTTGGCAAAGCGCGCGAGGTTGATCGCCTCGGCCGTGGAGTTGGCCCCGCAACCGGCCATGATGGGCAGGCGCCCGGCGGCTTGTTCCACCGCCACGCGGATGATTTCGCAATGCTCTTCGACCGTGACGGTGGGCGCTTCACCCGTGGTGCCCACCACGGCGATGCAGCGGGTGCCTTGCTCGACGTGCCAGTCGATCAGCTTGCGCAAGCCCGCGTAATCGACTGAACCATCAGGAAGAAAAGGGGTGACCAGGGCAACGATACTGCCGGTGATTGCATGCATGTCAGACATCTTTCAGCACAAAAATGCAACCGCTGCGGTTGCTGGAACGCAGAATTGTAAATTTGCCAACGCCCGCCCATTCACCGCTTCAGCGGCGGCCCCGCATGCTGCGGTGCAGGGCTTCGCGCTGCTCTTGCAGGCGCTTGTCTTTGATGGCGTCCATCTTCTCCATGGCTTTGCGCTTGGTGTAGCCGCTGGCATCGGCCCACGACCACCACAGGGCCGCCAGCCCAAACGGGGCCAGTACATAAAGCCAGCTCCAAGTGGCAACTGGATCAATCTCCATGAGTTTGAGGATGAGCAGTAAAACCCCGATTCCCAAAAAGTACATGCTTGATGCTCCCTGATTTCATCGCGAGCCTGCCGTTTACTTATTTGCCAGCTGCCCGCTCAGCTCGCACGCCGTGCCACTAGACACCCGCGCGCTTGGATCGGCCACATTATCAGGCACGGTGCGTTAAAAATGCATGTGCAGATGCGAATCTGCCTTTGGCAAATTGGTATTCAGTTTGATGCCTAAGCTCCACCTTCGCCGCACCGTTTTATCCATACCGCACAATGCGGGCCGTGAAGATTGATGCCCCACCCATCCCCCCTGTTCGCCAGCCTGGCTCGCTGGCCGCTTGCGTCATGGTGCTGGGCTGCACCAGCGGCGCAGGCAAAAGCTGGCTGACCACCGCCTTGTGCCGCTGGTACGCCCGCCAAGGCTACAAGGTCGCGCCCTTCAAGGCGCAAAACATGAGTAACAACGCCCGCGTGGCAGCAGGTGCGCCCAACGGTGCGGGTAATAGCAGTCACTGGCCAGCGGCCGGTGGCGAAATCGGCTCGGCCCAATACTTTCAGGCGCTGGCCGCAGGCACTGTGCCCGATGTGCGCATGAACCCTTTGCTGCTCAAGCCCGAGGCCGACACCCGCAGCCAAGTGGTGCTATTAGGGCAGGTGGATACGACGCTCAGCGCCCTGCCCTGGCGCGCGCGCAGCCAGCAGGTGTGGCCAGCCATCAGCGCCGCGCTGCACAGCCTGCGGGCCGAAAACGATGTGGTGGTGATCGAAGGCGCGGGGTCGCCCGCCGAAATCAACCTGAGCGACAGCGACGTGGTCAACCTGCGTGTGGCGCGCCACACCGATGCTGCCTGCCTGTTGGTGGCTGATATCGACCGCGGCGGCGCTTTTGCCCACTTGTACGGCACCTGGGCACTGCTGCCCGAGGCCGACCGCCGCCTGCTGCGCGGCTTTGTGCTCAACAAATTCCGCGGCGACGCCAGCCTGCTGCCCCCCGCCCCGCAACGCCTGCAAGAGCTGACCGGCCTGCCCACCCTGGCCACCCTGCCCCTGTGGCGCGAGCACGGCCTGCCCGAAGAAGACGGCGTGTTTGACGACAGCGGCACCACCGCTGCTGCGCCCGAAAACGCCATCACCATCGCCATCATCGCCTACCCGCGCATCAGCAATCTGGATGAATTTCAGCCCCTCAAACACGTACCCAACGTGCGGCTGCGCTGGGTACGGCAGGCGCAAGAGTTGAACGACCTGCGCGCGCAAGACTGGATCATCCTGCCCGGCAGCAAAGCCACCGTGAGCGATTTGCACTGGCTGCGCCAGCAGGGGCTGGACGCCGCCATTTGCCGCCATGCCGCGCAGGGCGGGCGCGTGCTGGGCATTTGCGGCGGCCTGCAAATGCTGGGTAAGGCCGTGGTGGATACCGAAGGGGTAGAAACACCCAGCGCCACAACCCACCTGCCCGCTCGGCCGCCCGCCCTTCCACCCGCCGAACTGGCCGCCCGCATGGGCTGCGCCCCCGGCCTGGGCCTGCTGCCGCTGGCCACCTGCATGCAAGCGAACAAAACCGTGTGCCACACCCAGGCCCGCTTTGCCGATGCCTGGCCCGGCCCTTGGGCGGCGCTGGCCGGTCTGCACGCGCCCGGCTACGAAATCCACATGGGCCACACCCAGCCCCACCCCGACATGCTGCGCGCCGGCCACGTGGCCCAGCCTGTGCTGCGCAATGCGGCGGGCGCAACCATCGGCTGGATCAATGGCGCGCCCACCGCCACCAACCCGCACACGGGCCATGTGCTGGGCCTGTATCTGCACGGCCTGTTTGAACACCCCGCCGTGCTGCACGCCCTGCTGGGCCACAGCGGGCACGATCTGGAGGCCACCTTCAACCGCATGGCCGATCTGATTGAAACCAGTTTTGGTGCCGAAACTTTGCTGGGCCTGCTGCAAGCCACAGGGACGTAAACAAAGCCCAAAGCGAAGATCCAAAGCGCCTGCGTTCGCCCCCACCTGATCAATCAGCAAGCCCTATTGGCTCATCAGCGTGTGCGCCCGCTTTTGCCGCATTGCGGCTAGCCCTTAGCCGATACCCCTGCAAGCCACTCCACAAGAGCTGATTGCGCATAATAGCTGCGCCCTTCACACGCCGCCTGAGCCGCCGCTGAATCACAGGCACTGGGTGCAAGCGCTTGCCCTGTCAGGCACCCCTTTCAAGGACTTGAACGAGCAGCTTGCGCAACGGGCTTCTCCATGTCGCGGCAAACCTGCTTCTTCAAACGCCGTCTTCTTTTTTGCAAGGCCCTTCCCGTGTCCAAACAGCGCCCCACTCCATCCTCTGCCGCGCCTGCACAAACCGCCGCTGACGCTGATCACCTGATTCGCATTCGTGGCGCGCGCCAGCACAACCTGAAGAACCTGGATGTAGACATCCGCACCGGCGAGATGACGGTGGTGACCGGCCCCAGCGGCTCTGGCAAATCCAGCCTGGTGTTCGATACCTTGTTTGCCGAGGGCCAGCGCCGCTACGTGGAAACCTTCAGCGCCTACGCGCGGCAGTTTCTCGACCGCATGGACAAACCCGCGGTAGACAAGGTGGAAGGCGTGCCGCCTGCCATCGCCATCGACCAGACCAACCCCGTGCGCAGCTCGCGCTCCACCGTGGGCACGATGACGGAGCTGAACGACCATTTGAAGCTGCTGTTCGCCCGCACCGGCCAATTGTTCGATGCGCAAACCGCGCTGCCCGTGCGGCACGACAGCGCCGACAGCATTTACGACGAGCTGCTGCGCCGCAGCCAGCAGGCGGGCGACCCACGCATCGTCATCACCTTTGCCGTGGCGCTGCCCGCTAACACCACGGCAGACGAGGTGCAGCAGTGGCTGTCGGCCAGCGGATTCACGCGCGTGCAGGCCGAGCGCGAAGAGACGCTCGTCCCCACCACGCCCGATGCGGCGGCCACCAAACCCAAAAGCAGCGACAAAAACAAAGCCGCCCCAGCAGCCAGCCCCATGAAAGTGCTGGACGTAGTGGCCGACCGCTTTCGACTCAGCAGCGCCGAGCGCGCCCGCGTGATCGAAGCGATTGAAGTGGCCCTCAAACGCGGCGGCGGGCAGCTCACGGCCTATGCCCTGCCCGATGAAAGTACGGGGGGCGAGCCGCAGCTGTGGAAGTTTTCCACCGGCCTGCACTGCCCCGAAAGCGGCCTGCGCTACCGCGAGCCGCTGCCGGGCATGTTCTCGTTCAACTCCGCCGTGGGCGCTTGCGATGCCTGCCGCGGCTTTGGCCGCGTGATTGGCGTGGACTGGGGCCTGGTGATACCGGACGAGCGCCTCACCCTGCGCCAGGGCTGCATCAAGCCCATTCAAACGCCTGCGTGGAAAGAATGCCAGGACGACCTGATGCGCCATGCCGAAAGCGCGGGCATTCCGCGCGATACGCCGTGGCAGCAGCTCTCGCCCGAGCAAAAGCACTGGGTAATCGAAGGCGCGCCCAATTTTCGCGAAGGCCAATGGAGCAAGCAGTGGTACGGCATTCGCCGCTTCTTCCAGTATCTGGAAAGCAAGGCCTACAAGATGCACATTCGCGTGCTGCTGTCCAAATACCGCAGCTACACCGAATGCCCCAGCTGCGCGGGCGCACGCCTCAAGACCGAAAGCCTGCTCTGGCGCGTGGGCAGCAAGCAGGATGCCGATGCCGTGCTGCCACCCGCCCAACGTTTCATGCCGCAAGGCGTGGGCTGGACGCGCGCGCAGCTCGAAAGCCTGCCCGGCCTGTGCCTGCACGACCTGATGCTGCTGCCGATTGAACGGCTGCGCACCTTCGTGGAGCGGTTGCAAGCGCCTGCTGCACCCACACCCAAGCAAGCCCAGCCTAGCCACAATGCCGATGCGCAGGCGCGCAAGCTCATCCTCGAAGAAATCGCCACGCGCCTCAAATACCTGTGCGACGTGGGCATTGGCTACCTCACGCTCGACCGGCAAAGCCGCACGCTCAGCGGCGGCGAGGTGCAGCGCATCAACCTCACCACGGCGCTGGGCACCTCGCTCGTCAACACCCTGTTCGTGCTGGACGAGCCCAGCATCGGCCTGCACCCGCGCGACATGGCGCGCATCAACCAGGCCATGCAGCGCCTCAAAAACGCGGGCAACACCTTGGTGGTGGTGGAGCACGACCCCGCCGTGATGCTGGCGGCCGACCGCGTGCTGGACTTTGGCCCCGGCCCCGGCAGCGCGGGCGGGCGCATCGTGTTTGATGGCACGCCCGATGAGCTGCGCACGGCAGACACCTTGACAGGCGCTTATCTGGGCGCACGCAAGCGCATCGGCATGGGCGCGGCACGGCCCGTGGCGGCCAACACCCCCAAGCTGCTGCTGGAAGGCGCACGCCAGCACAACCTGCAAAACGTGAATGTGGAGCTGCCGCTGCAACGGCTGGTGGTGGTCACCGGCGTATCGGGCTCGGGCAAATCCACGCTGATTCAAGACGTGCTGGCCCCGGCCCTGCTGCGCCATTTCGGCCAGGCGACCGAAGCGCCCGGCGCGCACGACCGCTTGCTGGGCGCCGAGCAATTGGCGGGCGTGGTGTTTGTGGACCAATCGCCCATCGGCAAAACCGCGCGCAGCAACCCCGCCAGCTACGTGGGCGCTTGGGATGCCATCCGCAAGCTGTTTGCCGATGCGCCGCTGGCGCGCCAGCGCAGCTACAGCGCGGCCAAGTTCAGCTTCAACGCGGGCGACGGGCGCTGCCCCACTTGCGGCGGCAGCGGCTTCGAGCATGTGGAGATGCAGTTCCTCTCCGACGTGTACCTGCGCTGCCCCGATTGCGACGGCCAGCGTTACCGCCCCGAGGTGCTGGAAGTGACCATCGAACGCGGCGGCCGCCCATTGAACGTGGCCGACGTGCTGGCGCTCACCGTGGCCGACGCCGCGCGCCTGTTCGCGCAAGACCGCGAAGTCATCCGCACCCTGCAACCCATTGTGGACGTGGGGCTGGATTACGTCACCCTGGGCCAGCCCGTGCCCACGCTCAGCGGTGGCGAGGCGCAGCGCCTCAAGCTCGCGGGCTTTCTGGCCGAGGCGGCAGAGACGACAAGCAAGTCACGCCAACCCGTGGCCAAGAAAGGCACACTGTTTTTGTTTGACGAGCCCACCACCGGCCTGCACTTTGACGACATCGCCAAGCTCATGCGCGCGCTGCGCAAGCTGCTGGATGCGGGGCACTCGCTCATCGTGATCGAGCACAACCTCGACGTGATGCGCGCCGCCGATTGGCTGATCGACCTCGGCCCCGAAGGCGGCGACCAAGGCGGCCAGATCGTGGCGCAAGGCACGCCGCAAGCCGTGGCCGCCCACCCCACCTCGCACACCGGCGCGGCCCTGCGCGAATACGAAGCGGCGCTGTTTGCTGCGGATGCCCCCCAAGCCAAACAGCACACGGCGCAAGAACCCCGCCCGGCCTACCGCGTGGCAACGCCTGCCCCCACTTCGCCTGCGCCCACACAGCAGATCGAAATCATCCACGCGCGCGAACACAACCTCAAAAACATCAGCGTCAACATTCCGCGCGGGCAGTTCAACGTCATCACCGGCGTGAGCGGCAGCGGCAAATCCACGCTGGCGTTTGACATCTTGTTCAACGAAGGCCAGCGCCGCTACCTCGAAAGCCTCAACGCCTATGCGCGCAGCATCGTGCAACCGGCGGGCCGGCCCGAGGTGGATGCGGTGTACGGCATACCGCCCACCGTGGCGATCGAGCAGCGCCTGAGCCGCGGCGGGCGCAAATCCACCGTGGGCACGGTGACCGAGGTGTGGCACTTCTTGCGCCTGCTTTACGTCAAGCTGGGCGTGCAGCACTGCGTGCACGACGGCGCGCCCGTGCAGCCGCAAACGCCCGAACGCATCGCCGCGCAAATCCTTGCGCGCTTTCGCGGCCAAACCATCGGCCTGCTCGCGCCCCTAGTGATTGCACGCAAAGGCGTTTACACCGAGCTGGCCGATTGGGCACGCCCGCGCGGCTACACCCACCTGCGCGTGGATGGCGAGTTCTTGCCCACGGCCAACTTCCCGCGCATCGACCGCTTCAAGGAACACACCATCGAGCTGCCCGTGGCCAGCCTGTGCGTGGACGCCGCGCACGAGGCCGAACTGCGCGAGCACCTCACCCGCGCGCTGGAGCACGGCAAGGGCGTGGTGCACGTGCTGCACGCTATCGACGGCCTGGCCGACGCCATGCAAGACGGCCGCCCCACCGCCGCCATTGGGCAGGTGGAAGTGTTTTCCACCCAGCGCGCCTGCCCCGTCTGCGCCACCAGCTATGCCGAGCTGGACCCGCGCCTTTTCAGCTACAACAGCAAGCACGGTTGGTGCCCGGATTGCGTGGGCACAGGCGTGGCCCTCACGCGCGAGCAGCGCAAAGCGCTGGATGATTCGCTGCTGACGGCCGACCAAAAAGGCAAAGAAAAAGGCCGCGAGCACACCTTCGCCGAGGCGGATGTGGAAGACGTGAGCGATGCCGCCTGCCCCACATGTGTCGGCACACGCCTCAACGCTACAGCGCGCGCCGTGCGACTGGACGGGACGGATTTTGCGGCGCTGTGCGCCCTGCCAAGCGCCACTGCGTCTGATGCATGTGCAAGTGCCACCACTGTTGCCTCAGCAAGCGGCAGCCCCCATGCAAGCGCCAACGCGCCTACACCCAAGGGCCGCACCCGCAAATCCAGCCAGGCAGACAAGGCTGCAAAAAATACTTCTGCCAAGCTCAGCGCCTCTGCAACGCATGCTGCAATAGATGTGGCAGTGAACGCATCGCCCAGCGCAGCCATAGCCAGCGCTCAAGGCCCTGCCATCACCGATCTGGCCCGCCTGAGCGTGAGCGATCTGCACCGCTGGTTCAAGGGCCTGCGCCTGCATGGCCGCGCGGCCGACATCGCGCGCGATCTGCTGCCCGAAATCAAAAGCCGACTGGCGTTTCTGGAACAGGTTGGCTTGGGCTACCTCACGCTTGATCGCGGTGCGCCCACGCTCAGCGGTGGCGAGGCCCAGCGCATCCGCCTGGCCGCACAGCTGGGCAGCAATCTGCAAGGCGTGTGCTACGTGCTCGATGAACCCACCATCGGCCTGCACGCGCGCGACAACCACATCCTGCTCGACGCGCTGCACA
>JAUMXD010000047.1 GCA_030529305.1 Allobrachymonas sp.
ACGTCATCACCCAGCAAAGCCCGCACGGGCAAACCATGTACTGGATTGGCCGCGCCGGTGCCGCCAAAGACGATGCCGAAGGCACGGACTTTCACGCCACCGACAACGGCCATGTGGCCGTCACGCCCTTGCAAGTGGACTTGACCGATTACAAGGGCCTGAGCCAATGGCAGCCCTTGTTTGCCGCGCAGCAAACGGCGGCTACGCCAAGCGCAGGGGGTTGATTCGTGGCGCGTCCCACCTTCCCGGCCCGCAATCAATGGAGCGGCGAGGCGCAGCCAGCTGCCAAGCCGCAGTCGCCCACACCACGCGCACCCCTGGCTGTGGCTTGGCCCCAGCCGCTCGCCAAGCCGCCTGCGGGCCAGCCTGCTGCCTTGCAGCCGCACATCGTGCCGGTGCACACGCGCACCACGGTGGGAAGCGCCGGTGCGGGCAATGCCGATGCCTTGCGCGCCCGCATGGTGCAGCAATTGCAGCGCAGCGGAATAGTTGATGCGCGCGTGCTGGCGGCCATGCAGGCGGTGCCACGGCATTGTTTTGTGGATAGCGCCCTGCTCAACCAGGCGTATATGGACACCAGCCTGCCCATCGGCTTGCAGCAAACCATCTCCAAGCCCAGCGTGGTGGCGCGCATGATCGAACTGCTGCTGGCCAGCCCCGCCATACAGGCCCAGCCCGCCCATGCGCGCCTGGGCCGTGTGCTGGAAGTGGGCACGGGCTGCGGTTATCAGGCCAGCGTGTTGTCGCAAGTGGCGGATGAGGTGTACAGCATCGAGCGTTTGCGCGGTCTGCACGAGCAGGCGCGCAGCAATCTGCGGCCCTTTCGCATTGCCAATGTGCACCTGCTGCTGGGCGATGGCATGCTGGGCTATGCCCCGGGCGCGCCATATGCGGGCATCATCGCTGCGGCGGGCGGGCACGCCATACCGCAAAACTGGATCGATCAGCTGGCCGTTGGCGGGCGCATTGTGGCGCCTTTGGCCACGGGCCAGGGGCAGGTGCTGGTGGTGCTCGATAAAACGCCGCAGGGCCTGCAACAATCGGTGCTTGAGCCGGTTCTGTTTGTCCCCTTAAAATCGGGCTTGGCTTGAAAAAGCATTCTTCAAAATCTGCATGCATTGCGCGGGCTAAGTGCGCGGTCAATCAGGGGTTTTAACGAGGCTGCTGTTGATCTTTTCGCCCAACAAACGGTGCAAGCAGGCGCGCAACGTAATGGGCTTGCGCCATGCGGATTTTGAAAAGTGTTTGGATCTGCCGGAATCGCCGAAACAAAAGGCCCGGATGTTGAATGTGCATGTGAACGGCACCTCGCATCTACAGAGGCTTGACGGGCACGCAGCAAAGGCTGCGCTGGCAGAAATTGAGGTTTTTTGTTGGATGGGGCATCGAAGCAAGCGCAGGTACATGCGCTGCAGGCCCGATCAGAGATATTCATGTGGGCCTGCTGGAGCTGAAAGACGGCAGGCTGTGTGAGGGGGAGTTGAAACATGATCCGCGAAGGAGCATCTTTGAACACAGGACGCGTAGCGCGTGCAGTGGTGGCTTTGGCCGCAGCAGGGGCCTTGACGGCCTGCGGTTTCACAGGGGGCCATGCGCCGGTTGAAAACCGTTCGCTCGGTGGTGGTGGCGGCCGCCCGCTTGTGCCACGGGTGAACCCGGCCACTTTGCCGGGTGCTGAATTTGCTGGCCGGCCCGGTTACTACACCGTGCAGCCGGGCGACACGATTCGCAGCATTTCGCGCGCGCTGAATGTGGATTGGCGCGATCTGGCGCAGTGGAACAGCAGCTGGATTCCCAACCCAGATGTGATCGAAATCGGCCAGGTGTTGCGTGTGGTGCCGCCCAGCAGCGCAGGCACTGGCGTAGCGGTTACGCCTGCACCAGTGCGCCCGCGCCCAGCGCCATCCGTGCCGTCCGAACCCAGCCCCAGCCCCGTACCAACGCCCCCCGCTCCTGTGCCCGGGGTCAGTACACCCAAGCCCGTTCCTGCGCCCACGCCCACCGATACGGCCGTGCCCAATATCGGCGTTGCGCTGGCCTGGCCCACTCGCAACCCGAACGTCATCACTTCGTTTGACGGCGTGCGCAGCAAGGGCATTGCCATCGCAGGCAAAGAAGGCGATCCGGTCTACGCCAGCGCCGACGGCCGCGTGATGTACGCTGGTTCGGGCCTGCGCGGCTACGGCAATCTGGTGCTCATCAAGCACAACAACACTTTGCTGACCGTGTATGCCCACAACAGCGCACTGCTGGTGAAAGAAGGCCAGAACGTGAAGAAGGGGCAGCAAATCGCTTCGATGGGCAAAACCGATGCCGACCGCGTGAAGTTGCACTTCGAGGTGCGCCGCAACGGCAAAACGGTTAACCCGATCAGCTACCTGCCTGCGCGTTGATTGCACGCTGTTGACTGCGCGCGGCAAGTCGGCCGTGGGGGCGTAGTGACTGTGGCTGAGCCGGGCAGTTGTTTTAACAACTTGCGCTTGTTGATCGATAAGCGTGGACTGCGTGCATCGCTGATGCGGGTAGCTGCGGGCAAGCAGTTCTCGGCCCCAGTCGTTCAAGCAGGCTGAGGACGTTGCCCGCCGCAAGGCGGGCGTGTTTTTTTGATAAGCGGCTCTTGCCCGATCTTGCACAGCCTGCGTTTTCAGGCGCTGGGGCTGGCCGCTGATTTTTTCTTCTCTCAACAGGGCTTGGGCTGATCGTGATGAGCCGGTGCCCAAGGCAACAAACAACCATGGCCGTTACCGCCACCGAATCCTCCACGACCCGTCAATCTGCGTCTGTTGCCACGGCGACATCTCTATTGACCAAGCGACCCGCTGAGCAGGTACAACAAACAGCAGAGCACGAAGAATCGCGTGCCCATCAGCCCACGCCGCCACCCCACGCCCAGCCTGATTGGCTGTGGGTGGAATCGCTCGATCTGGAAGCGCAGGGCGTGGCGCACAAGCCCGACGGCAAAGTCGTGTTCATCGAGGGCGCTTTGCCGGGCGAGTGGGTCAGCGCCCAGCGCCGCCGCAGCAAAAACAATTGGGAAGCAGCCACGCTCACGCACATTCATCAGGAATCGTCGCAGCGCGTGCAACCGGCGTGCGATCACTTCGGCCTGCACGCAGGCGCTTGCGGCGGCTGCAAGATGCAGCATCTGCACCCGGCCGCTCAGGTGGCCATCAAGCAGCGCGTGCTGGAGGACAACTTCTGGCACCTGGGCAAATGCCGCCCGCAGCAGGTGCTGCGCGCCATTCACGGCCCGGCCTGGGGCTATCGCTGGCGCGCGCGCCTGTCGGTGCGCCACGTGCTGAAAAAGGGCGAGGTGCTGATCGGCTTTCACGAACGCAAAAGCCGCTACATCGCCGACATGCACAGCTGCGCGATTCTGCCGCCGCACGTCAGCGCCTTGCTCTTGCCGCTGCGCGCGCTCATCGCCAGCCTGGAGGCGCGTGACACCTGCCCGCAAATCGAGCTGGCCTGCGGCGACGCCGTCACGGCCCTGGTGCTGCGCCATCTGGAACCCTTGAGCCAGGCCGACATCGACAAGCTGCACGCCTTTGCCGCGCAGCATGCCGGCGTGCAATGGTGGCTGCAACCCAAGGGGCCAGACACCGTGCACTGCATCAGCCCGCACACGCCGCAACTGGCCTACAGCCTGCCCGAATTCGGCATCACCATGCCGTTTCGGCCCACCGATTTCACCCAGGTCAACCCGCACATCAACCGCGTGCTCGTCAGCACCGCGCTGCGTTTGCTGGATGCGCGCCCGCACGAGCGCGTGATCGATTGGTTTTGCGGCCTGGGCAACTTCACCCTGCCGCTGGCGACTTGCGCCGGATCGGTGCTGGGCATTGAAGGCAGCGAGACCCTGGTGCAGCGTGCGCGAGAGAACTACGCGGCCAACAACCCCAACCACCACGGCCACGCACTGGCGCCCACGCAGTTTGTAGCACGCAATCTGTTCGAGATGACGCCCGAAATGCTCGTGGCCGACGGCGTGGCCGACAAATGGCTGGTCGATCCGCCGCGCGAAGGCGCTTTCGCTTTGAGCAAAGCCCTGGCCGACATCCATCAGCAACGCTTGGGGCAAGCAAGCGAAGGTGGCTTTATCGCGCCCAGCGATTGGCAGCCGCCGCAGCGCATCGTTTACGTCAGCTGCAATCCGGCTACCCTGGCGCGCGATGCGGGCCTGCTGGTGCATCAGGCGGGCTACACGCTCAAGGCTGCAGGCGTGGTCAATATGTTCCCGCACACTGCGCATGTGGAAAGCATGGCGGTGTTTGAGCGGGCTTGATTCAGGCACGTTGCTTCAATCGCCCAACCGTGCTCAACGAATAGCCGCTGGCCTATCGTCAAGCTCAGTTTCCGTTTGGCGTTGCGATAGTCCACGATAGTGTTGTGGGGGTGAGGCTTTGGCAGCCCGCCCTCGTCAGTAGTTGCGGCAGTTGGATGCGCAGAGGCTGTTTGGCATGCGCCTTGTTGTCCACTGGGTAAGGCTTGCTGGGCGATGATGTGAGCGAGATGACTAGGCGCGTCGTGCCTCATCCATTGTGCTTGCTTGGGGTCATCGCGCTGCGGTTTCCAAGGCGGTACTGCTTAAGCCCTGGTCAAAAGAGGAGCAGCCCGACGCCGATGAGCCGCAAGGCTTTCAGGCCTGCCTGTTCGTGTTCAGTGTGTGCCTGTGCTCGCCGGGGCTTGTCTTCAACCCTCCAAAGGCTTGAACACCTTGAGCCATTTCTGTGCGGGCAGGCCCGTGCGCTCTTCGATGATGGCAGCGCGTGCGGCCAACTCATCACGCGCAGGCCGCGTGGGTGTGCGCTGCGCCAGCACCACCGTGTTGCCCTCGCGTGTGGGCTTGAAGGTCCACAGCGCATCGGCCCCAAAGGCTTGGGCCATTTGCTGCACGCTGTGATCGAAACTGCTGCTGCGGCCAAACAGGTTCACCGTCATGCAGCCATCGGGCGTGAGGGTGGCACGGCAGGCGCGGTAGAAATCGGCATCGTCCAGCACGGGGGCGGCCGCTTCGTGGTCGTACAAATCCACTTGCAGCGCGTCGATGGCTCCTTGCCACTCGGGCTGGCGAATCACTTCGGCGGCATCGCCCAACATCACGTTGAGCTTTTCGTGGTTGTCTGGCAAGCGAAACCATTGACGGCAGGCGCGGTACACCGCCGGGTTCAATTCCACGCAGCTGGTGAGCATCTGGAGCTTTTTGCTCGTGAACTTGGTCAGGCTCGCCGCGCCCAGGCCCAGTTGCATGGCGTGGCGCTCGGGCACGGTCTCAAAGTCCACAAACAGCAGCCAAGCCATCATGCGTTGGATGTATTCCAGGTCAAGCGTCAGCGGGTCTTTCAGCCGCATGCTGCCTTGTATCCAGGGCGAATCCAGATGCAGAAAACGGCTGATGCCATCTTCGGAAAAATGCACTTCGGGCAAAGCAGGCAAAGAATTGGCAGCGGGGCGGGGCATGGCAAAGAGCGGGCAACAAGCAGGTGGCGAATCAATCAGCGATGATCAATAGCCATCGCTAGCCCACGCATTGTGCCTTGCTTGATGTCTTGATGATTGGAATTGATGCTTGTTTGTTGTACTTTCTGCTGAGCCGAAAGGCGCTGCTCTTTTTCTTTCAAGTGACCCAAAAAGAGTCAAGTGAATATACTGCTTATATAGTATTTTCTTGAATGGGCAGGGACACTCACCCTATTCTCTTTGGTCCATACATGTCTGAAGCAGATTGCTTCTGCTCGGATGCAACATTGCTTATTTCAGTTGCAACTTGATTTAAAAACATTTGCTTTCTTGATTTAATTAATTGAAAGCCATGTCGAGCCACATCCATTGTGCCCAAGATCGACTTCCGTTTGTATGCATGAATGATTCAATCGGCTAAAGAACGCCGATCCAGCTGCTGCTGTAGATGTTTTGAAACAGAGTTGGGGCTATGCGCAGTGAAACATGAAAAGAAAATGAAGAGCATTGTCTGTAGAAGAGGCCCCAGCTTGTTTTTATCTTCATTGCCATCTTCTTTTCTGCTCTTGATGTATCCCTTGCCCATGAAAAAACCGCTGCCTGATCAAATCAAGCAGCGGTTTGAATGGGTAAAGGGCCAGAGCCTTATTTGATGAGCAGCGCTTCGCGGTCGCCGCTTTCCTGAATCCACTTGGGCGGCTTGCCGCGGCCCGTCCAGGTTTCGCCAGTGACGGGGTTGCGGTATTTGGGCGCCACTTTGGTGCCCGCGGTGGACGATTTTTTGCGACGGCCTTTGCCACCGAACAAATCGGCTTCGGTCAATTCGTGTTCGGCGATCAAACGGCGGCAGGTGGCAATGGCTTGATCCACTTGCTGGCGGCGAGCTTCGCGGATTTTGCTTTCGAGCAGTTCACGCTCTTGCAGCAGGGTTTGCAAATCGCTCATGAGGGACTCCTGGTAAAGAACAAACGATTAAGACGCTGGTGATTATAGCTCGATCGATTATTTCTTGATTATTCAGTGGGGAATTATCAATTAACCGAATGAGAATTTGTTCACGATTTCGCTCGGAAACGATTGGACTGGGAAACAGTCACCCCCCTGCAATACATAACTGCCATGAAGTGACGCGTGATTCTCTCCATGCCATTCGTGACGGCAGGATTGGCGATATGGCAAATGGCTTGTTTGCAGATTCAAGCCCTCATGAAAAGTTCGCGAATGGCGCCTAAAGATCGCCACTGTCTTCGGCGAGTTTGTGCGCCTGTATTTGCTCGGCTCGTTTGCCATCGAGTGATTGAATGACGAAGCGCCAACCCGCGCATTGCACCTCTTGTCCGGCAAAGGGCAATTCACCTGAAACGAACATCAATAGCCCGCCCAAGGTGTTGTAGAGATTTTCATCTTCTTGCGGCAGGGTTTCTTCAATATCGAGTTTGTTTTTGAGTTCGTTGACGGGAATCATCCCGTCAAACAGCCAGGAGCCATTTTCCTGCCGCGTGCCCCAAGCCTCCTGCGCGGTATGAGCATGCAATTCGCCGGTAATAGCCTCAAGTAAATCGCGTGGGGTGAGAATGCCTTGCACCTCGCCATATTCATCCACCACAAAAACCAGGCGGTGTGCCCGGCCACGAAATTGTTCGAGCAATTCCATGCCGCTGATGGTTTCGGGCACAAAGCTGGCAGGCGTGGCAATGTCTTCCAGCGCGTGCGGGGCGTTATCGGGCTGCACCAGTTGGCTGATGCCGACGATGCCCACCACTTCGTCCAGCGAGCCTTTGCACACCGGATACCAGGAATGCACGCGCATGTGGCCGCTGGCTAGGTTGTGCAGGGCTTGGGCCACGGTGGTTTGCGCGTCCAGCCACAGCACTTCGTTGCGCGGCACCATGATGGAAGAGAGCTCGCGCTCGTCGAGCTTGAACACATTGCGCAGCATGCGGTGTTCTTGCTCTTCGATCAGGCCGGCATCGACTCCTTCAACCAGGCTGGCGGCGATTTCTTCTTGCGTGACGCTGCGCGCGGCTTGTGTATCAAAGGGCAACAGGCGCAGCACGGCCTGCGTGGTGTTGGACAGCAGCAGCACAAAGGGCCGCGCCACGCGCGACAGCCAGGTCATGGGCCGCGCCATGAGGGCGGCGATCTGCTCGGGGTAGAGCTGGCCGATGCGCTTGGGCACCAGCTCGCCAAAAATCAGCGTCACGAAGGTGATGGCCGCCACCACCAGCGCCGTGGCCGTGAAGTGGGCCATGCGCTCGGGCAGGCCGGCGCGCAGCAGCCAGCCGCCCACGATGGGGCTGAAGGCCGAATCGCCCACGATGCCGTTGAGCAGGCTGATGGAGGTGATGCCCACCTGCACGGTTGAAAGGAAGTTGGTGGGCTGCTCCATCAAGGCCAGGGCCGCGCTGGCCCCGGGCTTTTGGGCATTGGCCAGGGCGTCGAGCCGGGCTTTGCGGCTGGCGGCCAGCGCCATCTCCGACATGGCAAACAGGCCGTTGAGCAATGTCAGAAACAAAATCAGAAGCAGGTTCATGGCGTGCGCAGATAATCCGGGGCTGGCGCGCTGCGCGAAGCAGGCAAGGAGCCTGCCGGTCAGTCAAAACCGGGATTGGAAACAAACAAAGAAAACGGGAAATTCACGCATGGGAATGTACTGCATCGGCGACATTCATGGCTGCCACGCCGAGTTTCAGGCCTTGTTGCAGGCGCTGGACTTTTCGCCCAGCCGCGACACCCTGTACGTGCTGGGCGATCTGGTCAACCGCGGGCCGGATTCGGCCGGCGTTGTGCGCAACCTCATGGCGCTGGAGGGCAGCGCCTATTGCCTGCTGGGCAATCACGATGTGCATTTGCTGGCCGTGGCCGCAGGCGCGCGCAAACCCAATCCCAAAGACACGCTCAAGCCCTTGCTGGCCGCGCCAGATGCGCCGCAAATGCTCGACTGGCTGCGCCGCCAACCCCTGGCGCTGTATGCCAACCAATGCCTGATGGTGCATGCAGGTGTGCAACCGCAGTGGGATGTGGCGCAAACCCTGGCCTGTGCCCACGAAATCAGCCAGCTGCTGCGTGCGCCCGATTGGGCGCAGCACATGGCGCAATTGTTCGGCAATCTGCCCGATTTGTGGGACGACAGCTTGCGCGGCATGGAGCGTTGGCGTTGCAGCCTGAACAGCCTCACGCGCATGCGCATGATGGATCGCAAAGGCCGCATCAACTTCACGCACAAACTCGGCTCGGATGCCCGAGCGGCACGCGAAGGCCTGCTGCCCTGGTTCGACGTGGCCGGGCGGCGCACCGCGCTGACGACAGTGGCGTTTGGGCACTGGTCTACCCTGGGCCTGTTGCAGCGCCCGCATCTGCTGGGCCTGGATACGAGCTGCGTCTGGGGCGGACAGCTCACAGCGGCTGAAATCCTGCACGGCGGCGTGCCGGGGCGCATTGTGCAGGTGCCGCGTCAGCCGCATGCAGGCTTGGGTGGCTAGGATGTGGTCTGTGCCTTGCTTGCCGAACCTTGCCTTGAATTGTTCAGCCTCGCGAGTTGTCATTGGTGAAGTTCGCACTCCGGGCGCTTGCGCGCACCAACGACAGATGATCCGCCCAGCACGCAGCCCAGCTTTTGTGCCCCTACAATGTAGCCCTTTGCAGATCGGGCAAACAAGGCGCCAGGCTGTGCAAGGCCAATGCACAAAGACAAAAAACGCGCGCCAAACTGCTTGGCGCGTCGCCATGCCAACGTACAAAGCCCGCATTCTGCAACTCGCGCGGCTGTAGCTCAGTGGATAGAGTATTGGCCTCCGAAGCCAAGGGTCGTGGGTTCGATCCCCGCCAGCCGCGCCACCCCTCTTCTTTCTTTTTCGATTTTGTTCAGCATTCACCATACTTTTGACAGGCGCGTGTTTTCGCCTTGTTGGGCGCAGAGCCGAAAAGCGCAAGCAAAGAAATAAAATGCTTCTTTCTGTATGCTGATTTATTGCGGGTTTGCCGAAAATCAATTGTTTTTGATTTTCGAATTATCCCTATGGTTTTTGGGTTTGAATGGCTTGTGATATTCAGCTTGCGGTGTGCTCTGCTCACTTGAATGGCAGGCGCGCAGCAGCAGCGATATTTGCCCTTTTCTCGAGGCGGGGCATTGCGATACGCCCTGCAACAGCGAAAGATTTGAATAACAATCTGTTGCACGGCGTGCGAAACAACTTGTTGTTTTATTGTTGAAAAACTTTTCAAGCGTGAATTATTTCGCACCCTTTTTTTCGGCTTGATGGTAAATTTCGGGCATCAATCCATATAGCGTCTTGTTGGCTCGTGCGCTGTCCACGTCGGGTGATATCGGAACAGCTTTTTCCCCGTGGCCCGAATTCATGCGCATTCGCTCGCCAACTCTTTCTTTCGTCATTGAATTTCATTCAGCTAACACAGGGGGCATGGCAATGAACCACATCTACAAAACTGTCTGGAACGCCACATTGGGCACTTGGACGGCTGTGCAGGAAACAGCCAAATCGCATGGCAAAACAAGCAGCGGCAAAGCTGCGCGCGCGGCCTCGCAAGGCAGCCTGGTTCTGCGTTTTGCGTTCACCCTGGTGGCTTCGGCAGCATTGCTGCTCAGCGGGCGGGCGATGGCCGATGCTCTCGGCAATCAGCATCCGGTGCCTGCTGGCAATGGCAATCACTACTGCTATTACGACGCCACCAGCCAAAGCGTGATTTGTGGCGACGATGCCACGAAAACTGTCAACCCCATCAGCGGCAAAACCGCAAAAGCCATTGTCATCGGCAAGGGCGCGCTCAATACGGGCGAAAGCTCCATGGCGATTGGTTTGGACAGCCGCTCGGCTGGAACGGCTTCGCTGGCAGTCGGCAATTCGGCCAAAGCAGGCGCTGATCAAGCGGTGGCTGTGGGACAACATGCACAGGCCAACGGCAAATGGGATGTGTCCATCGGTCGTCAGGCGGGCTGGAATGCCAAGGCGCCCAATTCGGCAGCCCCCACAGGCAATGAAGGCCGCAATATCGCTATCGGCGATGCCGCGCTGAAAAACGGGCTGAACGTCAATAACAACATGGCCATGGGCACCAGCGCCGGCGAGAACTTGACAGGTACTCACAACGTCATCATCGGCACTTATGCCAATGCTGATGAAGCCATCCAGTCTGCAATAGCCGCCGGTTCCAACCAGGCGCAAATCAACTTCAAGGAAAGAGAAGTTGATGTTTTGGACAGCACATCCAAAAGAAAAGTCAAATACATTGATACTTCCAGTACTGTGGCAATCGGACATCGCGCTTTGGCTACCTCTGCAGGTGGCGTTGCAGTTGGCCAGCAGGCCAAAGCCTTTGGTGCGACCACGGTAGCCATCGGCAACAGCTCACGCGCATTGGGTAACAACGCTGTTGCCATGGGCAACACCGCCAACGCCGGAGCGGCTGCTGCCATCGCTATCGGTCATCAAGTCAACTATCAGCCAGAAGTCAAGAACGGCCCTACAGTAGTAACACCGGCCGCCTATAAACAGGCTGGCGCCAGCTCCATTGCGATTGGTACGCACAGCCACAGTTCAGCTCTTCGCTCCATTGCAATCGGTACGGAAGCCAAGGCCACCGGTGATCGCAGCACCGCATTGGGCAACGAGGCTTCGGCGGGGCACGTGTGGAGCGTTGCCATTGGTCACCAGGCAGAAACAAGAGGAAAGTATGCGCTGGCTATTGGCCCCTTGGCCAAAGCTGGCTCGTTGAGTGTGGCGGATGGCAATTCATGGGGAATGGCCATTGGTTATAACGCCGAAGCCGGAGGCTGGGGTTCCCCAATAGCCATTGGCACCGAATCCAAGACTTTGGGCGAAAGCCCCGTAGCCATTGGCGACTTTGCCACTGCTGAGGGTAACGGCGCTGTGGCCATTGGCGGCAAGCGATCCGGCAAGCATCTGCCAGGCCAGTCCACTTATGCCAAGGGAGTGCAGACCACTGCACTGGGCTATCTGGCGC
>JAUMXD010000048.1 GCA_030529305.1 Allobrachymonas sp.
GCTTTCACAACCGCCTCACCGCCAATGGCGAGCGCTACAACATGAATGCCCTCACCGCGGCCCACCGCACCCTGCCCTTTGGCACCATGGTGCTGGTCAAAAATACAGCCACTGGTAAAACAGTGACCGTGCGCATCAACGACCGCGGCCCCTACATCAAAGGCCGCATCATCGACTTGAGCCGCGCCGCCGCCCGCGAGCTGGGTATTTCGGGCATTCAACGCGTGGCACTGTATAAGCAGCCAGCCAAAGCTGGCAAAAAAGCCATGGCGACCAAAATCAGCAGCGCCAAGCTGCGCAGCCACTAAGCGTCAGCGCTCTCAACTCGGCTTGGGCAGCTGATTCAGCAAGACACGCCGCTCAAGCCATAATGACTGCAGCGATGAATAGGTGGCATATCAATTGCCGCTAGCAATAACTACCTAGAAAAACAGGGGCCGCATGGCCTCTGTTTTTATTGGATGTGCTGCTGTTTGTTGAGACTCGATTTCTGCCCGCTAACCCGCTGCTTGAAACAGCCCACGACTTTTGTGTCGCAAGCGCCCCCTGCCTGGAGTCTCTTTTTTTAGGGGCTATTGGAGCACAGCAGCCAAGCAGATGCCCTGCTTCACCAAGGCGGCAAGCTTGTGCGCTTGAGCTGAAACTGGCGCTGTCGGTAATCAGGCAAGATGCCCTCCACCAGCGCCCAAAAGCGCGCGCTGTGGTTCATTTCGCGCAAATGCGCCAGTTCATGCACCACTACGTAATCCAGCACCTCGGGCGGCATTTGAATCAGCCGCCAATGCAGGCGGATGGTGCCATTGCTGCTGGCGCTGCCCCAACGGGTATTGGCCTGGCTGAGTTTGAGTGCCCGCCACTGCACGCCCAGCATGGGGGCATAGTGCGCCATACGATCGATAAACACGGCCTGGGCCTGCATTTGCATCCAGCAGGCGGTGCAGTCGCGAATCAGGCTCTCTGAACTGTTGAGGGGCAAATCCAGCCACAGCTGATGCCGGGCAATAACGGCTGTGAATGTGCCCGCATCAGATGCTGAAGCAGATTGGGAAAGATGCGCCGTACCAAGGTCGCTTGCAGGCAAATCCAGCAAACGGGCCGCCTGGACCAGTTTTTGCATGCGGGCGGATGAAAGGCGGGCCAGAGGTATTGGTGTCGCGGCCCCCGCCAGCCGCAGTTGCAGCAAGCCGCCACGCCAAAGCAGATACTGCCCGTCTTGCCATTGGGGGCGCGTGAGTTGCTGGCTATGCCGCAAACTGGCCTGCTCTTGCAGTTTGCGCACAATCCAGCGCGATTTGCTTTGCAAAATGCGCTCAATTTCAGCCAAATTGACCCAAACCGGCGCATGCACCTCCAGCCCATGGCTGGCGATTTTCATGCCCACGCTGCGGCGCTTGCGCCGTTGCAGCCAATAGCCCAGCGCATGCTGGCCCAGCACGATGTGCCGATTGGCTTGCGGGTGTTGCCAGGCTGGTGCAGCGACGATGGCATTGCTTGCTGCAGGCTCTTTGGTTGCGCTGTTGTCGGCTGCATGCCACTCACTGCTACTCAGCAAAGGCGCAGCAAGCGCTGTTTCACCCGAAGCATCGGCTGGCGAATCGGCAGACCCAATTGGCAACGCATAGCCCGCATCGCGCACTGACTCAGGGGCCGGTGCGGCTGCAGGCTCATCAACGGCTGATACCACTGGTGGCTGCTGCACAACCTTCTGCCCTGCCCCTGCATCAAGCGAGCTCAATGCCTCAGGCTTGGGGCTGTCCCAATCCAAGATCAGTTGCTGCATGTTGCGCTGCACGAAAAATACCCAGGGATCAAATCTGTTTCAAGTACGAAAAAACACGCCAAGCGGTGCACGGAATGGCAGGTTTTAAATAACAAATAGCACCAACCATCTGAACCAAAGCCTGAATTGAGCGGTTCAAGAAAGGCGATGACTTCAAACAAAAAGGGCGCTGAGTAAAGCAGCGCCCCCTTGCATACATGCCAGCAGCCCCGCCGATCAGCTGGCCAGCTTGGCCAGATCGGCCACGCGATTCATGGCCAAGTGCAGCGATTTGAGCAAGCCCAAGCGGTTCAGGCGCAAATCCAGTTGTTCGGCGTTGACCATCACGCCGTCGAAGAAAGCATCCACCGGCCCGCGCAGAGCGGCCAGGGTTTGCAGGCTGGCGGTGTAGTTGCCAGATTCGAACTGGGCATTGGCCTGCGGCACGATGGTTTGCATGGCCGCGTACAAGGCTTTCTCGGCAGGCTCTTGCAGCAGCACCTCGCTCACGTGGGCGTCCACTGCGCCTTCGGCCTCGGCTTTTTTGAGGATGTTGCCGATGCGCTTGTTGGCTACGGCCAGTGCGGGCGCTTCAGGCAGCTGGGCAAAGGCGCGCACGGCTTCCAGCGCCTGGGGCATGTCGCCCCATTGCGGGCGCGCGGCAATCACGGCTTCGGCCTCTTTCACGGTGGCGCCCTGCTCGCGCAGATAGCCCGATACGCGCTCGTAGATAAAGTCCATCAACTGCGCATTGCTTGCGGCTGAATCGGGCAGCAGCGCACCAAAGCTTTGGGCGGCGGCGTGCAGCAGTTCGGGCAGTTGCAGCGGCAGGCGTTTTTCCACCAGCATGCGGATCACGCCCAGCGCGTGGCGGCGCAGGGCAAAGGGGTCTTTGTCACCCGTGGGCAGGTTGCCGATGCCGAACATGCCGACCAAGGTTTCGAGCTTGTCGGCCAGGGCCAGCACGGTGCCGGTGCGGTTGCGCGGCAGTTCGTCGCCCGCAAACCGGGGCTTGTAGTGGTCTTCAATCGCAATGGCCACGCCGTCGCGCAGGCCCTCGAAACGGGCGTAGTAGCCGCCCATGATGCCTTGCAGCTCGGGGAATTCGCCCACCATGTCGGTGAGCAGATCGGTTTTGGCCAGGCGGGCGGCTTCTTGCGCCTTGCTGTCAAGCGCCTCGAAGCGCGCCTTGTCCTCAGCCGTGAAGGGCAAGGTCGCCAGGCTGAGTTGCTGCACGATGGCGTGGGCGATTTGACGAACGCGCTCGCTGCGTTCGGCCTGGGTGCCGAGCTTGTTGTGATAGACCACTTTGCCCAGGCCATCCACGCGGCTGGCGAGCGTTTTCTTGCGGTCTTGATCGAAGAAGAATTTGGCATCGGCCAGGCGCGGGCGCACCACGCGCTCGTTGCCGTCGATCACGGCGCTGGGGTCGTCTGGCGTGATGTTGCTCACCACCAGAAACTGATGCGTGAGCTTGCCCTGCGCATCAAGCAGCGGAAAGTATTTCTGGTTGGCCTTCATGGTCAGGATCAGGCATTCCTGCGGCACGTCCAGAAATTCGCGGTCAAAGGCGCAGGTCAAGACGTTGGGGCGTTCCACCAGGGCGGTCACTTCATCCAGCAAAGCGGCGTCTTCAATGGGGCGCACGCCGCCCCCGATCTTGTCGGCCGCAGCTTGCAACTGGCGGGCGATTTCGCTGCGGCGCTCGTCAAAGCTGGCGATCACGGCGCCCTGTTCGCGCAGCGCGCGGGCGTAGTCGTCGGCACTGGTCAGTTCGATGCGATCGCTGGCCGCCTCGAAACGGTGGCCGTAGGTGGTGCGGCCGGCCTTCAGGCCCAGGGCCGTTACGGGCAGAACGCTTTCGCCATGCAGGGCCACCAGGCCATGCACGGGGCGCACGAATTGCACGCTGCTCCAGCCCGGCAGATCGCAGCCGCTATGCAACTGATAGGTCATGACCTTGGGAATGGGCAGCTTGGCAATGGCTTCGTCCAGCGCTTTTTGCAGGCCCGCGTCCAGCGTGGCGCCAGTAATGAGGGTATCGAGAAACAGGGCTTCGGCCTTGCCGTCCGTGGCGCGCTTGAGCTTGGGCACCACCGAGGGATCGGCCCCCAGGGCTTGCAGCTTTTTCAGCAGCACGGGTGTGGGCTGGCCGTTGGCATCCAGCGCCACGCTGGCGGGCATGAGCTTTTGCTGCACGGCCTTGTCGGCGGCTTTGGCCGCCACATGGCTGATGTGCACGGCCAGGCGGCGCGGGCTGGCGTAGGGCGTGATGCGGCTGCTGGCTGCGGTCAGGCCCTGGGCATTGAGCGAGGCGGCCAGGGTGTTGGCAAAGGCATCGCCCAGCTTTTTCAGGGCCTTGGGCGGCAGCTCTTCAACAAACAGTTCAACGAGCAGGTTTTGAGTCGTCATGGCAATTCAGCAATACAAAAGAGCAAAAGGCAAATGCAGCGGGTAATTAAAAGGTGGATTCAGAAAAGGAGCACGCCAGACGTTTTCAGCGCGGCTGGCTTTTGTTTCTTTATGCCGCTTTCTTTTCGATGTGTTCCACCCACTCGCGCGGCGCGAGCGGAAAGCCCAGACGCTCGCGGCTGTCGTAATAGCTTTGCGCCACAGCACGCGCCAGGTTGCGGATGCGGCCGATGTAGGCGGCGCGCTCGGTTACGGAAATGGCCCCGCGCGCGTCCAGCAGGTTGAAGGTGTGGGCGGCCTTGAGCACTTGCTCGTAGGCGGGCAGCGCCAGCTGCTCGGCCATCAGGTGCTGGGCCTGCTTTTCATGCGCGGCGAAGGCGGTGAACAGGAAGTCCGCGTCGCTGTGCTCGAAGTTGTAGGTGGACTGTTCTACCTCGTTCTGGTGATACACGTCGCCGTAGGTCAGGCGCGTGCCGTCGGACTGCTCGGTCCAGATCAGCTTGTAAACGTTGTCCACGCCTTGCAGGTACATGGCCAGGCGCTCCAGGCCGTAGGTGATCTCGCCGGTGGCGGGCTTGCAGTCGATGCCGCCGACCTGCTGGAAGTAGGTGAACTGCGTCACCTCCATGCCGTTGAGCCAGACCTCCCAGCCCAGGCCCCAGGCGCCCAGCGTGGGGTTTTCCCAGTCGTCCTCGACGAAGCGAATGTCGTTCTTCTTCAGATCAAAGCCCAGCGCCTGCAGGCTGCCCAGGTAGAGGTCGAGGATGTTGGCCGGCGCGGGCTTGAGCACCACCTGGTATTGGTAGTAATGCTGCAAGCGGTTGGGGTTGTCGCCATAGCGCCCGTCCTTGGGGCGGCGGCTGGGCTGCACGTAGGCGGCCTTCCACGGCTCGGGGCCAATGGCGCGCAAAAAGGTGGCGGTGTGGCTGGTGCCCGCGCCTACCTCCATGTCGTAAGGTTGCAAAAGGGCGCAGCCCTGGTCGGCCCAGTATTGCTGCAGGGTGAGAATGATTTGCTGAAAAGTCGGCATGGCGATACGTGGTTGATGGCGGGTGGAATTCAATGAAAAAGTCCCTTGCGCTTTGGCGAGGATTCTACTGGCCCGCCGCTGTCAAACCGACTGGCTGCCGGCACCTAGCCCATATTCGGCTGCCTGCTGCAGATTGGCCACAAACGCCCGGCAAGGGCGGGTAAGATGCGCTTTGCAACTCTCATCCAGGGCGAGCCCGTCATATTCGAAGTTAAAACCCGGCACCGGCTCGCTTTTTGCGCGTCATCGCTTCGCTTGATCCACGGCGCACCCCGCAGTTTTCTTTCATCTTTTTTCAAAGGCTTCAACCATGAAAAGACGCTCTTTCACCCTGCTCTCCCTCATGTCTGCCCTCACCGCCACGGCCGTGCTGTGGGGTTGCTCCAAGCCCGCACCCAGTGCCGATGCAGCTTCTGGCACGGCACCCGCTGCTGCCGCAGTGCCCGCTGGTGAATTGCCCAAGAAGCTGCTCATCGGCCTGGACGACAACTTCCCCCCCATGGGTTTTCGTGATGACAAGGGCGAGCTCGTCGGCTACGACATCGACATGGCCCGCGAAGCCACCAAACGCATGGGCATCGAGGCCGTGTTCAAACCCATCGACTGGAGCGCCAAAGAGGCCGAACTCAAGGGCAAGCGCGTGGATGCGCTGTGGAACGGCATGACCATCACCGAAGAGCGCAAAAAGAACGTGGCCTTCAGCAAGCCGTACATGGTGAACCACCAGATCATCATCGTCACCAGCCAGTCGCCCGTGCAGAAAAAGGCCGATCTGGCTGGCAAAGTGGTGGGCGTGCAAGACGGCAGCAGCGCGGTGGATGCCGTGGCCAAAGACGAAGCCGTTTCCAAGTCACTCAAAGAACTGAAAACCTTTGGCGACAACGTCACCGCCTTGCTGGATCTTTCCAGCGGCCGCCTGGATGCCGTGGTGGTGGATGAAGTGGTAGGCCGCTACTACACCAGCAAAAAGCCGGGCGAATACCGCATTCTGGAAGAACACCTGGGCGCTGAAGAATACGGCGTGGGCCTGCGCCAGGAAGACACGGCGCTGCTGAGCAAGCTCGATGAAGTGCTCGACGCCATGCGGGCCGACGGCACTGCCAAAGCCATTTACGGCAAATGGTTTGAAGCAGCAAGCCAATAAGCCTTTGGCCATTACCCACAATCAAGCCATGCCTCTATGCATGGCTTGATTCTTTGGATCTCTTTCCAGAAAAAGCGCCTTTTATCTAAAAAGCGCAATCAAAAAGAAGCCCATTGTCATTGCCTGCTGCTGGTTGCAATCGTTGCGGAGTTGCTCGCCACCTTGCCAGCTGCACGCCGCCCAAGCCCATCCACCCCTAGCTTGCCCACCTGTCGCATGGATAAACTCGCCGCCATGCTACCGCCCATATTGGGCGGCGCCAAAACCACCCTGTCGCTGTTTTTTCTGACCTTGCTGCTGTCCCTGCCCATCGGGCTGGGCTTGGCTCTGTTGCGCGTATCGGCTTTGCGAGTGGCCCGCCAGTTGGTCAATGCCTATATCTGGCTCATGCGCGGCACACCTTTGATGCTGCAACTGCTCTTCATTTATTTTGCGCTGCCGCTCATTCCGGTTATCGGCCTGCGTTTGCCCGATTTTCCGGCCGCCATCACGGCCTTTGTGCTGAATTATTCGGCCTATTTTGCCGAGATCTTCCGCGCCGGCATTCAGGCCGTGGATCGCGGCCAGTACGAGGCCGCCAAATCCCTAGGCATGAGTTACGGCCAAACCATGCGCCGCATCGTGCTGCCGCAAATGGTGCGCCACATTCTGCCGCCCATGAGCAATGAAACCATCACGCTCATCAAAGACACATCGCTGATTTACGTGCTGGCCCTGAATGACATTTTGCGCGCCGCACGCAACATCGTTCAGCGCGACTTCACCGTGACGCCCTTCGTGGTGGCCGCCGCCTTTTATCTGCTGATGACCTTTGCGCTGACCTGGGTGTTCCAGCGCCTGGAGCAACACTATGCGCGACAAGACCAGTAACGCTTCTGCCGCCGCAGCTGCGGCCCACGACGACGTGCCCGCCCTGCGCATGCAGGATGTGCACAAGCGCTTCGGCCAGCACGAGGTGCTGCGCGGCATCTCGCTGCAAGTGCAAAAAGGCGAGGTGGTCGCCATTCTGGGCGCTTCGGGCTCGGGCAAATCCACCCTGCTGCGCTGCATCAACCACCTGGAAACAATTGACAGCGGCCGCATCGACGTGGACATCCACAACCTGGTGCACAACAACCCCGACGGCCGGGCGCACTATGCGAGCGAGCACGAAATCCGCCACATCTGCTCGCACAGCGGCATGGTGTTTCAGCACTTCAATCTGTTCCCGCACATGACCGTGCTCGAAAACCTGATTGAAGCCCCCATGACGGTGAAGAAAATGGCGCGCAGTGCCATCGTGCCCCAGGCCGAAGAGCTGCTGCGCAAGGTGGGCCTGTTCGACAAGCGCGATGCCTACCCCGCGCGCCTTTCGGGCGGGCAAAAACAGCGGGTGGCCATTGCGCGCGCCCTGGCCATGCAGCCGGCCATCATGCTGTTTGACGAGCCCACCAGCGCGCTTGACCCCGAGCTGACCATCGAAGTGCTGCGCACCATGCGCCAACTGGCCGCTGAACACACCACCATGCTAGTGGTGACGCACGAAATGGCCTTTGCGCGCGAAGTGGCGCACCGCGTGCTGTTTATGGACAGTGGCGTGATCGCCGAAGACCGCCCTGCGCAAGAGTTTTTTGCCAATCCCCAGCATCCACGGGCACGCGCCTTTTTGCAGCACATGCTTTGAGCGTTCAAGCCATTTCTTGTTTAAGGAACAGGGGTACTTGCTGCATCAGCAAGCGATGCACTGCTCAGCGGCAGTGATGAGCAGTTGCGGGCTGCGGCAATCCTCGCGTGCAGAGGGTTTCTACCCCACTCATGGCTTGTCCGAAGCGACTCGACCGCGCCACCCCAGCAAGGCGACTGTCGCTGCTGCGATCAGCCACAAAGGCCACAGCCCAAACCGTGCCGCCCACCAGGCAAAAAAAGTGGGCGGGGCGTGGTTGCCCTTTACCTCGGCCTGCAACACGCCGCGTTGCAGGCGCGGAAATTCCTGCACCACGCGCCCAGTGGCATCAATCACCGCCGTGGCGCCCGTGTTGGTGGCGCGCAGCATGGGGCGGGCCAGCTCCATCGCCCGCATGCGGCTGATGTGGCGGTGCTGGTCAATGGCCACCGTATCGCCAAACCAGGCGATATTGCTCATGTTCACCAGCAAGGTCGGCGCCGTGGCGGCATCGGCAAAACTGGCGGCCAGCTCTTCGCCAAACAAATCCTCATAGCAAATGTTGGGTTGCACGCGCTCGCCCTGCACCAGCAGGCGCGGCTGGCTCACGGCCCCGCGCTGAAAGTTGCCCAGCGGGATGCGCATCATGTCCACAAACCACTGAAAGCCCCAGGGGATGAATTCGCCAAACGGCACCAGGTGGTGCTTGGCATAGCGGTATTCGGCCTGCGCCGCAGGCGGCAAGTAAAAATCAGATGAGCGGCGGCTGCCTGTTTCACCACCGCCCACGGTTTGTACGCCGCCAGGTGCCATGCCCACCACCGCATTGGCGTAGCCCGCCTGCAAATCACCCGCAGGTATGCCGATCAGCACAGTTTGCCCGCCACGACCAAAGCGTTGTTGCAAGGCTGGCCAATAGCCTTCGGGCAACTGCTGCGGAAACAGCGGCAAGGCCGTTTCGGGCAACACCACCAGGTCGGCTTGAGAGGCCATCATCTGCTGGCCGTACCAATCCAGCGCCAGCTCCATGCCCCCATTGGGCTGGAATTTTTCTTCTTGCGGGATGTTCCCCTGCAGCAGGGCCACGCTCAAAGTATTGCCCCCAGCCAAGGGCTGCTGCTTGCCTTGCCAGCCGTGCTTGTGCCAAGCCCCCACAGCCACGACGCTGGCAGCCACGACGGCAGCGCCCGCAGCAAAGCGCAGGGGCTTGCCCTGCCCCGCCTGCCCACGCAATAGGCGCAAGGCTTGCCACAACAAGGCGGCCAGCGCTGCAGCCAGTGCCGACAAACCATACACCCCCAGCCACGGCGCATAGCCCGCCAAGCCGCTATCTACATGGGCATAGCCCACCGCCCCCCAAGGAAAGCCCGTGAACAGCACGCCCCGGCACAACTCGGCCAACAGCCACAGCGCAGCGAACAGCAGCACCTGCCCAACGGCACCCTGCCTGGCCGACCCGCGCAACCACAAGCCGCAAGCCACGGCGTAATACAGGCCCAGCGCTGCGGCCAGCAAGAAAACGGCCAGCGCCGAGAGCCAAGCCGGCAAGCCGCCATACACATGCAAAGAGATATAAAGCCACCAGAACGTGGCTGCCAGCCAAGCCGTGGCGAAGCACCAGCCGCGCCAGAAGCCTGCCCAAAAGACCTGCCCGAATCGGCTGGCCCACCGTTGCCACAAGCGACTACGTGCCGTGCCAAATGACACACTCTCTCGAACACTGGTAACGCCCGCTGTGCTTTTGCTATCAGCCTGCAAATCACGCGCAGCCCCCGCAATCAATGGCAGCTGCCCGCCCGCAATCAGCCATAGGGCTGCGGCCAGCGCCAGTATCTGCAAGCTGCCGAAAGCCTGGCCCTGCATGCCCTGCCCGGCCTCACCCCAAGGCCAAGCGATGCTGAAGGCTTGCACAGCACCTAACAGCGCCAGCAAGGCATAACGCAATACGGCTGCGGCAAGTCCTGTTGATCGTTGCCCCTGAGTTTCTAACCTCATCCTCACGACTCGGTGGATACGGCAGGCGTGACCTTGAACCAGCGCACCGCGCCGCCCTTGGTGAGCATGACGACGAAGTTCAGCCCCCCCAGCGTGATGAATTCATTGCGTGCGGGCACATGCCCCATTTCGTGCGCAATCAGCCCGCCAATGGTCTCGAAACTGTCTTCATCCTCGGTGTCGCTGGGGTGAATATCGACTTCGAAATGTTCGTTGATGCGCTCAATCGGCGTATCGCCGCTGACGCGAAAGCTGCCATCGGCCAGGCTGTAGATATCGCCTTCGTCTTCTTCTACGTCGAATTCGTCTTCGATTTCTCCAACGATTTCTTCCAGCACGTCTTCAATGGTGATGAGGCCAGCCAGGCGGCCAAACTCGTCGATCACGATGCCCAGGTGATTGCGCTTGGCGCGAAATTCGCGCAGCAAATCGTTGAGTTTTTTGCTCTCGGGCACAAACATGGGCGGGCGCAGCAAAGCCCGCAGATTCAGCTCGGGCGCGCGTTGCAGCTTGAGCAAATCCTTGGCCAGCAGCAAGCCGATGATGTTTTCCTTTTTCTCTTCGTAGACCGGAAAGCGCGAATGCGCTGTGTTGATGACCAGTTTGAGGATCTGCTCGTAGCTCCAGTTGATGTCGATCAAATCCATGCGGTGCACGGGCACCATCACGTCGTCGGCCGTCATGTTGGCGATGCGGATCACGCCTTCGAGCATGGCGCGGCTGTCGGAGCCTATGAGCTGCCTTTCTTCGGCCTGCGAAAGGGTGTTGTACAGCTCGGCGTGCGAATCGGGGCCGGGAATCAGGTATTCGATCAGTTTGCGCACAAAACCGCGTTTATCGGGCGGCGCGTTGGACGGCAAAGGCGAAGGCGACGGGTCACTCACGATCAGAAAAGCACCAGCGGTGCGTTGTTGCGATGGAGCGCAGCATACACAAAAAATCGGACGCATCGCCACAACACACGCCCAAGGCACACGCCCCTTAACGGTTTATGGGCAAAGCGCAGATACGAGCTGTGCCGCTCGCCTGCAGCTTGCTTGTTGCGGCTGGCAAAAAGCCCTCTCACCGCTCACGATGAACATGGCTCAGTTGATGATTTTTTGGCCCTTGCTGGCGATGTATTGCCATCTACTTCAAGTGCAAATCCAACGCTTACTTGAAGGGTTCGTTCAATTTCAGCGTCAATGAGTCAGCTGAACGGGGCTCATTCCCTCGTGCAGCCTGGTTTGATACCTGGCGGCATCAAGCCTCTTCACGGCTGGCGCGCTTGCGCTCGTGCTCTTTGAGGTAGCGCTTGCGCAGGCGAATGCTCTTGGGTGTGATTTCGACCAGCTCGTCGTCTTCCACAAAGTCCACGCCGTATTCCAGCGTCAGATCAATCGGCGGGGTGATTTTGATGGCATCTTCCTTGCCGCTGACGCGGAAGTTGGTCAGCTGCTTGGTGCGCG
>JAUMXD010000049.1 GCA_030529305.1 Allobrachymonas sp.
CACAAATGCGCGCCGGGCTGATTGGCGTGCTGGCCCTGGGCACGGGCGCGGCTGTGGCGCAAACAGGGTTGGTGGCCTTTATCGGATTGGTGGCCCCGCATTTGGTGCGTGGCCTGGTGCACACGCGGCATGGCTTGCTGGTGTGGCTTAGCGCTTGCATGGGTGGCTTGCTGCTGCTAGCGGCAGACATTCTGGCGCGCGGGCTGATGGCCCCGCAAGAGCTGCCCGTGGGCGTGCTCACCGCCGTGCTAGGCGGCAGCTATCTGCTGTGGCTCATGCACCGTGGGCGCGTGGGCAGCTAGGGGCAGGGTAGGCCATGCCAAACGCACGCAACGCTTCTTGCAACACCGCCTGCACGGGCACGGTGCGGCTTGCGGGCTCCTCGTCTGCTGCGGCTGCGCCTTCTGCATCCGTGCCCGCCATAGCCGTGCAGGGCTTGCATGTGCGGCTGGGGCAGGCACACATCTTGCATGGGGTGGATGTGGCGATCGCCGCTGGCCGCTGGACGGCCATTGCCGGCCCCAATGGCGCGGGCAAATCCACCTTGCTGCGTGCCCTAGCGGGCTTGCTGCCGCATGCCGCACCAGCAGGTGATGCAACAGCGGCTGCCGCAGATGCCGCAGCAGAACAAGGTCAGGTGCGCTGGTGGGGCGAGGCACTTTCGTCGCTCAAGCCGCGCCAGCGCGCGCGCCGCATGGCCTGGCTTGGCCAAAACGAAGAGGCCGCGCCCGATTTGCGCGTGTGGGATGTGGCCATGCTGGGCCGCCTGCCGTATCAGGGCTGGCTGGCCATGCCATCAGAGGCCGACAAGCAGGCCGTGGCACAAGCCCTGCACACCATGCGCGCCTGGGATTGGCGCGAGCGCCCGCTGGGGCAACTCTCGGGCGGCGAACGCCAACGCGTGCTGCTGGCGCGCGCCTTGGCCACCGAGGCCGATTTACTGCTGATGGACGAACCCCTCATGCACCTGGACCCACCCCACCAGGCCGACTGGATTGCCACCGTGCAGGCGCTGGTGGCTCAGGGCAAAACGGTGGTGAGCGTGCTGCATGAGCTGAATGTGGCGCTCATGAGTGACGAGATGCTGATTCTGCAGCCCGGTGGGCGCGTGCTGCACAGCGGCGCCACGCAAGAGGCGGCCACCCACCGCGCGCTGGAGGCCGTGTTCAACCACCGCATCGCTGTAGAAGCCATGCCGCCGCGCCCGGCGGATGGTGGCAATCAAACACGCTGGGTGGCCATGCCGGCTTGATCGCCGCATCACGGTTTCTTTTCGGACTTGGCTGAGGAAGTGGGCCGACTCATTGCCGAACGGGGGCGATTGCTTGATTCGAGTAAAAAGCCCAGGCATGTTTTTATGCAAACAGCCCAGATTGAGTGAAATTGCCTCTATAATCGCGATCTTCGGCGTGTAGCGCAGCCTGGTAGCGCACTTGCATGGGGTGCAAGGGGTCGCGAGTTCGAATCCCGCCACGCCGACCAACACATCATCCGCCAGCTTCCGATAACGCCCGGAACTGGCGGATTTTCTTTGGGGAATCGGCGAGCCGGTGTTCATTCATTCCTCCATCCTGAGTTAAATTATTCATTGGTTTTCAATGAATTATTTGGAAAAGGCTTCAAAGGACATGCAGCAAAACATGTACCGATGAAGCCTTTTCTTTTTGCCCGCTGCCCGCAAGGCGCTGCCTGCGCTTCCATATGCCGCGCACCGCTGCAAGGCGTTCAAAGACGGCCGGTAGCTGGCGTTTGCTCTTGGTGAAAGCAGAAATTGCGAAATCCGCCTGTGTGCCCTGTATATTTGGGAATTATTTTTGAACATTTCTTGATGATGGTCTTGCGGCAATCGACCTGAAAAGACAGCCGCCAAGTCAATGTCATGCGGCCGGGCTTGGCGAGCAAACGCGATTTGCCGTGCTTCATCCGGATGAAAAGCCCTTCATTTGCATGGCGTGTAATGGCGAGTGAGCCAAACGCCCTCAAACCGCCCTCAAACCGCACAAGAAGCGCCACGGCCCCCTGCCAGAAAGCACATGGAGCCTCACAACAGTAACTGATTCAATTGCGGGGGTTCCTGCAACGCCTTCAGAGCATGATTCGCCGGGCACAATGCCAGATACCTTTTGTGATGATTCGATTGCCGCCAGATGGATTTCTGCCTTGCATGAAAAGAAGCAGGCGGCTTCAATCCTTGAAAGAGCGCTTCCGTCCTTTTCTTGAGGAGGCGAAGTGCAAGGAATAACGGGGGCTTTGCGCCTGCGCAAAAGCCCTGGGGCGCAGTGAAGAAGCTTGTGCCGTCATGGCAATGCTTCGCTTGCCGAGGCTGGCTGGAACTTGATATGAAAAAAAGATGTTTTTGCCCAAAAATTGTCCGGATGCCTGCTGGCATATGCTGGAATGGTTTCCGGCTTGAATCGATTGTCTGTTTTTGAAAGGGTGATGAAAATGAGTGAAAACAATCATTATGACAATATGCAGGCAGACTACCAATTGCGAAATATTGGCCAGCGCAATGCCAATATTGCACAGCAGGAGTTGCTGTCGATCAAGAACCGTCACATCCATGAGCTGGAAAGTCAAATCAAGAAATTGATGGATCAAAACAGCCATCTTCGCAATGAGTTGAGCAAAGCGGAATTTGGCAATATTCACAAAATTGATATCAATCGGGAGTCGATCAGTAGAGAATTCCGCCATTTGCCAGAAGAAGAAAGATTGTCAATTGCTACCTGAATTGCCAAGCAAAAAGCTTACAAGGAGATGTGCTTTCAGTTTGGTGAAAAGCAGGGCCTTTCCTTGAAAGAGGTGGTGAGCATGAAAAACAAGTTGGAGGCTTCTGTTTTGAATGGAAACACTCCCAAAGAGCATGAAACGTCCGCAACTCAATATCCTGAGATCATGGAGATGAAAGAAAGTTTTCTGACCAAAGGTTTTTGGAGAAATGATTTGAATAATGGTGTCCGCTCTCTAATTCCTTTAAGCAAGTTGGGGCAGGAATGAAAAGCTTTATCGGGTTTTCAGTCAAATCAGGCCGGATATTGATTTTCAGCCGATCCTTGAAACGATTCGAATGAGGCACTGCAATATGCCGGGCTTTTCAGTTGCGGGAATTGATGTTTTTTGGATATCAACTAATATTGAAAAGGAAGAAAAAATGAACGACATGGAAAACTTTTTGAACGACCAGGTTGGAAAAGCTGTTCAGAATTCAAACGATTTGCCAGATCAATTCTTCCGCAGCCAAAATCTTCGTCAGCAGAATATGGCCCAACAATCTCAGATTTCCAGCTCTGAGCAAATCATCCGTGCCCTTGAAGAAAAAATGAATCGTGTGGCACAAGAAAACCGCATGCTTCAGGCACGTATTGATGACTTGAACGATCCATTTGCCCCTCCCACTGAAGAGGAGAAGGAAGCTATGGCTTTTAATAGATGGCGGATGGAAAATGAGGAGTTTGAAAAGAAAACCTATATCTCTTCATTCATGTTTCAAGCTCTTGCTTATAAAGAGCTCGCCATTCAAATGGGAATGAAAGAGGGCTTGACTCCTGATCAGGTTGCCGCAATGGAGCGTGAATATATGGGCCTTGTATTAAATAATGAGACAAAATCGGAGCACTATTCGGGGCACGAAAAAAATAGATATCAACGATGACTTTTATATCGATGAATATCAAAACGTTTTGAAGTCTCTAGGCATCCCCGATCACCTTTCTGAGCGAAGAAAAAACGCGAGGAGAAATTTGTTAGCGAACAGAAAAGGGAAGCTTTGTTCACAAAACCTGCAGTAGAAAATAAAAAGCAATGGAACTCAACAACTTTAACTTATGTTGCAATATTTCTATTTTTCTTCTTCGTCCTTTTTTTCTTTAACTAACCAACAAAACGCCCCCCAAGCTAAAGGGGGCGTTTTGTTTAGTCCCTAGAGAAGCCTCCGAAACTTTTATCTCCGTTTTTGGATTTTGAAAACGCTTCATCTATGGCGTCATCTACCGCTTGAGTTAAGCTTTTAGAATTTTTTTGGGAATCTTTCTTCGCCGCCTCAAACAGGTTGTTTATTTTTTTGAGTTTTTTGCGATGGCGGAAGTTTGTCATAGAATTTGTGCACATAATCCAATCGTTTCATTGAATGATCAAAATCCGGGTTAGAATAACTTCTTTCATTTGATTTTTCAAGTGCCTGAATATTTTAAAATCCACCTGTCCAGAACTTTTCGTCAACTTTTCTTTTTTGAAAGCTTATGAAACTCAACAAGACTCTTTCCATCGCTGCGATCTCTGCTGCTCTGTTTTTTTCTGGTTGGGCTCAAGCCGAATCTGCTGTTTCAGCCTTCAAGGTGGACGACGCCGACATGATCAATGGTGTTGTTGATTTGAGTGATTTGGTTGCCCCAGTAATTCGTCCTGATGCGGAAACCGTGCCCATCGCTAACGATTTCATTCAGAAATTCGAATATAAAAGAGGTTTGGGGCGTCATTATTTGATTCATGCTGTCATGAATGATGTGGCTCAGCAGAAAATTGAAAAGCCTGACTTCATCCAATCCACCAAAGGGGAGAAGTCGAACTGGCACATCATTCGTCGCTTCTACGTGAAGGATAAAAAGTCTGCCGATAAGTTGCTGGTCATGATGAGCGATCCTGACAATTTTTTGCTTTACCAAAAACAAAGCACCAACGAATTGTGCAAGGACGCCTTGAATGATGCTTTGATGGATCGTGGGGCGCACTTTGAATACGTGTATCAATACAAGGGTAAAACTCTTGTTCGCCTAACCATCAGCGGCAACGCTTGCGCGTATTGAAAACGATAAAAGGCCGTGAAATTGATCGGCCTTTTGTTTTGTCAGGGCGCGCGCACCGCGTTTTGTTTTTCTTGTTTGCGCTTGTTCAGGCGGCGGCTCATCAACTATTCCGTACTGTTCCGCACTGTTTCGCAGTGTTTCGCCTTGTTGGTGAATTGAATGCGAAATGCAATCAAGCCCCCGAGGAGGCAGAGAAACGAGCTATTGAACTTCGCAACGAAAACATGAGCAAGCTGTTTTTGCCTAATAACAGGGAATTCATGCCTGACATGGGGCTTGCCAACATCAACCCCCACCTCTTTTTGAGGAACGAGGTTTACAACCATTTCACCAAGGAGTGATCATGAAAAAACAAATTGCAGCAACATTGATTGCTTTAACTGCCGCATCTACCGCTTTTGCACAAATCGATATTGGACAAGCAGGAAAAACCTCAATCGATCAAAGTAAAACTTTGGCAATTGCTAAGGAAATTGTTGCCTACAACGCCAACGTTGCAGGTTACGCCGCCACATGCGGGATCGGAGAAAAAGAAGTTAGGAAAATCGCATCCAATACTTATGTGACCCTTATTCTGTTGGATCAAACCCCAAGGGAGATAGAAAACCATCGGGCACGCTTTAATCGCACGGCACTTCAAATAACAATTGACGCAAAAGAAAAACCTGTCCCCAAAGAAAATTGCGACAAGATCAAATCGGAATTTCCAAAAATTATTCGGGACATTGAAGCCTTCAACCGAGACATCGCTAAAGCTCAAAAAACAGCTGAAGCGTCCCAGTAAAAGTTGTCAAAGCTTTTTGCTTTAACGAAAATAAATAAAGGGGCTTGTTAGTCCCTTTTCTTTTGGAAAAATCATGAACATTAAAATCAACAAGTTTATTGCTCTTGGGGGAGTAACCGCATTGGCAGGCCTTGCTGCAACATCTCCCGAACTCGCAACAGACCTGGCCCCACAAAAGTCAAAATGAAACTTTTCCGTCTTTTTGCCAGAGTTCCTGTTGTTATTGCTGCTCTTGAAATTCGCTTGTTTGCTCCGTCAACGATTTGATGCCTTGCAGCCCATCAAGCTGAAAGGGGCAGGTTGGGGGGGGGGCAAGAGTCCGCTCTTTGCCGGGTTTGCCCCTTGCGCCTTTGCCGCAAAGGCATTCATAACCAACGCCCGCTAGGCTCACTCTTTATTGGGCCAGCAAGGGTTGGACGTTGAATACCTTCCAGTGCGGGTCTGTCCTTGCACCAGCTTTTTGCTCCGGGTGTAGTTCTTCTGCCCAAAAGTACAGCGGTTTGCCGACCAGCGCCCATTGTTTGCGGCCGTCTTGACGGGTAAAGACGCTGAAATCTCCGCGGTTCATGTCGTGCGCGCTCGCGTAGAACGGCAGCCATTGCTTGGTGCAGGTGTCCAGGCAGTTGGATTGCAAAGGCCCATCGCCATCGTAGGTGTACAGGGGCTGGCGATTGGCGCTGCCCACTATGACGCCGTTGATGTTGATGGCTGGCGGCATGTCGCTGCTACGGGGGGCGGTGATGGGGCTGTGGGCACAAGCGCCCAGTAGGCAAGTCAGCCAGCAAATGGCGTAGGCCGGAATGCTTGGGCGTTGGGGCAGGCGAGAAAGAAAGCGCATGGCTTGCAGGTGGCGTGTTGAACGATTGAGGGACGGCAGCCGGTTATTGGAGTGAGTGATTGGGCAAGGGGCGGTTCCTAACCTAAATATGCACACGCGAAAGTGGCATGGATCAAAGCCTGTACACAGTTTACGCCGCACGCCTTTTGAAAAATGCTTTTGTTTGTTGCGCAGGGAGAGGCCGCAAGCAGCCGTGATGGTAACCAGGGCAAGAGAGCTGTTTCAAGCACATCAGGTTTTTCTTTTCACGGTTTTGATGGGCGTAGGCCAATCATTTGGCGAGCCATGTGCTGGCAAGCCTTGGCAAAGCGCAAACGCGCGATGGTTGCAGCCGCTTGTGGCGGGCATAATCCGGCTCCTTCCTATTAGGTGAGTTTTTCAGCAGCGAAAAGTTGCACGCTCAGCCTCAAATAAACAAACAAGCATGAACACAGCAGCAGTCGATGCCAGCCTTGCCGATTTGGCGCAGCGCATTCACCGGGTATTGCCGCAAACGCAGTGCAGGCGTTGTGGCCAGCCGGATTGTGCGGCTTATGCCCAGGCCATTGCGCAGGGCCAAGCGCCCATCAACCAATGCCCGCCAGGCGGGCAAGAGGGCATCATCCGCATCGCTCAGGCCATGGGGCAACCCGAGCGGGCACAGGGCTTGACGATAGACCCCGCCTGTGGCCAAGAAGGCCCGATGGCGTTGGCTGTGATTGATGAAAACTGGTGCATCGGTTGCACGCTGTGCATCAAGGCTTGCCCGACCGATGCCATATTGGGCGGGCGCAAACGCATGCACACCGTGCTGGAGGCTTATTGCACAGGTTGCGAACTGTGCGTGTTGGCTTGCCCGGTGGATTGCATTGCGATGGAGCCTGTGGAGCAGGGCTGGGCAGACGAAAAGCCCCCGACAGGCTGGGCGGCCTGGTCGCAGCAGCAGGCGGAGCAAGCCTTGCAACGCTACAGCCAACGCCAGCTGCGTTTGAGCAAAAGCCCAGAGGCGCGCCCGGCCCATGCCTCAGCCGAGGCAGAGTGCGACAGGGCTGGGCCTGCTGTTGTGCCGCAAAACAAAGCAGTTGGAGCGCCAGACGCTGCGGTGAACGGCGGGAATGCGGATGCAGGTACTGGTATTGCGTCTGCACCTGCACCTGTTGCTGCGATGAGTGAGCAGGATCGCAAGCGCGCCATCATCGAAGCGGCATTGGCCCGGGCGCGCCGACGGCAAGCGCAGAAGTGAAGCAGCCCATGCGCAAATCGGGAATTTTGCGAACCGACAATTCGACACTCAATTGCTGAGAGTTACTGAAGAGACGCTCATTTATTTTTAGGCGACGGTGCATTGATCAAACAAAAAGCCCGCTGGTAGCGGGCTTGGTTTGTGTTGCTTGATAAGCAGTGTCAGGTATAGGTATTAGGGCTGCAATCAATTAGCCGCTGTGTTAGGCCAGCGTGGCAAAAGCCTGGATGAGTTCTGGCGGGGCTTGCACCAGTTCGATCAGCACGCCTTCGCCCGCGATGGGAAATTCCTCATTGGCTTTGGGGTGCAAAAAGGTGATGTCATAACCCGCAGCACCTTTGCGGATGCCACCGGGCGCAAAACGCACGCCGCGCGCTGTCATCCATTCCACGGCCGCGGGCAAGTCATCCACCCACAGGCCGACGTGATTGAGCGGCGTGGTGTGCACGGCGGGCTTTTTCTCGGGGTCCAGCGGTTGCATCAGATCGACCTCCACCTTGAAGGGGCCGGTGCCGATGGCGCAGATGTCTTCGTCCACATTCTCGCGCTCGCTTTTGAAAGTGCCGGTTTGTTCCAGCCCGAAGATATCAACCCACAAGGTTTGCAGGCGCTGCTTGTCTGGCCCGCCGATGGCGATTTGCTGAATGCCCAGAATCTTGAAGGGGCGGTCGGTGGTTTGAGCGCAAGGATTCATGTGAAGGCTCCCTTTTCTACGGGTTGGCAAGTTGTTGTTGCAGGCTTTGCAGATGCGCCTGGGCGGCTTGGCGCTGAGCTTCGGACGCAAAAGAGATCTGGATGACTTTTTGCCGGCTGGCAGCACCGTGCAGCAGTTCCACTTGTTTTTTGCTTACGTCAAAGGTTTGGGCGGCCCAGGCCAGCAGGGCGCTGTTGGCTTTGCCATCCACCGGCGGGGCGGCCAGGCGCAGACGCAGGGCTTGCTCATGCAGGCCGGCCAGTTGCGTGGTTTTGGCGCCGGGTGTAGCGTAGATGGCGATTTTGAGGGGGAAAGACATAGGTGCCGATCAGTTGCCGATGGATAGGTTCAGTTCAAGGGCTTATTCGCTTCTGTTTTCAGCTTGAGTGACATCTGTGCCCGTATCTGATGGACGGCTGGCTGATGCGTCTTTCAAAAACCACCTGGCGGCGTACAGGCCGGCCTCGTAGAGCAGACACATGGGGATGGCCAAAGCCAATTGCGAGAGCACATCGGGCGGTGTGACGATGGCAGCAATCACGAAAGCGATGACGATGAAAAAGCGGCGAAAGCTTCTGAGTTTTTCGATGGAAACGATGCCAAAACGCACCAGCAGAATCACCACAATGGGCACCTGAAAAGCCAGTGCAAAAGCCAGGTAGAGCGAGAGCAGGGTTTGCACATAAGAGGCCACATCGGGCGTGGTGGCCACCGTTTCTGGGGCGAATTTCTGGATGAAGGCAAACATCCGATCCAGCACCAGAAACTGCACAAAAGCAATGCCGCCATAGGCCAGCAGGCTGCCCGCCACGATCAGCGGCAAGGCCAGGCGCTTTTCGTGCTTGTACAGGCCCGGCGCGATAAAGGCCCAGATCTGATACATCACCCAGGGCATGGCGGCCATCACGCCCAGCAGCAGCAGCACCTTCAGGGGCATGATGAAAGGCGAGAACACGTCTACCGCAATCATGCGCGTGTTGGGCGGCAAATGGGCGCGAATGGGCTGGGCCAGAAAGTCGAGCAGGCGCGCGGGGCCAGGGTAGAGGGCCAGCGCAAGGGTGGCCAGGGCAATGCCGTACAGGCTGCGCAGCAAGCGCGTGCGCAGTTCCAGCAGATGTTCCATGAAGGGCTGCTCGGCACCAGCCAGTTCATCGTCGTTGGGGGTGGGGGCGGCTGGGCTCATGAAAAGAAAGGGACAAAGCAGGGCGTTTGTTGGGCATGAAAGTGCTTGGTGGGCAAGGCGTGGTGCAAGGTGCAAGGTGCTCAGGAGGTGGCTTTTAGCGGGCTTGGGCAATCACTTGGGCGTCCACAGCTGTCATCGATACCGCTGCAATGTTTCACAATATTTGCGGGGATTGCTTTCATGTTCGGGCAAGCGCTGTGGCCAAGGTCAAACATCTTTGACGCGCAAAGTGCAGACAGTGGCTTAGTGGCTGGGAGCTTGTGGCGGGCGGTAGCGGGCCACCCGTGCTGCGCCCGAAAGCACGCGGGTGCGTACGCGTTGCCGCGCTTTGTACCAATGGGGCAGGGCGCTGCGCTTGATGCGCCAGTTTTTGCGTGGGGCGTAGTGGCTGCCTGTTGGCCTGCGGTAATGGCTCAGGTCGCTGTGTGCTTCCACGTCTTCGATGTCATCGGCGTATGCACTGAGAGGCTTCATGCTGCCCAAGCTGCTCCAGTCGCGTTGCACTTGATGCGATACGTCATTGACCTGTTGTTGTAAATCCCAGGCGGTTTGCTCCACCGTCTGCTTCATTTGGCGCAGCTCGTTCAAACCGGCCACATGGCCCACTTCGGATTTGATGTCGTTGATGTAGCGTTGGGCGCGGCCAATGAGAGTACCCAGCGTGCGCGCAACGGCGGGTAGTTTTTCGGGCCCTACCACGATCAGGGCCACGATGCCTATCACGGTCAGTTGGGAAATGCCCAGATCAATCATGCGTGGCGCGGCTCTTTTGCGGCCTCTTTACGTCTTGCTGCGTCTTGCGTGTGTGGCAGGCTGCTTCAGGATTTGGTTTTGCTTTCAACGTCGATGGTGTTGTCGTCACTTGTGGGCGTGGTGTTGGTTTGATGCGTGACGCGCGGTGCGGCCGTGGGCGTTTCTTCCCCTTCGCGCATGCCTTCTTTGAAGCCCTTGACGGCGCTGCCCAGATCCTTGCCAATGTTCTTGAGTTTGCCCGTGCCAAACACCATGGCCACAATCAGCAGAACAATCAACCAGTGCCAGATGGACATTGCTCCCACGTCGGGTCTCCTTCATGCAAAAAAACGATGAGGGCATTGTACGCCGTGCGCTTTGTATGCACAAACGCAAGTGCCGTTGCAGGTGTGGTTCTTCAGCGTGCTTGTTTGGGGCGCTGCGGGGGCTTTGTAGCAGCGCCACGCACTTCGATCTGCACTTCGTCCAGCATTTGCCCTTGGGCGCTTTGCAGGGTAATGCGGTGCTTGCCAGGCCAGGGCAACCAGGGCAGGGTGTGGCCTTGGCCCACGGGCTTGCCGCTGATGAGCCAGCGGTAGGCGTGGGCAGGTGCAGAGCTTGCCGAGGCCCGCAGCATCAGGCGCTGGCGTTGGGGCGGAATGTCGGGGTCTAGCGCCAGCAGGCTGCCGCTTACCGGGTTGAGGATGCGCGCTGTGGCCGCTTGGGCGCTGCTTGGCGGGCGCACGAAGGAGGCTTGCTCGGTGCCTTGAATGAACCACTCCATGCGGGGCGGCTCGGTGCTGCCATTTGTGTTCCCGTTTGCTTGCTGATTGGTTGGCTGGCTGGTTGGCCCGTGTGCCTTGGTGTTGGTTGAAAGGTGGGCATGGCGTGCAGCGTGGCGCGTATGGGCCGTGGCAGATGATGCGGTGTGGCTGGCCGAACGATCGGCAGGGCGAACAGGGCGATCAGCCGTGTGGCTGAAAGCCACGCGCGTTTGCACCAGCCCTGCAGGTGGCTGGGGCGCCTGGCTGGGCAGGTCGCGGTGCAGATGGCGCATGAGGGCCGCCCAGATGGGCGCTGCGCCCGTGGTGCCGCTCACATCCCACATGGCCTGGCCTTGCGCATTGCC
>JAUMXD010000050.1 GCA_030529305.1 Allobrachymonas sp.
GCGTGCGCCCGCGCACACATGCACCCAGTGCCAGATGCGCGTGCCCGCGCCGATTTGCGCGCCCGCATCCACAATGGCGCTAGGGTGGACGGTGTAGTTGCTGCTGTGGCTCATGCTGCGCCTGTTCGATTAGCTTAGGCCTTGAGCAAACGCGCCAACATGGGGTGGCCTTGCCCATCGCGCGCAGGAACGGCCGCTGCGTGGCGAATGGTGTGCACGGTTTCGATGCAGGGGCGCGCATCGGCCAGGCCGTAGCCACGGCCCGCCAGAATCTCTTCGTAACTCACCTTGTGCAGCTCGGTAAAGCCTTCGGAAAATTCCAGCTCCTCGCCGTTGATGCCGATGCTGCGGTAGGTGGGCTTGCGCCCCTTGACGGCATCGGGCAGATCGCTGGCATCGATCGACAGGAACCAGCGCACGCGGGCGCGTTCGTATTCGAGATAGCCCGCGGCCTTCATCGCATCGCTGTAATGCAACACATTGGCTTGCAGCGGGCCGAAGACGAAATGCAGCATGTCATAAAAGTGCACGCCGATGTTGGTGGCCACGCCGAATGATTTGCGCGGGTCGCCCTTCCAGCTCGCCAGATACCACTGCCCGCGCGAGGTGATGTAGCTCAAATCCACATCGAATTTTTTATCGGCTGGCGCGGCGGCCACTTTTTGCCGCAGCGCCAGAATCGCCTCGTGATGGCGCAATTGCAGGATGTTGAACACACGCTGACCCGTTTCGCGCTCCACCAGCGCCAGGTCATCCAACAATTCGGGCGTGGGCACCAGGGGCTTTTCGCAAATCACGTCGCAACCCAGGCGCAGCCCGGCGGTGATGTGCGGATGGTGCAGATGGTTGGGCGTGCAGATGCTGACGTAATCCAGCGCCGTGGCCGCATCGCGCTTGAGGCGGTGCGCATGGTCGTAAAAGCACTCAAACTCGGTAAAAAAAGCGCTTTGCGGAGAAATGCTGTCGATGATGCCGACCGAGTCGTTGATGTCGTAGGCTACCGCCAAATGGTGACCCAGGTCTTTGATGGCCCGCATATGGCGCGGCGCAATGTAGCCAGCCGCACCGATCAGGGCAAAGTTTTTGGAAACGTGAGGGGAAGAAATAGCGGCTTGCATCATGGCCCGCTATTTTGCGCCAAACCGGTGTCTGACAGCAGCCATTGCAACCGCAGCTTGTAAAGCTATGATTCCAGCCACGGCCCCAAAAGGCGGCCCGCGCCTTGTTTTTTGTTGGATCGCCCTGCCCCTGCTGCGTCACATACCCGTTGGCGGGCGCGATCACTCCTCTTATCCGCTTTCACCATGAACGTCATTGAAACCCCGATTGCCGGCGTGCTCATCATCGAACCCAAAGTGTTTGGCGATGCGCGCGGCTTTTTCTTCGAAAGCTTCAACCAGCGCGACTTCAACCAGGCCACCGGCACGCAACACAATTTCGTGCAAGACAACCATTCACGCTCGGCCAAAGGCGTGCTGCGCGGCCTGCATTACCAAACGCAGCAGGCGCAGGGCAAGCTGGTGCGCGTGGTGCGCGGCGCCGTGTTTGATGTAGCAGTGGATATTCGCCAAGGCTCGCGCACCTTCGGGCAGTGGTTTGGCCTGGAATTGAGTGAAGACAACCAACGCCAGCTGTGGGTGCCGCCAGGGCTGGCGCATGGCTTTGTGGTGCTGAGCGACAGCGCCGACTTTTTGTACAAAACCACCGATTACTACGCGCCCCAGTACGAGGCTTGCCTAGCATGGAACGACCCGACCGTGGCCATCGACTGGCCGCTGCAACAACACGGCATTGGGCAGCCCATCCTTTCCGCCAAAGACCAGCAAGGCCGGGCGCTGGCCGAGATCGGCTGAACCCCGTCAGCCCAGCGGCTTCAGGGCTTGATCTTCTCGTGATCCACTTCGCCCAGGTGCCCGTCCGCCGCGATGAATTGCACGTAGAACTTGCCCGCTGGGCGCTTGAAGCTGACTTGCCCGCTTGCATCCACTTTGCCCGTCCATTGCACCACGTCTTCATAAGACAGCACACGCACATTGGCTCCGGCCAAGCTGCTGCCGTCTGAAAACTGGCCCTTGCAACGGATTTGCGCCTTGCCCTGGCAGCTCACCTGAATGTCATGCGCCCACGTTTGCGATGCGCCAACAACAGCGGCGGCCATCAACAAAGCCTTGGCAACTGAAGAATGAAAAGAAAATTTCATAACAATCCAGATTTTGTTTCGATTTGTGAAGTTTTATTATAGACTTAAGCCGCTTGACGCGTTTGTTTGATACACCAACTCTTCGAGCGCATTTCAACCCATCCATTTCTTTGGTGAAAAAAGGAGTTTTTCTCATGCGACGCACATCGATTGCAGCCATCATCCTCGGCAGTCTGGGCCTGTGCGGCCTGCACCAAGCTGCCCATGCACATGATGCGTGGCTGGCCAAGGTGCACGGCGAATATCACGTGATGTGGGGGCACGACCCTTCCAAATCCGACCCCTACAAGCCCGGCGACGTCACCGAAGCACGCGCCATCAAAAACGGCGCAAGCCAGTCCTTGACGATCATGCGCGCCGACAAATTCGCCCGCATGGATGCTGGCGATGCCAATGTGGTCAGCGCCACCATGCTCAACGGTTTTCGCGCTCGCACGGCCGACGGCAAATACCACGGCCTGACCAAGGCTGAAGCAGCCAAGCTCGGCGAAGTGCAATCTTCTGCTTATCGCACACGCTTCATGGTGGTGTATACTAATGACCGCGAAGAGCCCAAATCCCTGGGCTACGAGCTGGAACTGATTCCGCAATTCAACCCCAGCAAGGCCAAGAAAGGCGATGTGGTGCCTGTGCAAGTGCTCTATAAGGGCCAGCCGCTGGCTAACGCCACCATCAACGACAACGCGCTGTCTCGCCACTCGCACAAAATCCAGACCGATGCGCAAGGCAAAGCCAATCTGACCGTTGCCAATGAGGGGCACAACGCCTGGTCGGTCAGACACAGCGTGCCTTATCCTGATCCGCAAAAGGCCGATACGTACTCGTATTCCAGCGTCGTGACCTTCTTCTCGCACACAGCGGGGCACGGTCACCACTGATCAGCCTGTCAAGGCAAGAGGCGGGCGCCTTCAAACCACTGCCACAAGGCGGCTGGCGTTTGAGCACAAGGCGCTTGCCTCGTTCAACTTTCAAAGCGTTTGTGCACGCTCATTGCAGTCTCTTGAACATGCACGATCGCGCCCAAGGGCTTAGGCCACTCGTGATGGAATCGTTCAAAGGAGGACTCCCATGTTGAAGCAATCTCTACTCGCCATGACCTGCTGCGCCGTTTTGGGCGCGGCCGCGCCCGCCCTGGCGCAAAGCGGCAACGGCACCCTGCGTTTTCAAGCCAACGGCGAAGAGCTGGCGCTCAAGGGCTTTCAGGCGCCCAAGCTCACCAAAGACGGCTGGAAGGTCAAGTTCAAGCACATCTACGTGGTGCTGAGCGACGTAACCGCTTACCAAACCAGCACCCCCTACGCTGCCGACAAGGGCGGCGCCATCGTGGCCAAAACGCAAGTAGCCCTGCCTGGCGTACATGTGGTGGACTTGGTCAAAGGCGCGGGCAAAGACGGCCTGGTTTCCGTCGGCAAGGTCAAGGCACCGGCTGGCCACTACAACGCCATCTCCTGGAAGATGGACAAAGCCGCCAAAGGCCCGGCCGCAGGCTTTACCACCGTGTTCGTAGGCAAAGCCAGCAAAGACGGCAAAACCGTCAACTTCCAGCTGGGCAGCGATGAAGTGGTGAGCTACCACTGCGGCGAATACGTGGGCGATGAGCGCAAAGGCATCCTCAAAGCCGGCGGCAAGGCCGATGTGGAAATGACCTTCCACCTCGACCACATCTTCGGCAACGCCGAGCTGGGCGCAGCCGATGAAATGAACAAAGGCGCTTTGGGCTTTGAGCCGTTTGCCAAGGGCGGCAAACAGCGCATTTCGCTCAAAGACCTGCACATCGGCCACTCGGGCGAAGGCCATTGCCACGTGCAGTGGCATTAAGGGCCAAAGCCATGTCGCACACATCCGCCAAGCAAAAACCTGCTCGCACGATGCTGCACATGGCTCGCCGCACGGCCCATACAGCCGCACTGGCAGGGGCAGCCCTGGGCTGCCTGATGCCGGTGCTGGCACATGCCCACGGCGCCCTGCTTGAGCAGCAAATCGTTCCGGGCATTGCCGTGCGCGCCATGTACGACACGGGCGAGCCCATGAAGACGGCGCAAATCACCGTCTATGCCCCCAACGACCCCGCCAAGCCCTGGCTCACAGGCAAGGCCGATCCAGAAGGGCATTTCCGCTTCGTGCCAGACCCCGCCATTGCAGGCCAATGGACGATACAAGCGCGCGAAGCTGGGCACGGCGCCTTGATTTACGTCACGCTCGGCAATGAAAAGGCAGCGCCTGCTTCTGCCGCCAGCGCCGCCTCTGGTGCAGCCAGCGCCAGCGCACAAACAGCGCCCGTGGTGGCACAGCCCGTTGTGTCCGCGCAGGCCAACCAGCCGTTGCAGCGTTGGGTGATGCTGGCTTGCGTGGTGTGGGGCTTTATCGGCACCGCTTTGTTTTTTGCCCGCAACACTCGCAATTCTCAAAACCCAAATAAAGGGCCGCACTGATGCACATTCCTGACGGCATGCTGCCTTTACCCGTAACGCTGGGCGGCTACGTCGCAGCCACCGCCGTTACGGCTTATTGCGTGTACAAAATCAAGCGGCGCGGCGATCCGCGCGAGCAAATTCCCAAAGCCTCTTTGCTGGCGGCGGCCTTCTTTACGGTGTCGCTGATCCACATTCCCATTCCCCCAACCAGCGTGCACCTCATCATGGCTGGCTTGCTGGGGGTGATGCTGGGTTACTTCGCTTTTCCGGCCATCATGGTGGCCTTGTTTTTTCAGGCCGTAATGTTTGGCCACGGCGGGCTGACCACGCTGGGCATCAACGGCATCGTCATCGGCCTGCCGGCTTTGCTGGCCGCGGCCCTCTTTCGCCTGCGCCCCAAGCCAGCAGCCAGCACGGCTCAAACCGCCTTTTGGGGGCTGATCGCTGGTGCCGTGGCAACGCTGGCCACTGTGGTGCTGTTCACCGTGTTTTTGTACACCAGCATTCCGCCCCATCTGGATGCCACAGCTGAGCGCGCCGCCATCGTGACCTTGGGTTTGGCACACATTCCCGTGATGGTGATTGAAGGCATCGTGACCGCGCTGGTAGCAGTGTTTCTGCAAAAAAACAAGCCGCAATTGCTGCAAGGCTTGTGAGCCAGCACGTGCCTCATCCCCACAGCCACCCAGCCACATCCCCATCCATGCTTCCAAACGCCGCGCCCCTGCTGGCGCATTGGGATGCACGCTTGCGCCTGCTGGCCCTGCTGGCACTGGCCTTTGCCTTTTCGGCCGTGCGGCAATTGCAAGCCGTGCCGTTGATGCTGCTCATCGCCGGGGCCAGCTGCTGGCTGGCTGACCTGCGTGGGCGCACCTTGCTGCAACGCCTGCGCTTGCCCTCGGTGCTGATTGCAGGCATGGCCCTGGCCGCACTGTTTCGCAGTGGCCCAACGCCCTGGCTGCAATTCGGCGGCATCACCATCAGCACCGCAGGCGCACAGGCCGCGGCCTTGTTGCTGGCCCGCGTTTACAGCATCTTGATACTGGCTTTTTCTTTTTTCCAGGCCTCGCCCTTGCTGCATGTGATCGAGGCTTTGCGTGCCCTGCGCCTGCCCTACATCCTGGTGGACATAGCCCTGCTCATGGCGCGCTATCTGGAAACGCTCAAGCAAGACCTGCACAACATGAGCCAGGCCGCCCGCTTGCGGGGCTTTCGCCAAAAGGGTTGGTCGATGCACACGATCAAAACCCAATCGTGGTTGGCTGCCAATCTGCTGCTGCGCAGCTACGAACGGGCCGATGGCATTTACAAAGCCATGCGCCTGCGTGGCTACGGGCAAGCCGTTACGCTGCGCACGCCGCACGCCACCCTGCGCGACTGGCTGTTTTTCGGCCTGGCCCTGCTGCTGGCCGCGGCCCTGTTCTGGTTGGGTTGAAGCGCGCCATGTTTCGTTTCCTTCAACAGCTTGCGTTTGATAGAACACTTTCATCCATCAGCAGCCCGCGCACATTCCGCATCCACACGTCTTTGCAAAGCCACCGCACAATAGCCCGCAAACGCCATCTGCCATGAATTCAAACGCCCCCACCGATTCCGCCATTCTGCAATTGCAAGACGTTTCCTTCGCCTACGAAGGCGGGCCAGACATTCTTCGCCAGTTGAACATCCACATCGCAGCGGGCGAGCGCGTGGGCCTGATCGGCCCCAATGGCGCGGGCAAAAGCACGCTGTTCCTGCTCTGCACTGGCATGCTAGCGCCCACAGCCGGGCACATTCAGCTGCTGGGCCAGCCCGTACAAAAGGGGCAATTCCGATCCGAAGTGGGGCTGGTGTTTCAACACACCGACGACCAATTGTTCTGCCCCACTGTGTGGGAAGACATCGCCTTTGGCCCGCGCAATATGGGTTTGGGCGAGGCCGAAGTGGCACAGCGAGCCGAAGCGGCGCTGGCCACTGTGGGCGCACAAAAGCTGGCGCAGCGCGAGATCCATCACCTCTCGGGCGGCGAAAAGCGCTTGGCGGCCATTGCTGGCATCCTGGCCATGCGCCCCGAACTCATCATCTACGACGAACCCAGCACGGGGCTGGACATGCGCACTCGCCGCCGCCTGATTCCCATCCTGCAACAATCCGCGCCCACCTTGCTGATTGCCTCGCACGATCTGGAACTGCTGCTGGAAGTGTGCACGCGCGTGCTGCTGCTGGACGAAGGCCGCATCGTGGCCGACGGCGCACCGGCCGAAGTCATGGGCAATGAAGCCCTGATGCAAGCCCACGGGCAAGAAAAACCGCATTCGCTCAACGCTGCGCTGCATATACACCCCCGTGCTGCAATGGGTCAGCAAGGGGCTTGAAACACCTGCTCTGGTAAAGCTCGCAGCAAGATGGCTGCACGCTCCAAACCCCATCCGCCGCGCATCCGGCCGCCATTGCTTGTTTCGTTGCCCACAAAAAGCTTTACCATTGCCCGCTGTTGGCCCCATGGGCTGAGAAAAACAGAAGGAATATGAAATGAGCAAGCGTGTTTTCTTGAAGCGCTGTGTATTGAGCGCCTGTGTGGCCTCTGCGGCCCTGTTGGCATCGGTGGCGCAGGCGCAAACGGTTAATCCAACAGTCAAGTCGGTGGGCATCACGGCCATTGTTGAGCACCCGGCGCTCAACGCCATTCGCAAAGGCGTGGAAGATGAGCTCAAAGCCCTGGGTTGGGTGCCCGGCAAGAACTTGAAGCTCACCTACCAAAGCGCCCAGGGCAACACCGCCACCGCCGGGCAGATCGCCCGCAAGTTCGTGGGCGACAAAAACGATGTGATCGTGGCCATTACCACGCCCAGCGCGCAAGCCGCCGTAGCGGCCACCAAAACGATTCCGGTCGTTTTTTCGGGCGTGACCGACCCCGTGGCCGCCAAGCTCATCAAGCAATTGGGCACACCTTCGGGCAGCAATGTCACGGGCGTGTCTGACCGGCTGCCCATGTCGCCCCAGATCGATCTGCTGCTCAAGGTCAAGCCCGGCACCAAGCGTGTGGGCTATGTTTACAGCCCCGGCGAAGTCAATTCGGTGAGTGTGCTGAAAGAGCTCAAAGGGGAACTCGCCAAGCGCAAGATCACCGTGGTGGAAGTGGCCGCTCCGCGCACGGTGGATATTCCCGCCGCCATCAAGAGCCTGGTGGGCAAAGTGGATGTGGTCTATACCTCGATGGACAACAACGTGGTGTCCGCTTACGAGGCCATGGTGCGCGTGGCGCAAGAATCCAAGCTGCCGCTGGTGGCGTCTGACACGGAATCGGTCGAGCGCGGTGCCGTGGCGGCCTTGGGCATGGATTCGTACCACGTGGGCCGCCAAACGGGCAAGTTGGTGGACAAGATCCTCAAAGGCGCGCAAGCTGGCGCCCTGCCATCCGAAGCGGCCAACAAACTCTCGCTCGCGGTGAACCCACAAGCGGCGCAAAAACAGGGCGTCAAGCTTTCGGATGCCCTGTTGAAAGAGGCCGCCACTGTCGTCAAATAAGACGTAGCTTCTGGCACTGCGGCTTTTTTGATGCCGCAGCAACCCAACCGGCACAGCTGCAAAGCGTGCCGGTTTGTTTTTGGAAGATAGTAAGGCTCTCCATACGGTTCAAGCCATCACATCGCCCTGGTAGCCGTGCCAAAAACAAGACCGGATCGAGCGGAACCGAAACGCAGAGCCTGAGCAAGTATCTGCACCAGCGCGACTTCAGCCAACGCTTGGGGATTCCCCTCAGCAGCCAGCCCATGCAAGCGCTGGATTGGGGGCTAGAATCCGCAAAGATCAAAGGGGAAAGTCCCCAACCTGCCCAAGTCTGCCTAGGCATACCCCGCTAGCAGCCGCCCCGCAGAAGGCCATCAATTGGCGCTCGCGACTTGGGATGTGCGCGCAGCATTCATCACATTTCAACTCCCAGCCGGAAGGACAAGCACATGCAAAAACGCGACTTTTTCAAACGCTGCATTCTGGGTGCCTGCGTGGCATCGGCCACCCTGTTGGCCCCCGTGGCGCATGCCCAGGCGGTCAAGTCGGTCGGCGTCACGGCCATCGTCGAGCACCCGGCGCTGAATCTGGTGCGCAAAGGAGTGGAAGATGAACTCAAGGCGCTGGGCTGGACGCAAGGCAAGAACCTCAAGCTCACCTACCAAAGCGCCCAGGGCAACACCGCTACGGCCGGGCAGATCGTGCGCAAATTCGTGGGCGACAAAAACGATGTGATCGTGGCCATTGCCACGCCCAGCGCCCAAGCCGCCGTGGCTGCGACCAAAACCATTCCCGTGGTCTTTACCGCCGTAACCGACCCCGTGGCCGCCAAGCTGATCAAGAACTGGAATGCATCGGGCACCAATGTCACGGGCGTATCGGATCGCCTGCCTCTGGCCCCGCAAATTGATCTGATTCAGCAAGTCAAGCCCGGCGTCAAGCGCGTGGGCTATGTATACAGCCCCGGCGAAATCAACTCGGTCGTGATCCTGAAAGAACTCAAAGCCGAGTTGAGCAAGCGCGGCATCACGGTGGTAGAAGCCGCCGCCCCGCGCACGGTGGACGTGCAATCCGCCGCCAAAAGCCTGGTGGGCAAGGTGGATGTGATCTACACCACGACCGACAACAACGTCGTTTCGGCCTACGAGTCGATGGTGCGCGTGGCACAAGAAGCCAAGCTGCCGCTGATCGCTTCGGACACCGAGCCGGTGAAGCGCGGTGCTGTGGCCGCCTGGGGCACAAACTACTACGACATGGGCCGCCAAGCCGGCAAGATGGTTGACAAGATCCTCAAAGGCACGGCACCCGGCACGATCACGCCTGAAACGGGCAAAAAACTCTCGCTGGCTGTGAACCTGGATGCCGCCAAAAAGCAAGGCGCCACCCTGCCTGAAGCCCTGGTGAAACAAGCGGCTGAAGTGATCAAGTAATCACCCATCCAGCAGCAAGCATCCGCCCAAGCGCGGGCTTGCTTGCGCTTAATACCAACCAGCATCGCCCAGCGTGATGCTGGTTTTTTTATGCCTTGCAGGCACTGCCCCATCGGCTTTGCATCCACGGCTAAAACTGCACCGGCTGCGTTGCCCTGCAAGCCACAAAACAGCCTAGGAGATACCCTTAAACCCCTCGAAAGACATGGTCTTGAGGCATAGAATGCTTGCCCAAGGGCCGCCCACAAAAGCGGCTTTGTGAATTCAAGCCAGCGGCATTTGCGCCCACCCCGGCGCCCCGCCAGGCCAAGAGCCTGCACCGGCCGCATGGCACAACAGATGCGCACCGCCTTCTCCCAAGGCCGCGCGCTTTCTCAGATCTCTACCCCAGCCAACAAGGTTCTGCCATGGAAAAACGCAACTTCTTCAAACGCTGCATGTGGGGCGCATGCCTCACGTCCGCCGTCATGCTGGCTTCTGCTGCGCAGGCGCAAACTGTCAAATCAGTCGGCATCACGGCCATCGTCGATCACCTGGTGCTGGATTCGGTTCGCAAAGGTGTTGAGGACGAGCTGAAAGCATCGGGCTGGGAACAGGGCAAAAACCTCAAGCTCACCTACCAAAGCGCGCAAGGCAACGCCGCCACAGCCGGGCAAATCGCCCGCAAATTCGTGGGCGACAAAACGGATGTGATCGTGGCCATCAGCACCCCCAGCGCCCAAGCCGCCGTTGCCGCCACCAAAAGCACGCCGGTTGTGTTTGCTGCCGTAACCGATCCCGTAGCGGCCAAGCTGGTTAAAAGCTGGAACGCTTCGGGCACCAATGTCACGGGCATGTCGGATCGCCTGCCGCTGGCGCCCCAGATTGATTTGCTGCTCAAGGTCAAACCTGGCGCCAAGCGCGTGGGCTTTGTGTACAACCCGGGCGAAATCAATTCGGTTACCGTGCTCAAAGAACTCAAGGCCGAACTGGGCAAACGCGGCCTGACGCTGGTGGAAGCTGCCGCCCCGCGCACGGTGGACATCCCTTCTGCCGCCAAGAGCCTGGTGGGCAAAGCGGATGTGATCTACACCACGACTGACAACAACGTCGTTTCGGCCTATGAATCGATGGTGCGTGTGGCGCAAGAAGCCAAGCTGCCTTTGGTAGCCGCGGATACGGGTTCGGTCAAACGCGGGGCCATTGCGGCCCTGAGCGCCGACTATTACGACATGGGCCGCCAAACCGGCAAGATGGTGGACAAGATCCTCAAAGGCACGCCGCCCGGCTCTCTGGCTCCGCAAGCTACCAACAAGCTGAGCCTGGTCGTGAACCCCGAGGCCGCCAAGAAACAGGGCATCACACTTTCGGATGCCTTGGTGAAACAAGCGGCCGAAGTCATAAAATGATGCGTTGCCGTGGCAGCCGAGCTGGCTTGCAGCCGGGTGCCACCGCACTGCCCAATCCGCTTGGGCAGAGTCGTTTACCCAGACCGGCGCCGCTTGGCGCTGGTCTGTTTTTTTGCTAATCCGTTTTCAAAA
>JAUMXD010000051.1 GCA_030529305.1 Allobrachymonas sp.
CGCCCTCATCACCGAGTGGAAAGACAAGGACGGCAGCATCCAGAAGCGCGATGCCAGATCTGACTTGGGCGGCACCATGCGCCTGGGTGCGCAAAGTTCTGACGTGCAGCCGGGTACGCTGGCCCACGCCATTTACGGTGATGTGGTGACTGAGCGCCACCGCCACCGTTACGAGGCCAACGTCAATTACCTTGATCAACTGCGTGCGGCCGGGCTGGTGATCTCGGCGCTGACTCAGCGCGAGCACTTGACTGAAATCGTCGAGCTGCCGCAAACCGTGCACCCCTGGTATATGGGCGTGCAGTTCCACCCCGAATTCAAATCCACGCCGTGGAGCAGTCACCCGCTGTTTGACAGCTACATCGCTGCAGCGCTGGCGCGGGCCAAGGGATAAGCCGCCAGAAAAAGAACGGTCATGCCTGCTGCCACATCTGCAATCTTGCGTTCGACGTTTGACCACGCCAGTGGCCACACTTTGCCCGTGGGCGATGCGCAGCTCTATGTTGAAGAAGCAGGCAATCCCAACGGCCCGCCCCTGCTGTGCTTGCACGGGGGCTTGGGCGATATGCGCGATCTCAACTCCGTGCTGCCCGCACTGGCCGGGCGCTTTCGTCTGATTGGTATTGACTTCCGCGGCCATGGTCGCTCCACCTTGGGTGACCAGCCGCTGAGTTATGCGTTGTACCAGGCCGATGTGTTGGCGGTGCTGCAACATCTGGGCATCGCAGCGGCGCGGGTGCTGGGCTTCAGCGATGGCGGCATCACCGCCTTGCGGCTGGCGGCTGAAAGCAGTTCCTTCAAGGTGCGGCAGTTGGCTGCCATTGGTGCGCAATGGCGCTTGCTGGCTGACGATCCTTCCTTGCCCTTGCTGCAAGGGCTGACGGCTGCCGATTGGGCAGGCATGTTTCCCAAGGCGCTGCCTTATTACGCAACACATAACCCCGCGCCTGACTTTGACCGCTTGCTGGCACAGGTCAAAGCCATGTGGGCCAACAGCCAAGCGGGCAATTACCCTGGCGAGGCTGTGCGCGCCATCACCGCGCCCACCTTGCTGATTCGTGGCGACAGAGACAAGTTGTGCAGCCTGCAAGAACTGGCCGAGCTGCAACAGCGCATAGCGGGCAGCGCGCTGCTGAATGTGCCCTTTGCCAATCATGCAGTGCAGGCCAAGTGGCCCGATGCTGTTTCTGCTTTCCTCAACACTTTTTTCGAGCGAGAGCTCCCATCCACATGAAACTCTGCGGCTTTCCCATCGGGCTGGATCAGCCCTTCTTCCTCATCGCCGGCCCCTGCGTGGTCGAGTCCGAGCAGCTGCAAATGGATGTAGCCGGGCGCTTGAAAGAAATCACTTCGGCCCTGGGCATTCCTTTCATCTTCAAAAGCAGCTACGACAAGGCCAACCGCTCCAGCGGTAGCAGTTTTCGCGGCCCGGGCATGGATCAAGGGCTGGAGATTCTGGCCAAAGTGAAAAAGGAATTGCAGCTGCCCGTGCTCACGGATGTGCACTCTGTGGCCGAAATCCCTGCGGTTGCTGCTGTGGTGGACGTTTTGCAGACACCCGCCTTTTTGTGCCGGCAGACCGACTTCATCCGTGCCGTGGCGCAGTCGGGCAAGCCCGTCAATATCAAAAAGGGCCAGTTCCTTGCGCCGCACGACATGAAACACGTCATCGACAAGGTGCGTGCCGCTGCGCGCGAGGCGGGCCTGCCCGAAGACAATTTCATGGCTTGCGAGCGCGGCGCCAGCTTTGGCTACAACAATCTGGTCAGCGACATGCGCAGCCTGGCCATCATGCGCGAAACGGGTGCCCCTGTGGTATTTGACGCCACTCACAGCGTGCAACTGCCTGGCGGTTTGGGACAAGCAAGCGGCGGCCAGCGCGAGATGGTGCCCGTGTTGGCTCGCGCTGCGGTGGCCGTGGGCGTGGCTGGGCTCTTCATGGAAACGCACCCCAATCCCGCCAAGGCTTTGAGCGATGGCCCCAACGCCGTGCCGCTGGAGCATATGCCTGAATTGCTGCAAACTCTGCTGGAACTGGATCGCATCACCAAAAAAATGGCGGCCCAACAAGGGCTGCTGGAAGATCGCATCCAACACTTTGGAGCTTGACGAGCACCAATGGGTGTGATGCTTGAAACGGAATTTTTTCAAACTGCAAGAAGGAAAACATCATGAGTGCAATCGTTGATATCGTTGGCCGCGAAGTGCTGGACAGCCGAGGCAACCCTACCGTTGAGTGCGACGTGCTGCTCGAAAGCGGCGTGATGGGCCGTGCGGCCGTGCCCAGCGGCGCTTCCACCGGCAGCCGCGAGGCGATCGAGCTGCGCGATGGCGACAAGAGCCGCTACCTGGGCAAAGGTGTGCTCAAGGCGGTGGAGCACATCAACACCGAAATCAGTGAGGCTGTGCTGGGGCTGGATGCGAGCGAACAGGCCTTTCTGGATCAGACACTGATCGACCTGGACGGCACCGAGAACAAAAGCCGCCTGGGCGCCAATGCCATGCTGGCCGTGAGCATGGCCGTGGCCCGCGCCGCGGCTGAAGAGGCGGGCATTCCGCTCTACCGCTACCTGGGCGGCATGGGCGGCAAGGATTTGCCCGTGCCGATGATGAATGTCATCAACGGCGGCGCACACGCCAACAACAATCTGGACTTGCAAGAGTTCATGATCATTCCCGTGGGCGCGCCGTCCTTCCGCGAGGCGCTGCGCTACGGCGCAGAGGTGTTCCATGCGCTCAAGAAAATCATTCACGACAAGGGCATGAGCATTGCCGTGGGCGACGAGGGCGGATTTGCCCCCAATGTGGAAAGCCACGAAGCGGCCATCCAGCTCATTCTGCAAGCCATCACCAACGCGGGCTACACCCCCGGCCAGGATGTGGTGCTGGGCCTGGACTGCGCCAGCAGCGAGTTTTACAAAAACGGCAAATACGTGCTGGCCGGTGAAGGCGGCCTGCAACTGAGCGCCGAAGAATGGGCCAATATGCTCGCCACCTGGTGTGACAAATACCCCATCATCAGCATCGAGGATGGCATGGCCGAAGGCGATTGGGCGGGCTGGAAGCTGCTGACCGAGAAGCTCGGCAAGAAGGTGCAACTGGTGGGCGACGACCTGTTCGTGACCAACACCAGGATCCTGCAAGAAGGCATCGAAAAAGGCGTTGCCAACTCCATCCTCATCAAGATCAACCAGATCGGCACGCTCACTGAAACGTTCGAGGCGATCGAGATGGCCAAGCGTGCGGGCTACACCGCCGTGATCAGCCACCGCAGCGGCGAGACCGAAGACAGCACCATTGCCGACATCGCCGTGGGCACCAATGCCGGGCAGATCAAAACCGGCTCGCTCAGCCGCAGTGACCGCATGGCCAAATACAACCAGCTGCTGCGCATTGAAGAAGACCTGGGCGATGTGGCCGTGTACCCCGGCCGCAAGGCGTTCTACAATTTGCGCTGATGGTTGGGTTGCGCCTGCTTAAAGCAAAAGAAGGCTCTGAGCAGGCTGCTTGCCTAAACCGCAAGGCCTAGCTGCCCGTGCCGGGCCTTGATCCACGCCACTTTTGTGCTTTTTGCCCTTTTGCATTTACCGCGCATGACCACACGCCCCCTCATCCCATTGGTTCTGGTGCTGTTGCTGATTCTGTTGCAGTACAGCATCTGGACGGGCCGTGGCAGCGTGGGCCAAGTGGCCGAACTGCAAAAGAATCTGACGGAGCTGCGCGCCAAAAACCAGCAGACCGAAGCCGACATCCTGCGCCTGCGATCGGAAATTCAAGACCTGCAAGAAGGTTTGAACATCGTCGAAGAAAAAGCGCGCTACGAAATGGGCTTGGTCAAACCCAACGAAATTTTCGTGCAGATCACGCATTGAATGCTGCTTGGCTGATGCGGTGCCAAGTGTAGGTTGGTTGAGCCGTCTGATACAAAAAAGCCGCCATCAGGCGGCTTTTGTTTTTGGGTGTTTGTTCCAGCGCATGCGATGGAGCCCGCTCCAATGAAAGCTCATGGCTTTTTCGACGCTTTCATGTATTTTTCTGCTTCCATCAAGCTTTGATAAAGCTGCGGGTGCATGCCGTCTTTCAATCGGGTGCTTTTCAGGCCGAGCTCTTGCAGGGCTTGGGCGACGGAAATGGTGTAGGGCGCACCAAGCTTGCCGTTCGCGTCCGAATCTTGCACGCTGACGGCGTGGGCAGATAGGCTGAAATCGTATTGCTTGCTGCCGGGTGGGGCGGGGCGCCCGTTTTGCCAAAAGGTCGTCCACAGCAGTTGGCCACGGCCGTATTGCAGCGACCAGCCGTGCTGCTGGCCATCAGCGTCTTGACTGCGCAGTTCCACCATGGGGTACTGATGGCGAATCTTGGGGTCGCGGGGTGTTTCGTACCGCCCCTGGTAGCAATGCCGCAAGCCGTTTTCAAGCGCGGTGCAGTCTGTTGGGTTGACGGTGTCGAACGCAGCCGCTTCGCGTTTGAGCTGGCCCAGCGTTTTGTTGGATTTAGGCATGGCAGCAATGGCTGCATTGGCTGGGTTATCGCTGCTGTAGGCGGTGCCTTGACCGGCTCCGCCGCAATTGCGGTTGTAGCCGTAACCACAAAGTGCCGAGCTGTTGTGCAACTGGGCAGCAGTTGGGGCTTGCGCTGCAGCAACTTGTGCCCACAGAGCAATGCCCAATGCCGCTGCGCTCGCAGCGGGCTGATGCAGTTTCGAAAAATTCATCGAGATTCCTTCAAAAGAATGGATCAAAGCGAGGGCGGGCTTGCGGCCAAATCGAACCTGTGCACATAAGAAAAATTGTGTTTCCTGCTCCAGTCGCTCAGCAGGCGAGCGTTGGGATGCAACAGTGGCATTGTTGTCGTGTTCGATATCAGAGAGGTCAATGGCTGTTACAAACGGCTATCCAAAATGGCCTGCTACGAAAGCCTGTGCAGGCTTGTCAGGACAAGCAACTTGCCTATTTGATCGGTCGGTATTCCTTGGCCAAAGCCTTTTGCACCGCAGGCCGCTTGGCGATCTGCTGGGCCCAGCGCAGCAGATGTGGGTAGCTGGTGGCATCGAGAAATTCCGCTGCTTCGTACACTTGATTGAGCACCAACCGCCCGTACCAGGGCCAGATGGCCATGTCGGCGATGGTGTAGTCGTTGCCGCAGATGTGGGGCTTGTCGGCCAGTTGCTGATTCAGCAAGTCAAGCTGGCGCTTGGTTTCGAGCGTGAAGCGGTTGATGGGGTATTCGAGCTTGATTGGAGCGTAGCGGTAAAAGTGACCGAAGCCGCCGCCCACATAGGGGGCGCTGGCCATCTGCCAGAAGAGCCAGTTCAGGCATTCGGTGCGCTGGCTGGGATCGGTCGGTAAAAAGGCGCCGAACTTTTCGGCCAGGTAAAGCAGGATGGCGCCTGACTCAAACACGCGCTGCGGCTGTGCGCCGCTGCGATCGAGCAGGGCCGGGATTTTGGAGTTGGGGTTGAGTGCAACGAAGCCCGAGCCGAACTGGTCACCTTCCATGATGTTGATTTTGAACAGGTCGTAATCGGCCTGTGCAATGCCCCGCGCCAGCAATTCTTCGAGCAGGATCGTGACCTTGATGCCATTGGGCGTACCCAGCGAATACAGCTGCAAGGGCTTGTTGCCCACGGGCAAGGTTTGCTCGAAAGTGGCACCCGCCGTGGGGCGGTTGATGGCGGCAAATCGCCCGCCGCTGGGCTGCTCCCACTGCCAGACTTGAGGTGCAATGTATTCTTGCGTCATCGCGCGTCCTTCTCAAGAAAACGAGGTGTGCTCACGTGTGCTTTTGCCGTCTTTTCAAGCGGTGTTTTTCTATGACAGCTTAAAAGCGCATGCCATGCTATTGCGATATGTGTGCATATGCGTGCACGTTCGGGCGCTTATTTTTGCGCTGCATTCAAGGCGTTTTGCCAGCGCCAGGTGCTTTGGCACATGTCTTGAAGCGTGCGGGTGGTTTGCCAGCCCAAAGCCTGTTGGGCCTTGGCGGGGTTGGCCAAACTGGTGGCCACATCGCCTGCCCGGCGGGGCATGATGCGGTAGGGCACTTGCACGTCGTTGGCTGCGGCAAAAGCTTCGATTAACTCCAGCACGCTGGTGCCTTGGCCCGTGCCCAGGTTGATGGCGTGCCAGCCAGCTTGTTGCTGCAAAAAGTTCAGCGCGGCGGCGTGGCCGCTGGCCAAGTCGCACACGTGGATGTAGTCGCGCACGCCGGTGCCGTCGGGCGTGTCGTAATCGTTGCCAAAGACTTGCACGAAGGGCTGCATACCCGCCGCCACTTGGGCGATGTAGGGCATGAGGTTGTTGGGGGCTTCAGTGGGGTGCTCGCCCAGCAGGCCGCTGGCGTGCGCGCCAAGCGGGTTGAAATAGCGCAGGCAAACGATGCGCCAGTGGGCATCGGACGCGGCCAGATCGCGCAGCATGGCTTCGATATACAGCTTGGTACGGCCGTAAGGGTTGGTGGTGCTGGTGGGGTGGGCTTCGTCCAGCGGCAGGTATTGCGGCTGGCCGTACACCGTGGCGCTGGAGCTGAAGACGAGGCGGCGCAAACCACATGCCTGCATCGCCTGCAACAGGCTGATGCTGCCTTGCACGTTGTTGGCGTAATAGGCCAGGGGCTGCTGAATCGATTCACTCACTGACTTGAGGCCGGCAAAGTGGATGACCGCTTCGGCCCCAAAATGGCGCAGGGTTTGCGTGAGTAAGGGCGTATCGCGGATATCGCCTTGCACAAAGGTCGCATCTTGACCCGTGATGTGGCGGATGTGATCAAGCACTTGCGCTTGGCTGTTGCACAGGTTGTCGAACAGCAGCACCTCGTGGCCTTGCTCGAGCAGCGCCACAGCCGTGTGGCTGCCGATGTAACCGGTGCCGCCAGTGAGCAGAATTTTCATGGTGCGTGTTTGGGATGGTGATTCGGGTGAGCCAACGTTTGTTGGCAGATTGGCTTGCAGCATTTTGATTTGTTGATTCAGCTCATTGCTCTGTGCACTAATGCAAGAAAGAAAAGTTGCCGCTTATTTTAGGAAGTTGGCCAGCTGGCCTTGCGGAAAAGAAACAGGGCGAACACCGTGGCGTTCGCCCTGAGTTGGTTGGCGGGTTTGCCGCCTTGATCATTTGCCTTTCTTGAACTCGGTAAAGACGCTGTTCATGGCGTTGCGCGCTTCGTTGCTGAAGCTTTCGGGCGCGGCCATTTTGCCCAGGTCTTCTTCGCTCAGGAAAGTAGATTTGTCGGCCACCATCTCGGGCTTGATGAATTCCTTGGCGGCTTTGTTGGCCACCGGGTAGGCGATTTCGTTGGTGAGCGAGGCCGACACTTCGGGGCGCAGGAAGTAGTTGATGAAGATCTGCGCATTCTCGGGGTGCTTGGCGTCTTTGGGAATCGCCAGATTGTCGAAGAACAGGATGGCGCCGCTGGCGGGCACGAGGGCTTCGATCTGCACGTCAGACTGGTTTTCCACCGCGCGGTTGCGCGCGATATTGATGTCGCCCGCCCAGCCGATGGCCGCACAGGCCTTGCCGCTGGAAAGGTCATCAATCATCGTGCTGGAGAAAATGCGCACATCCGGGCGCACCTTGGCCAGCATGTCGCCTGCGGCCTGGTAATCGGCCGGGTCGGTGGAGTAAGCCGGCTTGCCGATGTAGCGCAGCGCCGAGGGCAGGATTTCAGATGGCGCATCCAGATAGGCAATGCCGCAAGACTTGAGTTTGCTCGTGTATTCGGGGTTGAAGACCAGATCCCAGGCATTGGCGGGTATGGGCGTACCGGCCAGGGCTTTTTCAACCGCTTTCTTGTTGATGCCCACGGTCACATAACTCCAGCCCCAGGGCACAAGGTAATCGTTGCCGGGGTCCACCTTGTCGAGTTTGGACATGATGGACGGATCCAGATTGGCCAGGTTGGGAATCTGTGCCTTGTCGAGCTTGCGCAGCAGGCCTGCTTCGATTTGCGTTTTGGCAAATACCGAGCCGGGCACCACCAAGTCGTAGCCCGAATTACCCGCCACCAGCTTGGCGTTGAGCATTTCGTTGTTTTCAAACGTTTGGTAGTTGACCTTGATGCCGGTTTCTTTCTCGAAATCGGCCAGCAGGTTTTCGGGCATGTAGTCGGGCCAGTTGTAGAAGTTCAGCACCTTGGCTTCTTGCGAGCCGCTGTCAGCGGCTGCACTGCCTGTTGCTTGCGGCGCGCTGCCGCCCTGTTTGCCGCCGCACGCTGCCACCAGCAGCGCGCTGGCTGCCGCGATCAAAAAGTGTTTTGTGTTCATCGCCACACACCTTGGATTAAAAAAGAAGTTGACAAGCCACGAGCAACACCGGCCCGCGCACGAAGCAAACACCCATGGCGCATGCATCAATGACAAGCGCCTATGGCACGCGGGGGCTGGCCGCGCGCAGCGCATTGTAAAGGCAGCTTTTGTGGTGTTAGCCCGCTCCGTGTGCTGCGGGCTGATAGGGTTTGTTCTATATATGGGCTAGGCAGCTGTTTACCTGTGGTGGCAGGGGGCTTGTCAAAGCAAGGCAGCTGAGCCAAGCGCGGCCGATCAGGCCGATGAAAGCGCAGCAGCGCAGCAGCCCGTTGCCCGATAGCCGCCCAATGGTGATGCGCCTGATTTGGCTTCCGTCCATATGGAGGCAGAGCGGCAAACCCACTTATTGGCGCGCGCCCGCGCTAGAAAAACGCCCAGCCGTTCAACAGGCGTTGCAGCAACACGATGGCTGTGATGCCTGCCACAAAGCCCGCCGCGCCATACAGCAGGCGTTGCAGCAGGGCATTGGTTTGGCGTTGCTCTTCGATCAGCTGCTTCAACTCTTCGCTGTGGGCTTGCGCCTGGCTGCCTTGTTCCAGATAGTCGTGCAGCAGCACGGGCAGCTGCGGCAGGATTTTGAACAAGCGCGGCGATTGCTTTTGCCATTCGCGCAACAGGCGGCGCGGGCCGACTTGCTCCAGCATCCACTTTTCGACGAAGGGGCGCGCGGTGGACCACAGGTCCATCTCGGGGTCGAGCTCACGGCCCAGCCCCTCAACGTTGAGCAGGGTTTTTTGCAGCAGCACCAGCTGCGGTTGGATTTCAACGTTGAAGCGGCGCGATGTTTGAAACAGCCGCATCAGCACCAGGCCCAGCGAGATTTCGCGCAGGGGCCGCTCGAAACAAGGCTCGCACACGGTGCGCACGGCGGCTTCCAGCTCTTCCACGCGGGCGCCCGCTGGCACCCAGCCGGATTCAAGGTGCAGTTCGGCAATGCGGCGGTAATCGCGCTTGAAAAAGGCCATGAAGTTCTGCACCAGATAGGCCTTGTCGAATTCGGTGAGCGAGCCGACGATGCCGAAGTCCAGCAGAATCAATCGCCCGAAGGTGGCGGGGTCGGTGCTCACCTGGATGTTGCCCGGGTGCATGTCGGCGTGGAAAAAGCCATCGTGAAACACCTGGGTGAAAAACACCTTCATGCCCTGGGTGGCCAAGGCGCGCGTATCCAGCCCCAGCGCTTGCAGACGCGCGATCTGGTTGATGGGCACGCCCTGCATGCGCTGCATCACGATCACTTCTTGCGCGCACAAGTCCCAATACATTTCGGGGATCAGCACCCGCTCGCTGCTGGCCGCGTTGCGGCGCAGTTGCGCGGCGTTGCCTGCTTCGCGCATCAGATCGAGTTCGTCGTGCAGGTATTTGTTGAATTCTTCGACCACCGCACAGGGCTTCAAACGGCGTGCATCCACGCCGCCCACGCGTTCGATCCAACCTGCCATCCAGCGCATGAGGCTGATGTCTTTTTCCATGACCGGCAGCAAGTCGGGGCGCAGCACTTTCACCGCCACCTCGCGGCGTTGGCCTTTGCGGTCAATCAACGCGGCAAAGTGCACTTGCGCCACCGATGCGCTGGCCACTGGCTCGCGCTCGAATTGCACGAAGAGTTGATCCAGCGGCTGGCCGAAGGCGCGTTCGATGGTGGCAATAGCCACTTCGGCCGGAAAAGGCGGCACGCGGTCTTGCAGCTTGGTGAGTTCGGCGGCGATGTCGGGCGGCAGCAGGTCGCGCCGAGTGGAGAGAACCTGGCCGAATTTGACGAAGAGCGGGCCCAGCTTTTCCAGCGCCATGCGCAGGCGCTGGCCGCGTGGCGCATCCAGATTACGGCCCAGCGTGATCAGGCGGCCCAGGGTGCGCAGGCCGCTGTGCGGCGCGGAGGACAGCGCCAGCTCGTCCAGCCCGTAGCGGAAAAAAATCCAGAAGATGTAGGCGCCGCGCAGCAGCTTCATGCAGGTTTACTCCGGCTGGCGTGGGGTGGCAGGGTCTGTGGCATGGGCCGATTCGGGCGGCTCATGTTGAGTAGCAGGCGCATCGCTTGCAGGGGTATCAGCCGCTTCGCCCGTGTGTGGCTGTGTGCTGGGTATGGGCACGATGCGATCCACAAAGCCTTGCAGCGCTTGCCGCACTTGGCGCAGCACCTGTACAGTGCGTTGGGCGGCAGGTTCGCCAATCAGGCGGGCCAGATCGGCCTCGCTGTTCCAGCGCACGTTGTCGGCCAGCCAGTGGATGGTGTCGGCCAGCTCCGTATCGCCGCTGATGTGCACCTGTGGGCGTTGGCCTTGCACGGCTTGGCGCGCCAGTTGCATGGCGCTGTCGTCCACTTGCAGGTGCAGGTGTTCGCGCAGGCTGTCGTCG
>JAUMXD010000052.1 GCA_030529305.1 Allobrachymonas sp.
TCAATAAATCGGCCGTGACCGAGCACGAGGACCTGAGCTACAACATGCGCCGCACTGAAGTGCGCAGCCGTGCGGCCGATTCGCATTTGGGGCACGTTTTTCCAGATGGCCCGCGCGACAAAGGTGGCCTGCGCTACTGCATCAATGGTGTGAGCCTGCGCTTCATTCCCCTGGCGCAGATGGATGCTGAAGGCTACGGCCACCTGAAATCGCTGGTGCGTTAATTACATCGCCCGGCCCAAGCAAGAGCCAGCCCTGCGCTGGCTCTTTTTTTTGTGGCCTTACTGGCTGTGGTTGATGTGCTCAGGGCAATCCTGATCGGCGGCGGATAATGCGAAGGCTTTTGTGTGGCTTACGGCCTCTTTTTGCTGATTGCTTGTTTTCCTCATGCCTTTATTCGATTCATCTGCCCCGGCCCCGTACTTTTTGGCGATCGATACCAGCACCGAAGTGCTCAGCATCGCCCTGGGCACTGGCGCATCGGCCCGCGATTCATCGCCGCCCCTGTGGCAATACACGGGCGCAGGCGGCAGCCACTCGTCGGCCACGCTGATACCCGAAGCCATGCGCTTGCTCGCGCAAGCGGGTTTGCGCTTGCAAGATGTGCTGGCGCTGGTGGTGGGCATTGGGCCGGGCTCTTTCACGGGCCTGCGCACTGCCTGCGCTGTGGCGCAAGGCTTGGCCTTGGGCGCGGGCACGCCCGTGTTGCCCATTAGCACCCTGTTGGCCGTGGCCGAAGATTGGCGCGCGCGGCAGGCCGCGCAGCAGGCGCAAGGCCGGGTGTGGGCACTGCTGGATGCGCGCATGGATGAAATCTACGCCGCCTGCTGGCAGTGGCGCAGCGATGCGGCGCAGCTTGCCCATGCTGCCGTGCAATGGCAATGCGTGCAGGCGCCGGTGCTGGTCGCGCCCGAAGACCTGCTGGCCCTGCCGGGCTGGCAAGCAGAGGACGCCTGGGCGGGCAATGTGCAAGCCGTGTATGGGCAGCGCTTGCCCCGGCCGGTCAAAACGGTGATAGGGGCTGCCATGCCCACGGCTGCAGCCTTGCTGCGCCTGGCGCCTGCCTTGTGGCAACAAGGCGCAGCGGTGGATGCCGCCTTGCTGCTGCCGCACTACGTGCGCGACAAGGTGGCGCAAACCACGGCCGAGCGAGCCGCTGAACGGGCGGCCGCACAAGCTGCGGCTGCTCAAGCGCAGGGCTGATGCATACCCGCTTGTTTCGCGTTTGAAGGTCGCATCTGAACGCCGCAGCTGAATATGGCAAGCGAATCTCCCCAGCCATCGCCCCCTGCTGCTCGGCCAGCTGATTCGGTCGCTGGTGGTGCATATGGCCCAGCGTATTACTTCGCCCCCGCTTGCGAGGCAGATTTGGATGCCATCCTGCACGTGGAGCAAGCGGCTTACCCCTTGCCTTGGTCGCGCGAGAGCCTGCGCGACATTTTGTTGCGGCAGGGCAGCCAGTGTGGTGATTACGTGATGCAGCTGCTGTGGTCGCAGCCTGCGACTGGGCCGGCCGTGTTGCAGGGCTATTTCATTGCGCTGCTGGGCTTTGAAGAAATGCACCTGCTCAATCTGGCGGTGCACCCGACCTTTCAGGGGCAGGGCTGTGCCGTGCTGCTCTTGCAGCGGCTGCGCCATTGCGCCTGTGCCTATGGCGCGCACACCCTGTGGCTGGAGGTGCGCGAAAGCAACCAGCGCGCACGCGCCTTGTACCAGCGCTTTGGCTTTGCCGAGGTGAGTGTGCGCCCCAACTACTACCCCACGCCATCGGGCGGGCGCGAGCACGCGGTGGTGATGCAGTTGCCGCTGCTGGGTTGAGGGCGCGCGGCGGCTGGCGACACCAGCGCTGACAAGCTGGGGCAGCCGTTTTTGATGGCAGATGGCGCTTGGCAGCATCCGTGCGCTGTGCTTGGTTGTAGGGCTACTTAGGGTATGCCAAGCAAAAGCCAGTTCCCTGCTGGTGGAAAGCCGTGCGCCGAACCTTGACGGCATGCGAGCTGTGCAACAATCGTTGCTGACTGTTAAGCCCTTGGCCGCTGCATGGGTGCGGCGCAAGGGCTGCGTTGGAATATTTGAGGAACCGCAGCCATGACGACAGAAAGCCAGATGGAGCCGAGTGAACTCGCCTTGCGCGAGGCCGCGTTTGAATATCACCGCCTGGGCTCACCCGGCAAAATTTCCATCCACCCCACCAAGCCCTTGGCCAATCAGCGTGATCTGAGCTTGGCCTATTCGCCGGGCGTGGCCTACCCCTGCCTGGCGATTCAGGCCGACCCCAGCCAAGCCGCTGAATACACAGCGCGCGGCAATCTGGTGGGGGTGGTCACCAACGGCACGGCCGTGCTGGGCCTGGGCGACATCGGCCCGCTGGCGGGCAAGCCGGTGATGGAAGGCAAGGGCTGCCTCTTCAAGAAATTTGCCGATATCGACGTGTTCGACATCGAGCTGGACGAACGCGACCCCGACAAGCTCGTGGACATCATCGCCGCGCTGGAGCCCACGCTGGGCGGCGTCAACCTCGAAGACATCAAGGCGCCCGAATGCTTCTACATCGAGAAGAAGCTGCGCGAGCGCATGAACATCCCCGTCTTTCACGACGATCAGCACGGCACCGCCATCATCTCGGGCGCGGCCCTGCTCAACGGGTTGGAACTGGTGGGCAAAGACATTGCCCAGGTCAAAGTCGCCGTGAGCGGTGCGGGCGCGGCTGCCATTGCCTGCCTGGACGTGATGGTGGGCCTGGGCCTGCGGCGCGAGAACATCTACGTGTGCGATTCCAAGGGCGTGATTTACCAAGGCCGCCCCGGCACGCTGGACGAATCCAAGGCCCGCTATGCGCAGCAAACCGATGCCCGCACCCTGGCCGACGTGGTGCGCGGGGCCGATGTGTTTCTGGGCTGCTCCACCAAGGGCGTGCTCACGGGCGAGATGGTCAAGACCATGGCCGACAGGCCCGTGATTCTGGCGCTGGCCAACCCCGAGCCGGAGATTCGTCCCGAAGAAGCCAAGGCCGCGCGGCCCGACTGCATCATCGCCACCGGCCGGTCGGACTATCCGAACCAGGTCAACAACGTGCTGTGCTTTCCCTACATCTTCCGTGGCGCGTTGGATTGCGGTGCCACCTGCATCACTGACGAGATGAAACTGGCCTGCGTGCGCGAAATTGCTGCGCTGGCCAAGATGGAAATCAGCGACGAAGTGGCGCAAGCCTATATGGGGCAAGAGCTGCGCTTCGGCCCCGACTACATCATCCCCAAACCCTTCGATTCGCGCCTGATTTTGCGCATTGCCCCTGCGGTGGCGCGTGCGGCAAAAGAATCGGGTGTGGCCACCCGCCCCATTGAGGATTTGCAGGCCTATCGCGAAAACTTGAGCACGCGCGTGACGCACACAGGGCTTTTCATGCGGCCCGTGTTTCTGGCAGCCAAAAATGCTTCCGATCCGGCCAAGCGCGTGATCTATGCCGAAGGCGAGGAGCCGCGCGTGCTGCGCGCTGCGCAAATGGCGCTGGACGAAGGCATTGCCCGACCCTTCCTCATCGGCCGGCCCGATGTGATTCAGCGCCGTATTGAAGAGCTGGGCTTGCACATCCGCGTGGGCGAAGACATCGGCATTCTCGATCCGCGCAACAACCCGCATTACTTCAGCTATGCCGAGAAGTACCACGAGATCATGGGCCGCGAAGGCCTGTCGCCCGAAGGGGCCAAAGCCGCCGTCAACCGCAACCACACCGTGATTGCTGCGCTGGCCGTGCACATGGGCGATGCCGATGCCATGATCTGCGGCCTGCATGGCAACTTCGACCAGCACCTGCAAATCGTGCGCGATGTGATCGGGCTGGAGCCAGGCGCGGCCAACTTTGCTGCGCTCAGCGCCGTGCTACTCGAAAAGCACACCCTTTTCATCACCGACACTTACGTCAATGAAAACCCCAGCGCCGAAGAGCTGGCCGACATCGCACGCATGGCGGCCATCAAGGTGCAGCGCTTTGGCATCACGCCGCGCGTGGCTTTCCTTTCGCACTCGAACTTTGGCAGCAGCAAGCGTTCCAGCGCGCTCAAAATGCGCCGTGCGCACGACATCTTCCGCACCCTGGCGCCGCATATCTCCAGCGAGGGCGAGCTGCAAGGCGACAGCGCGCTGGATGCCCAACTGCGCAACGCCCGCCTCTCGTCCAATCAGCTGGAAGGCAGCGCCAATCTCTTGGTCTGCCCCAATCTGGATGCAGCCAATATTCTGTTCAACGTGCTCAAGGTCACGGGTGGCAAGGGTCTGACCATTGGCCCCACCTTGTTGGGGGCCAACGCCAGCGTGCACATCCTCACGCCCTCGTCCAGCATGCGGCGTATCCTGAACCAAACGGCCATCGCCGTAGCCAGCGCCGAAGCACGGCGGGGCGAAGCCTGCTGAACGTTAAGAAGCGGGCAAGCACTGTCGCCGAGCATGCCCGCAGCCAGTGGCTTGGGTGCTTGCTGTCTGGCTTGAAACAAACTCAAGCCATGAAAAAAGCCCAGCAGAAGCTGCTGGGCTTTTTGTTGGGGGCCTGATCGCAATCAGGCAGCCCCATCAGGCCACCGCCTTGGCAATCAAATCGGCTACTTACTTCTTCTTGCCGCTGGCTTTGCCTTTGGCAGCGGCGGGCGCTTGTTGTTGGGGTGCGCGCTCGGCCGTCATGTCGTCAAAAGTCTTTTTCTGGTTGGCGTCCAGCGCGTTGTACAGAGCCACCGAAGCGTCAAAGCGGCCGAACAAGAAGTTGTTCTGCTCGGTGTGCAGCTTTTTCAAAAAGGCTACGCGCTCGGGTGTTTTCATGGCATTGAACTGATCGGCTGTGGGCGTTTGCGAGGGGCGGAAATCCGTAGTGTAAGCCGCCACGTATTTTTGCCAAACCGCTTCTTGCGCCGGGGTGATTTTCAAATCGGCTTTCATCATGTCGATGGGGTTGGCCGCAACATTGGCAGCGGGCGCGGCCGCGCCTTGCTGGGCAAAAGCCGCAGGGGCAGCACCCAAAGCGCCCAACAAGGCGATGGCGGCAACAGGCTTGGCAAGCAGTTTGAAAGTGGGGTTCACAGGCAGATCCTTTCTTGTGGACTAAGTTTGTGGGCCAAATTAAATTGCCCAATGCAAAAGCTCAGCTGCGCACCATAGCACAGCCTGCCCCGAAGGTAAGGCTTGCCGCAGTGCGCTTCAATGCCTGACTGCGCCTATTTTGTAAGGGGCTGTTCACGCTTGCATTGAAAACGGCAGCAAAAACAAACCGAAAAAACAAATCTGCAAGCAAAGCGAAAACATAAAACAAAAGCGCAAAAGAAAAAACCGCCCAAAGGCGGTTTTTTGCAATCTGCTGGCAGCGCACCCATTCAAACGGGCAGCCACATGCAAGGCATGCGGCCGGGCTGGCCTGAAATCAGGCGTTGGCCAAAGCCTTGACTTTGGCAGAGAGGCGGCTCTTGTCGCGAGCGGCCTTGTTCTTGTGGAAGATGCCTTTGTCGGCAATCGTGTCCACCACCGATTGCATCTTGCCGAACAGCTCTTGCGCCTTGGCTTTGTCGCCAGCGGCCACGGCTTTTTCGACGTTCTTGACGGCGGTGCGGTATTTGGAGCGCAGCGAAGTATTGGCTGCATTCAGTTTGATGTTCTGGCGGGCGCGTTTGCGGCCGGATGCCAGGCGGGGGCTTTTTTGCGGTTTGGCTGATGCCATGATCTGTATTCCTTGTGTTGGCGGATGTTGTCAGCAGAACTGCGGATTATAGCCTTGACCTGCGTAATTAGCAGCCTCGCCTGCCCATTTACGCGTCAGCCCGTGCTTTTTCTTTCCTTGTTTACTTGCTTTTTTCTTGCGCGATTTCATTGTTTTTAAATCGCATCTGGCTGCGGCCCTATGCAGTACCCTGCCTGCCCAGTGCTGCAGGCCAGTCTGCCGTGCATTGCCTAGGGTCTGCTTTGTTGCTTCGCAAATGACCGGAGTCTGAGCCCTCTTGTTCGCAGCTTGCGGTTTAAGTGCGTAAGTGCGGGTTTACCATTTGCAGCAAATGGCAACGATCGTTAGGGTCTGTTGAAATCGCTGGGAATAGATCACAGCAGCAGCCAAGCAGATGGCTGCGGAGAAGCTGCTGCTGTTCTTGTGGCTGCGCATGGCAATGCGCTTGAACCCCTTGAGCTTGCCAAAGAAGTTCTCTACCAGATAGATGACGCCAGCGGTACATGTATTTATCAATGGCAAGCCGCTTGCGCCGAGCAGGCATCTGCGAGATCACCACTTCGCTGCCCGCTTCTCAAGCGCTTGAATCAACCAGTTGGCATTGGACGCCTTGCCGGCCTGCAGTGCTTAAACCCGATATCATTGATCAGCTTCTTTGCACCCTTGCCGTAGAGGTGAATCTTCACGATCGTGGCGTCGGCCATGGCGTACTTCATGTCAAGCTCATCGCTGAGTGCATCGAAGGGCCTGTGAAACACGTCGGCTTTGACTTGGTCACGAAATCGCTTGAAGAAGGTGTTTTATTCGCCGAGCTCTGCAGGCAAATCGCGCCATGGACTGCCTGTTTGCACAATCCGCTGCACGGCTTCGACAACAGGCGCTTGCTCGATCTCGCCCTGCATCGCCAAGCTTGTCAAGGCGATTTTGAGCCATCAATTCCCACTGTCTGTCACTCCATGCTCTTCTTTCTGTGACAGCATTGGTGCAATGTTCACAGCGGCATCTGGTTTTTTGACAGGCTCTAGAATGCGCTTGCCATTGGTTCGAAGCCTTTGCAAGCGTAGCGCTTGGACGGCATGGATGAACAAATGGGGCTGGTGTTTCGATGCGGGGCGGCGGCTCAATGCCTGGTGCCTGCGCCATCTGCCGCGTCAATCAGGGGATGACGGCCGTGCCTCAACCATCTCTGGCCCCAATAAACAAGGACAATAGCGGCCATGTTCAAGTTGCTGCGCTCCAACCGGTTTCGGCTGGCGATTGGCCTGGTGCTCGTGTGCGTGCTGCCAGCTATCGTGCTGCCGCATTGGCCGTGGTTGCCCAGTGCCTATCAAAAACATCACTGGGTCAGCGTGGCAGTGGTGGTCGCGAGTTTCGTGGGCACGGTCTTCAGTTTGCGTAGCCTGAACCTGTTTCCGGGGCGGCGTTCGGCCGTGGCGGGTGTACCGTTGCTGGTGGTGTGGTATGCAGGCTTTGCCCTCATGCTGCTGCTGTGGCGGCTGCCCTATAGCCTGCAATACATCTTCGGCGGCTTTGCGCTTTCGGCCATTTGGCTGCTGAGCTATTCCATCGTCTTGTGGCGTGCGCGCCAGTGCAATCTGGCCTTTGTGCCCTTGGGGCGTGCCCTGCATCTGGATAGCTTGCCAGGCGCGAACTGGATTCGGCTGGATGAGCCGAAATTGCCCGATCGCACTTACATCCATGCCATCGTGGCCGATTTGCACGCGCCAGCCTTGAGCTACGCTTGGCAAAAATTCCTGGCCACCAGCACCCTGCGCAACATCCCTGTGTACAACATCCGCCAGGTGGAAGAGGCGCTGACCGGGCGTGTGCGCATCCACCACATGTACGAAAACACCGAAGGCTCCCTGCTGCCCAATCCCGTGTATGTGGGCATCAAATACTTGCTGGATGTGGCGCTGATTGTGGTGACTGCGCCTATCGTGCTGCCGCTCATGCTGGGCATTGCCGTCGCCATTCGGTGGGAAAGCCAAGGCCCGGCCATCTTCAAGCAGCAAAGGGTTGGGCTGCACGGCAAGGAATTCACCATCTACAAATTCCGCAGCATGCGTCTGGACGCCGAAAAAGACGGCGCCAGCTTTGCCGAGGCCGACGACGATCGCGTCACGCGTGTGGGGCGCTACCTGCGCAAAACGCGGCTGGATGAGCTGCCGCAACTCTTCAATGTGATCAAAGGTGACATGAGCCTGATCGGCCCACGCCCCGAGCAGAAAGAGTTTGTCGAACAGTTCGAGCAGGAAATCCCCTTTTATCAATACCGGCACGTGCTGCGCCCCGGCATCTCGGGCTGGGCGCAAGTCATGCACGGCTACGCAGCAGGTGTGGATGAAACGCACACCAAGATCGAGCACGACTTCTATTACATCAAGCACTTCTCGGTCTGGCTGGACTTTTTGATCTTTTTGCTCACCCTCAAAACCATGATCACGGGTTTTGGCTCGCGGTGAGTCGTGAGTGGGCTCTGATTGAGAGCATTGAAGTATGCCGAATTTGGCGTAGCTGTACTGCTGAGCGTGCTGGTGTGGCTGATGGCCCCGCAGCAGCTGCCGGTGAGCGTGTACAAGCTGAGCCTGGTGGCAATGGCCGCCGTGGCGGGCTACTGGCTGGATCGCAGCCTTTTCCCGTATGCGCGGCCCGATCTGTTTTTGGATTTGCATGTCAACGATGCAGGCCAACACACCGGCAAAGCGGTGGAGTTTTTCAGCTTTACAGAACAGCACACTGCAGAGCAGTTGAGTGATGCTTCGCGCACCGATCAGCTGCGCCTGTTTGGCGTTTGCATGCTGCGCCGCGCGGGCATTGTGGCCGCCGCCATGATTGCCGTGGGCCTGGGGGCGTGAGCATGTTGCGCCGTTTGATTGTTGTTGCGTTGCTGGCCTTGGGCCTGGCGGCCCAGGCACAGGCCCAGCCTGTGGGTTTGCAGATACCGGCGCGCGCCCACCAGTACCGCCGCGTGCTCACGCAGCAAGCCTACGCACAGTGGGGGCTGGATGCGCCCATTGCCGCACTGGCTGCGCAAGTGCATCAAGAAAGCGCCTGGCGGCCCGAAGCCGTGAGCCATGTGGGCGCACGTGGGTTGGCGCAATTCATGCCAGCCACTGCGCGTTGGTGGTGCGAGCGCGAGGGTATGGATGATGAGCCGCCGCCGGGCCGCTCCCAAGGCGGCGAAGGCCCCCTCGGGGGCAGCGCAATACGCGTAGCGATGGAGCGTGGGGGGCTCATGCCTGCCTGCCGCATAACCCCAAGTGGGCACTGCGTGCAATGGTGGGCTACGACAAGTTTTTGTTTGATCGCGCGCCGCCACATCTGAGCGACTTTGATCGCCTGTGGCTGGCCCTGCGCGGCTACAACGGTGGTGAGCGCGATGCACGCTTGGTGACGGACATCCTACAACGCTGGTCAAGCCCGCGAGCTGGTGCTCAAACAGATGGCCGAGGCGAAGCTGCGCGCAGCGGAAAAGGCACTGGCCGATGCCGCCCGCAAAGCAGGCGTGACAGTGCCCAAAATCGCCAAGGAAGTGGCCGATCAAGGCAACTGGAAAACGTTGGAGCGGCCCGATTTGCGGCAGATGACGCCACGAGCCGAAGCGCCGGAGATGTTGCCCAAAGCCAGCTCTTTAGAACAAGCTGTTTCAGTTCTGCGTGGAGCATTAGGAGTGCCCGTTGGTAAAGCACGTGGCGTGCAAACACCCGTAGGCCAAGTCACGATTTTGGAAGAGCTGCTGGTGCATGTAGTCGAAAAACGTCTGGATGGACGAGAACGCTATGCCCAGTTTGTTTTACCCACGCTTATGCAACCGGATGAAGTATGGGCCACGGCTTATGACGATGGCACCAAGCGCAGGCGCTTCATCAAGCTGTTCACGGGGAGTAAATACGACATCGCCACCATCGTCATGCAGAACCCCAATGGCAGCATTCTCTGGAATGTGATCATTAGGGAGCGCAAGGGGATGAATAACTTGCGTGTGGGCGCGCTGGAATATGCAGCGGAATGAAAGAAAAAGCGCGCGGGGGATCATGCTCCCGCACCCGATTGGAGGTGGGGTCAGTTTCCAGGCAGCTATCGACCCAATCGCCAGCTACTTTCGCGCCCCGCGTGCTTCGTGCTGATTTTAAAGGAGTATGCAAATGTTGACCATCAGCGTTCAAGACGCAGGCATACAAGATTATCTGCAGCAGCTGCACAGCAAGCTGGGCGACCTCACGCCCGTCTTGCACGATGTTGGGGTAGCCTTGGAAAGCCGCGTGAACCAGCGGTTCGAGACTCGCTCCGACCCCTTGGGTCGCGCTTGGCACCCGTGGGCTGAAAGAACGATTGCAAGCTATCCTTTTCCGCAAAGCAAGGCTGCCGCAAAGGCAGGTCGCGCTGGTCATCAGCGCCTGCTGGATCGCTATGGGGACATGCTGGCGGGACTCAGCTCGCAGGCCGATGCCAACAGCGTGCGCGTGGGCTTCGACAAGGGCTATGCAACCTTCCATGAGTTCGGCACCAAACACATGCCCCGCCGTGGCCTGCTGTTTGCCGACCCTGATGCTGGCACATTGGCCCCTGATGATGCAGAGTTGGTCATCGACATCTTGCAGCGGCATTTGTTCGCCTGATCCCCCCAGGCCAGCCACAAAAAAAGCCGGTTTTTGCACCGGCTTTTTCTTTTTCACTATGTGCAAAGCGTTTTCAGAACCCCGTCCCAATACATCCCCAAAAATCCCCCAAAATCCCAATTTATCTCACCCAACCCT